>CBIHLR010000185.1:0-3144 GCA_966210875.1 uncultured Brevundimonas sp. | reverse complement strand
GGCGGGCGCGCCGGCCAGCGCGCCCGCCATGTCCACCGACCCCGCCGGCCCGGCCCCGCGCATGGGGGAAGAGGTCAAGTCGCCGATGGTCGGCACCGTCTATCTGCAGGCCACGCCGGGTGCCGATCCGTTCGTGAAGCCGGGAGACACGGTCAAGGCCGGCCAGACCCTGCTCATCGTCGAGGCCATGAAGACGATGAACCCCATCGCCGCACCGCGTGACGGCAAGGTGCTGGAGGTGTTGGTGGGCGACGCGCAACCGGTGGAGTTCGGCGAAGCCCTGCTCCTGCTCGAATAGGAGCAGCCGATGTTCGACAAGGTCCTGATCGCCAACCGGGGCGAGATCGCGCTCCGCATCCACCGCGCCTGCAAGGAGATGGGCATCTCCACCGTCGCGGTGCACTCCGAGGCCGACCGCTCGGCCATGCACGTGCGCCTGGCTGACGAGAGCGTCTGCATCGGGCCGGCGCCGGCCGGCCGCTCCTATCTGAACATCCCCTCGATCATCGCCGCGGCTGAGATCACCGGCGCCCAGGCCATCCACCCGGGCTATGGCTTCCTGTCGGAGAACGCCAAGTTCGCCGAGATCGTCGAAGCCCACGGCATGACCTTCATCGGTCCGCGTCCGGATCACATCCGGATCATGGGCGACAAGATCACCGCAAAGCAGACGGCCAAGGACGCGGGCATCCCGGTTGTCCCGGGCTCAGAAGGCGAGGTCGAGACGGTCGAGGCGGCCATCGAGGCCTCAAAGGCCATCGGCTTTCCCCTCATCGTCAAGGCGGCCGCCGGCGGCGGCGGGCGCGGGATGAAGGTGGCTCTGACCGCGGACAACCTCGTCGAGGCCGTCCAGACCGCCCAGACCGAGGCCACAGCGGCCTTCGGCAACGGCGCGGTCTATATGGAGCGCTATCTCCAGAAGCCCCGCCACATCGAAATCCAGGTGATCGCCGACAGCCACGGCAACGTTGTGCACCTGGGCGAGCGCGACTGCTCGCTCCAGCGCCGGCACCAGAAGGTCCTGGAAGAGGCTCCCTCCCCGGCCCTGTCGGCCGAGGGCCGCGCCAAGATCGGCAAGACCGTCACCGACGCCATCAAGAAGATCGGCTACCTCGGCGTCGGCACCATCGAGTTCCTCTGGGAGGACGGCGAGTTCTTCTTCATCGAGATGAACACCCGCCTCCAGGTCGAGCACCCGGTCACCGAGATGATCACCGGCGTCGACCTGGTGCGCGAGCAGATCCGCATCGCCGCGGGCCTGCCGCTGTCTTTCACCCAGGAAGACATCGTCTTCGAGGGTCACTCCATCGAGTGCCGGATCAACGCCGAGAACCCCAAGACCTTTACGCCTTCACCGGGCCTGGTCGACGATTTCCACGCCCCGGGGGGCCTGGGCGTCCGTCTCGATAGCGCGCTCTACGCGGGCTATTCGATCCCGCCCTACTACGACAGCCTGATCGGCAAGCTGATCGTCCACGGCCGTGACCGTGAGGAGTGTATCGCGCGCCTCAAGCGCAGCCTGGGCGAAATGGTCGTGGGCGGCATCGACACCACCATTCCGCTCTTCCAGAAGCTGCTGGCCGAGCCGGACATCCTGTCGGGGGACTACGACATCCACTGGCTGGAAAAGTGGGCCGCGCGACAGAGCTAGGCCCGCATCGATGACCAGCCTCTCCATCCAGGAGGTGCTGGGGGCCTACGCCGTGGGGGTCTTCCCCATGGCCGAAAGCCGCGATGACCCGACCATCTATCTGGTCGACCCGCCTCAGCGGGGAATCATCCCACTGGACGCGCCGGCCCTGCCCCGTCGTCTAGGCCGCACCGTCCGTGCCGATCCGTTCGAGGTGCGCCTCGACGGCGACTTCGAGCGCACGCTCGACGCCTGCGCCGCGCCCGGACCCGGCCGCGAGGACACCTGGATCAATCCCGCCATCCGGCAGCTCTATCTCGCGCTGCACGAGGCGGGCTTCGCGCACAGCGTCGAATGCTGGCGCGGCGCGGAGTTCTGCGGCGGCCTGTACGGCGTGGCGCTGGGCGGCGCCTTCTTCGGGGAGAGCATGGTCTCGTTGGCCCGGGACGCCTCGAAGGTGGCCCTGGTCCATCTCATCGCCCGGCTCAGGGTCGGTGGTTTCGGCCTGCTCGATGTCCAGTTCCAGACACCGCACCTAGAGGGCCTGGGTGCGGTCGAAATCGAACGCGCGGACTACCGCCGGCGACTGACCCGGGCTGTCGGCCTGGACGCGGACTTTTACCGCCTGGAGGCCGGCGCCGCGGGCTCGCGCGTCTGGCAGGAGATCACCCAGACGTCATAGAGCGGGTGCTCGATGGGGTTCAGGCCCGGCGCCGAGGCGAACATCCAGCCCTGGAACACCTCGCGCGAGGAGGCCCGGCCCTCGCGGGTACGGGGCTGGGAGGTGATCTCGAGGTAGGCGATGGAATCGCGCAGCGCCTCGTCTTCCGCCGTCGCCTCGCAGGCGCGGACGCGGAACACCAGGCCGCGCCAGCGGCGCTGCTGGCCCACGGGCGCCTCGAAGCGGATGGTCTCGGCGGTGACCTTGTCCAGCGCCTGGATGATCGCGACCTGGCGGCGCTGGCGCGGCAGCTGCGGCGTCGGGGCGGTTTCCGGGAGTTCGGTCGCGGGCGGCTCGTCCTCGGCCTCCTCCTCGACCTCCTCGACCTCAATGGGCTCGACCTCGACGATCAGTTCCTCAGGAGCCGGGGGAGGACCGGGCTGGATCACAATCGGCACGTCGCCCGGCGCGGGCGGGGGCGTTTCCTGCTGGGGCGCCGGCTGAACCGGCGGCTGGGCGATGACGTCGCCGATCGGGTCGGCGGGCGGCACGGGCGCCGGAGTCGCAACGGCCAGTCCCGCCATCAGGATGGCGACGACGGCTCCGCTCGCGACCCAGCGCCCGCGATTCATTCCGGCCTCCAGGCCTCGTAGTCCCCCGTGGCGGCCGGGCGCTCGCCCTCGCGCGCCAGCGAGCCGGGCGGACGCCAAGCCAGCGGCGTGCCGCTCATGTTGGGCATGTGCTCGCGCTCCCACGCCTTGCGCGGCAGCGGCTCCTCGGTCGGCGGCAGGTCGAAGGTGTAGTGCAGCCAGCCGTGCCAGTCCGGCGGCACCTTCGAGGCGTCGGCGTAGCC
>CBIHLR010000184.1:0-3145 GCA_966210875.1 uncultured Brevundimonas sp. | reverse complement strand
AATAGTAGTGGACGCAGGCCTCGGTGGTGATGGTGAAGCCCGGCGGCACCGGCAGACCCAGCGACGACATCTCGGCGAGGTTCGCGCCCTTGCCGCCGAGAAGGTTCTTCATCGACGCGTCGCCGTCGGCGGACCCGCCGCCGAAGCCGTACACCCACTGAGTCATCTATTCTCGCCCTGAGCCGGTAAGGATGGCGGGGAGGCCCCGCTCATGGTGGAGCCTGACTAGCGCGCCCTGCCCCGGATTGCGAGCCGGGCAACCGCCAAGGTTGGCCTCGGGTTCCTTCGCATCCAAATCGCAGCGCCCTCGTTTGGGCTGGGCGGCCGAGGTGGCCGTCAGTGAGGATGAGCGATGAGCATTCTGGGTTCGATCTTCGGCAAGATCTTCGGCCGCGACCGGGACAAGGACGACGACAAGGCGCGCACGCCGCAGCCGCGGCCGACCGCCACGCCTACGCCCCAGACCCCCGCGTCGCCGATCCCGACGCGGCTGGACGACGCCGACGTCGAGGCCATCCTCGACCGCAAGCTGGCCGAGAAGGGCCAGGACCTGAACTGGCGCACCTCCATCGTCGACCTGATGAAGCTGCTGGACATCGATTCCAGCCTGGCGGCCCGCAAGGAACTGGCCCAGGAGCTGAACTACACCGGCGACATGAACGACTCGGCGTCGATGAACATCTGGCTGCACCGCCAGGTCATGACCCGCCTGGCCCAGAACGGCGGCCGGGTCCCGGCGAACCTGAGGGACTGAGGCTCAGCCCCCCATCGGCATGGCCAGCATCCAGATGGCCATGCCGATCATCATCAGGTTTTCGGTCAGGGAAACGAAGCCCAGCGGCACGTTGGACGAGCCGCCGACGCAGGCGCACTTCAGCTTGCGGCGGTCGATGTAGACGGCCTTGAAGACCGAAACGGCGCCGATGGTCCCGATCACGAGCGCGACGGGCGCCGAGAGCCAGGTCAGGACGCCGGCCAGCATCAGGACCCCGGCGCCGAGCTCGGCGAAGGGATAGATGTAGCCGTACCAGGGCCAGCGCTGAGCCAGCAGGTCGTAGTTCAGAAACATGGTCGAGAACTTCTCGAGATCCTGAAGCTTGAGCATCGCCAGCAGACACATGCTGATCGAGATGAAGGTCGGCGGGAAGCTGGCGACCACCCAGCCCTCCTGCCACCAGACCACGACCGATGCGATCAGGGCCGCCACGGCGAAGACCGCGATGACGGGCCAGTAGCTGGTCGCGCCCTCCTCCGGCACGCGCTGGCCGAAGTGGCGGCGCAGGTCGTCGTGACCGCCGATCCGCACGCCGTCGATGAAGGTCTGGGGCGTGGTCTTCACCCCGTGGTCGGCCTTGAAGGCGTCGGTCTGGCCGCGCGTGGTCAGCCAGCGGTCGTCGACCCGATAGCCCTTGCGGCGCAGCAGCCAGAGCGACTTGCGGCCATAGGGACAGACGTGGTCGGGCATGACCATGCGGTAGAGGGTGGCGGTCTTGTGGGGGCTGGGCATCGAATTCTCCGGGCTTGCCGATAACGGACCGCGCCCCATGTAGGGTCCGTACCATGGTACGGAGTCAAGCCATGTCCGGAATGACCATAGGCAGGCTCGCGCGGCAGGGCGGCGTGGGGGTCGAGACCGTGCGCTACTACCAGCGGCGCGCCCTGATGCGCACGCCGCGTTCGGACGGCGTGCGGACCTACGACGAGGTTGACCTCGCCCGCCTGCGCTTCATCCGGTCGGCCCAGGCGGCTGGCTTCACGCTTGAGCAGATCGGAGAGCTGCTGGCGCTCGACGAGTGCGACGACCGCGCGCGCGCCCGCGAACTGGCGCTGGAGCGGATCGCTGCCCTGGATCTCAGGATCGCCCAGCTGAGCGAGGCGCGGGCGGCCCTTCAGCGGCTGGCCCGCCAGTGCGCCGAGACAAGCGACGGACCCTGCCCCATCCTTGGGGCGTTCGAGAGATAGGCGCGAAACCGACGGCTAGGCGATCTTCTCCACCGTCGTCCCCAGCCGTTCCGCATAGAGCCCCAGGGTGCGCCGCCACGCGGGGCGGGCATGGGCCCGGGCGTAGAAGGCGGCGACGTTCGGATAGGCGGCCATCAGGTCGTCGTGGCGGATCTGGCGAAGCACCGAGGCGAGCAGCAGGTCGGCGACGGTGAAGCCGTCCGTCGCGATCCAGTCGCGGCCTTCCAGGCGGCGGTCCAGGTTTCCGAGCACGCGGTGGATCCAGCCGACCAGGAAGCCGCGCGTCTCGCCGGGATCGCCCATGGCGCCCATGTCCATCAGCTTTAAGGGCTGGATCGGGCCCTCGACGGTCGCCAGCGCGGCGAAGAGCCACTGGCGCACATGGGCGCGGCCGTCCGCGTCGTCGGGGGTGAGCCGACCGGACCTTTCCGCAAGGTGCAGCAGGATGGCGCCAGTCTCGGTCAGGACCAGGCCGTCGTCCTCCAGCACCGGCAGCTGGTTGAAGGGGCTGATGGCGGCGAACTCCGGCGCGAGCGTCTCGCCCGCCGTGTGGTCCCAGCCGCGCACCTCATAGGCCAGCCCCATCTCCTCCAGCGCCCACTGGACCCGCAGGTCGCGCGTCTCGCCGTGCACGAAGGGGTGGACCCGGCCGAAGGCGTGGAGGGTGATCATGGGCGGACCGTGCCACATCGTCTCCTCCCCAGCCATGCTGGGGAGGGGGACCGCGAAGCGGTGGAGGGGACTCTGTCCGTTGGCGGGATGCTTTTGACGCGTGGCAAGGCGCGGTCCTCACCGACAGAGGCGCCAGGCTGATGCGCCGCATTTCCCCTCCACCACTTCGTGGTCCCCCTCCCCGCCGCGTGCGCGGCAGGGAGGAGACAGTTCACCGACCGTCGTTCCGTGACCCTTGCCCCGCCCTTCCCCGGCGCGCATGATCGGGGCGGCCGGGAGGTGCGCCATGACCGCATTCAACGCCGTACGCTTTCGGGTGAAGCCCGGGCGGGACCAGGACTTCCTGGACGCCCACAGGGAGGTCGGGAGCCAGTGGCCCGGCCTGGTGCGCGCCCACATCATCAAGACCGGCGAAGGGGCCTACTGCCTCGTGGCCGAATGGCGCGACACCGACGCCCTGGCCGAGGCCCGGCCCGCCATGATCGCCACCCTGAACAGCTTCCGCGACACG
>CBIHLR010000183.1:0-3215 GCA_966210875.1 uncultured Brevundimonas sp. | reverse complement strand
CCTCCAGCGCGGCGCTTCGTGTTCGGGGACGGGCGGATCAGGCGTCTGGGCACCGTTTCCGGGCAGTATCGGCTTCGGTCTGGAAGTCAGCGGCTTGTTCAAACCGGGTCCCTCGCCTCACGGATCCTGAGGCTCTCCCGCCATCTCTGCGACCTGTGATGGGCCCCGGTCGTCGGTCGCCCGGCGCCGTGGCCCTTGGCGGCGGTCGTCGCCTTCGCGCCGTCCGCCGTTCATCATCATCAGTTCGAGACGCACCTCGATCAGGCGCTGCTCGATCGAGCCCAGCGCGATCATCAGGATGAAACTGCCCAGAAGCACCCCCTGGAAGCCGAGGGCGACCGCGGGGATGTAGAGGTCCAGCATCTGGCCGGCGAGCACGGTGAGCGTCACCACGGCGGACATGATGGCCACGCCGAAGGCGCCGAAGACCTTGATCAGCGAATGGGTCGGGGCGGCGCGGTTGATGCGGTTGCCCGGCTTTCGACGGTCGCGACTCCGCCGCTCCGTGCGCGCCCGGCGATCGACGTCGTGGGCGCCCTCCAGGCGTTCGGTCATGACTTCGGCTTCCATGGCCATGGGGGCACCCTTGCCTATTCGATCAGCCGGACGCCGCCGGCGCGGGGACCGACGCCGGCCGGGACGGGCACGGTCGAAGCGTCGTAGTTGGCGTTGATGAACAGGGACGGCGATCCCTTGAGCTGCACCTGCTGCGCGACGATGACGGTCCAGGCGCTGTCGCGGGCCACCTCGGCGTCGCCCTCGACGATCAGCCGCGCGGACGGAACATAGATGACGCCCAGAAGGCTCTCGACGTTGTCGGCGGAGATGATGAAGTCCTGGCTGTTCCTGCGGGTGCTGCCCATGACGATGCCGGCGTAGGAACCCGACTTGCGCCCGTCGAGGGCGACCATGGCGTTGTCGGTGAAGTCGAATTTGGAGGCGTTGTCGAAGAACAGCACGACGTCGTCGCCTTCCAGCCGCGCGTTCTCCTTGACGACCAGGCTGCCCTTGAGGAAGAAATGCTCGCCCGGCGCGAGCACGACCCGGGCGTCCCCATAGGCTTCGATGCCGCCGCAATGGCGCCCCGCCGGCACGTTGTGCACGCCCGACGACACCTTCACCCGGTTCAGCAGATCCGCGACGGTGCACAGGAGCCCGAGGCCGTCGACTCCGTCCAGTTCGAGATTGGCGAACGGATCGTCGATCGAGGCGGCGCCCGTGCTGGGGGACGGGCTGATCATGCCGCGAGCCGTCGTCACCGCCTGAACCGAGGCCGCGTCGATAAGACCGCCCTCGACCAGGATGTCCCGGTTGGAATGGACCAGACAGGCCGGGGCGTTCATGCGGCCGGCGTCCTGGACGTGCAACAGCCGGGCGCCCACCTCCCCTTTCACCAGCACACAGAGCGGCACCAGGCCGACGGAGCTGGCGACGGCCTCGGCGTTGAAATTCCAGCCGCCGGGCGGGAGCATGCTGGCGAAGAACGAGGGCCGGTGGCCATGCAGCAGCACGCGAAGGGCGCGCTGGCCCATCCGGTCGACGATCTCATAGGTCGCCCTGTAGGTCGGCGCGTCGGTCCACTCCGTCATCTGGGCGTCGACGAAGGCTGCGGCCCGTTCGCGCGCCTCGGCCCCGTCGGTCGCCAGCGCCAGCGACGGCGCGCCGGCCAGAGCTCCCGCGTCCGCGATCGCCTGCAGCCGGGTCGAGGCCGCATTCACCGCCAGCAGGTCGATGGCCCCGACACCGATCAGAAGGACCGCGGGCCCGAGCAGGGCGAATTTCAGCGCGATGGAGCCCTCGCGGGCGTGTTTGAAGCGCCTCGCCAACGACCTCAGGGCGGCGATCGGGCTTTTCATGCCGCCGCCTGGACCTGTCCGGCCCGCGCCTGGCGCTCGGCGCGCAGGACGTATCGCACCTGATAGCTGAGCAGGCGCCAGTTGAGGGGCTTCATGACGAAGGAGGTGGCGCCGAGGCGGAAGCAGCGGTCGATGGCCTCGACGTCCTCGCGCCCGGTCTGCACGATCACCGCCGTCTGGGCCAGGGTCGGATCGGCGCGGATCCGGGTCAGGGCGTCGAACCCGTCCAGGCCGGGCATCTCGAGGTCCATCAGCACGATGTCGTAGGCCTGCGTCCTGAGCATCTCCAAGGCCTGGACGCCGTCGGAGGCCACGTCGATGCGGGTGTTCGGGCTGGCCAGATTGACCTGGGCGAACTCGCGAAGAATCGGATCGTCATCGACGAACAGAATCTTCGCGTGGTCATCCAGAACGTAAAAAAAACCACTCATCGGGACTCCTCGGCGACCTCTACCCGGCCGCTCAGCCCACAACCTTACTGCCATCATTAAGCGTCAAGTCATTAAAGGTGAGTATAGGTTCGACTGTACAAGCGGAGCGAACGCCTTTGGCGCCTCGAATGCGAAACGTCGGTTACCGGACAATCGGGCGAAAGCTTGTAGTCCTGGTGCTTTCGGCTTTGGCGGCCACTGCGGTTGTTACGGCTACGCTTCTTGGCTGGACCGACGCGCGCCGTCAGACCGCCGCGGAAACTGAACGGCTGACCCGCACGGCCATGGTGATCGGCTCCCTCGCCGCCGAGTCGGTTCGCACCGAGGACCGCGCCGCGGCGTTCGCAGCGCTGAGGGCCATCTCCCAGATGCCGGAGGTCACCTACGGCCGCATCCAGGTGCGCGACGGCCGGCTGCTCGCCGAGACGGGCGGCGGCGTGCGCCTGGAGTCGGATGTCAGCCTGGACGGGCGGGATAAGGCCTCCGTCTGGTCGGTGCTCAACACCGGCACGATCGAGGTTCAGGCCCCCGTCGTCAGTCAGGGCGAGCGGGTCGGCGAGATCACCCTGCTGGCGAGGGCCCCGGGGGTCCGCAAGCGGGTGCTGGACTCCATCGCACTCACCATTCTGGGCGTCGGCGTCGCCGCCTTCGCCGGGCTGTTGATCGCCCTGCGGCTGGGCCGCCGGATCAGCGCGCCGATCGTCCGGCTGGCCGCCTTCGCCAACGAGGTGCGCGACACCCAGGACTATTCCCGCGATCCGGACGTGGTGGCCGACGACGAGGTCGGCGACCTGGCGGACGGGGTCCGCTCCATGCTTCATGGGCTGCGCGAGCGCGACCAGCGCATCGCCGAGCACGTGGCCGGCCTCGAGACGACGGTCGCCGAGCGAACCGCGCAGCTGTCCGAGGCCAAGGCCGCCGCCGAGGC
>CBIHLR010000182.1:0-3419 GCA_966210875.1 uncultured Brevundimonas sp. | reverse complement strand
CGTCGCACGGCGGCGCCAACGAGGAGGCGCTGAACATGCTCAAGGAGATCGGCACGCCCGAAAAGATCCCCGAGTTCGTCGCCGGCGTGAAGGACCGCAAGTACCGGCTGATGGGCTTCGGCCACCGGGTCTACAAGAACTACGATCCGCGCGCGAAGGTGATGCAGGAGAGCGCCAAGGAGGTCCTCGCCGAGGTCGGCGATCCGAACGACCCACTGCTGCAGGTCGCCCAGGAGCTAGAGCGCATCGCGCTCTCGGACGAGTACTTCATCGAGCGCAAGCTCTATCCGAACGTTGACTTCTATTCGGGCATCACCCTGTCGGCGATGGGCTTCCCGACCACCATGTTCACCGTCCTGTTCGCGCTGGCCCGCACGGTCGGCTGGATCAGCCAGTGGCAGGAGATGATGGAGGACCCGTCGCAGAAGATCGGCCGTCCCCGCCAGCTGTACACGGGCCCGACGCAGCGCGACTACACGCCTATCAGCCAGCGGGGCTGAGGCCTCTTTGGTCCGGGAATTCGACGCCCCCGTCACCGCGGTCCTGTTCGACCGCGGCGGAGAGGCCGCCTTCGCCCTGGGGGACGGGTCGGTCCGCTTCGAGGGCGGTGAGGTCGTCGAGGCGCATGACGGGGCGGTGCTGAGCGCCTACCTCCATCCCTCCGGCCAGGGCGTGGTGACCGGCGGCGACGACGGCCGCGTGGTCTGGAGCCGGCCGGGCGAGGGCGTGGAGCTGGCCGATGTGAAGGGGCGCTGGATCGATGCGGTGGCGGCCTCGGCGGAGTCCGGCCTGATCGCCTTCGCGGCCGGCAAGTCGGCCTTCGTGCTCGACCAGAAGGATCCGCACTTCCGGCGCGAGTTCATCCATGAGCGCTCGGTCGCCGATTTGGCCTTCGAGCCCAAGGGCCGGAAGCTGGCCTGCGCCACCTATGGCGGCGTGGTGCTGTGGTTCGCCCGTATCGAGACGCAGAAGCCGGTCCAGCTGAAATGGGCCGGGTCGCACACACGCGTGGCGGTCTCGCCCGACGGCGCCTTCGTCATCTCGGCCATGCAGGAAAACCAGCTGCACGGCTGGCGGCTGAAGGACGGCAAGGACATGCGCATGGGCGGCTATCCGACCAAGATCCGCGACATGACCTTCCTGGACGGCGGGCGGATGATGGCCACCTCCGGCGCGCACGGGGCGGTGGTCTGGCCCTTCCATGGCTCCAACGGCCCGATGGGCAAGGAGGCTGCGGAGGTCGGCTTCGACGAAACCAGCTTCGTGGTGCGAACGGCGGGCATGCCGGGCGGTCGCCGCCTGGCGGGCGGGACCGCCGACGGCCGCGTCTGGGTCATCGACCTGGGCGAGGGGGCGCATCGCTGGATCAAGGCGGAGAAGGGCGGCGCCATCTCGGGCCTGGCCATGACGGCCGATGGCAAGCGCCTGGCCTGGGGCGACGAGGACGGCGGGGCGGGCGTCGTCGACCTCGACTGACCGCTGGGGTATCACGCCCGCATGAACGGTGAAGCTCCGCGAAAGCGTCGGTTCGGCTGGCTGACGATCTTCGTGATCGTGCTGATGCTGCCGGTCTTCGGCGTGCTGATCCACGCCCTCGTGCCGCCGCCGATGACCATCCTGATGGTCCAGCGAATGTTCGAGGGCGAGGGGCTGGATAAGCGCTGGCGGGGCCTGGACGACATCTCACCGGACCTCGTCGATGCGGTCATCGCGGCCGAGGACGCGCGCTTCTGCAGCCACGCGGGTTTCGACCTTGAGGCCATCCAGGAGGCGATGGAGGAGAACGCCGAGGGTCGCCGCGTGCGAGGCGGTTCGACGATCAGCCAGCAGACCGCCAAGAACGTCTTCCTGTGGCCGGGACGCGGCTGGATCCGCAAGGGACTGGAGGCCGGCTACACCGTTCTGATCGAGCTGGTCTGGACCAAGCGGCGGATCATGGAGGTCTACCTCAACGTCGCCGAGTGGGGGGCGGGGATCTATGGCGCCGAGGCCGCCGCACAGCACTGGTTCGGCAAGAGCGCGTCGGAGCTGACACGGACGGAAGCGGCGCGCCTCGCCGCCATCCTGCCGAGCCCGCGCCGTTATCAGGCCGCCGAGCCCGGTCCGTTCGTCCGCCGCCGCGCCCGCTCGATCCAGGCGGCCATGGGAACCGTGCGGGCCGATGGGCTTTCAGACTGCATAGCTTGACGGGGAAGGCCGCCTGCCGTTTGTGGCGGCCCAATCGGGCGCGTGTTCGACAGACGACGCCCGGATGAGGAGGAAGACCATGAAACGCCTGCTGATGACGGCCGCCGCCGCCTGCGCCCTGACGGGCTGCTCGAGCATGATGGACGCCCAGGCCCAGACGGCGCCCGCTGCGCCGACGGCCCAGGCCGAACGTTTCCCGGCGACGCCAGAGGGCGCCCGCGCCTTCGTGGAGGACGCCGAGCGCCGCCTCATGGAGATGAGCGAGTACGCCGGCCGCGTCTCCTGGGTGCGCAACACCTACATCACCTTCGACACCATGTGGCTCGAGGCCCGCGCCAACGCGGAATACACCGAACTGGGCGTCGAGCTGGCCAATGAGGCCGCGCGCTTCAACAATGTCGAGGTCGACGCGGCCACCCGCCGCAAGCTGAACCTGCTGCGCCAGGGCCTGGTCGCTCCGGCTCCGAACCGGCCGGGCGCCGCCGACGAGCTGGCCCAGATCCTGACCCGGATGGATTCCACCTACGCCACGGGCCGCTTCGAGCACGAGGGCGAGCAGATCAATCTGGACCGCGCCTCGGAGATCATCGCGGAATCGCGCGATCCGGCCGAGACCGCCGCCGTCTACAACGGCTGGCGCACCATCTCGGCCCAGGGCATGGCCGGCGACTACGCCCGCATGGTCGAGATCATCAACGAAGGCGCGAACGAGCTGGGCTACGCCGACGCCGGGGCCATGTGGCGCTCGGGATACGACATGCCGCCGGACGAATTCACGGCCGAGACCGAGCGCCTGTGGCAGCAGGTGCGGCCGTTCTACGAGAACCTGCACTGCTACGTGCGCGGACGCCTGAACGAACGGTACGGCGACGCGGTCCAGCCCGAGACCGGCCCGATCCGCGCCGACCTGCTGGGCAACATGTGGTCCCAGCAGTGGGGTAACATCTATGACGTGGTCGCCCCGACCAACGTGCCGGAATCGACCGTCGACCTGACGGCCCTGCTGGAAGCGAACGACTACACGCCCGAGCAGGTCATCCGGACCTCGGAGCGCTTCTACACCTCAATCGGCCTGGACCCGCTGCCCGAGACCTTCTGGGAGCGCTCGCAGATCGTGCGTCCCGAGGGCCGCGAGGTGGTCTGCCACGCTTCGGCCTGGGACGTCGACAACGTCGAGGACCTGCGCATCAAGATGTGCACCCGCGTGAACGCCGAGGACTTCCAGACGGCGC
>CBIHLR010000181.1:0-3507 GCA_966210875.1 uncultured Brevundimonas sp. | reverse complement strand
CATCCCGCCGCCCGCAGGGTCGCTGGCCATGCGCCCTCCCCGTGCGACGGGACGGGGAGAGTGTAGGCGCAGGTGGAGGGGGCGGGGGTTCGCGTGATCCTTTTTCGGCTGAACACCCGCATCGAAGCTCGTCATCCTCGGGCTTGACCCGAGGATCGGACGGGGGGGCGTCGAGCCCTGTCCGGAGAGGGCTGAACCTCGCGGAGGCTCTGATCCTCGGGTCAAGCCCGAGGATGACGACGGGGATGAGGCGCTGCTGAGCTTAGGCCCCGGATCGCTCGCTGCGCTTGCGTCCGGGGTGACGGCGAGCGTCGCGAACGCCCGCTTCGATGCGGGGGTTACTCCTCCCGCGCGGCCTTGCGCGGATCGGCCTTGGGCGCGGGGGCGAGGCGGAGGACTTCGGCCTGGTAGCGGTCGTCGTCGCCCATGGCGGCGAAGGGCAGGGCGCGGGCGCAGGCGTCGAGCAGGGCGTCGCGCCAGGGAATCTCGGCCTTCCAGAAGTCGCCCAGCACCCAGGGCATGACCAGTTCCTTCTGGCCCGGATGGCCGACGCCCAGACGGGCGCGGCGGAAGTCGGGGCCGATGTGGCTGGCAATGGAGCGCACGCCGTTGTGGCCGGCGGCGCCGCCGCCGGTCTTCATGCGGAAGCGGCCCTCGGCCAGGTCGATCTCGTCATAGAAGGCGATGACGTCGGCCGGCGTGGCCTTGAAGAAGCGCATGGCCTCGCCGACGGCGCGGCCGCTCTCGTTCATGTAGGTCTGGGGCTTGAGCAGCAGGGTCTTGACCGGGCCGCGCTCGGTCGGGATTTCGCCTTCGCGCGAGACGGACTGGAAACGCGCGCGCTCGGGCCCGAAGCGCCATTCCTCGGCGATGGCGTCGATGGCCATGAAGCCGATGTTGTGGCGGTTGTTCTTGTACTTGGGCCCCGGATTGCCGAGGCCGGCCAGGATCAGCATGCCAGCTCCAGATAGGAAAACGGCCCCGCCCTGATTGCAGGACGGGGCCGCTGATTTCCAGCCTTGGCGGGGATTTAGCCCTCCGAGGACTCCTCGGCGGCGGCTTCTTCCGAAGCTTCCTCGGCCGGGGCCTCGGCGGCGGCTTCCTCGGCGGCGGCGGCGTCAGCAGCCTCGTCGGCGGCTTCGGACAGGGCGGCCGACGACGTCTTGATCGAGGCGATCACGAAGTCGCGGTCGGTGATGGTCGGATGGGCGCCTTCCGGCAGCGTGATTTCCGACATGCGGATGGTGTCGCCGAGCTTGTGGCCCGACAGGTCGATGACCAGTTCCTCGGGGATCTGGTCGGCGCGGACCATGATCTCGACGTCGTGGCGGACGATCTCGAGCGAGCCGCCCTGACGGAAGGCTTCGCACTGGTCCTGGTTCTTGAAGTGAACCGGGATGGAGATCTTGACCGGGGCCTTCTCGTCGACGCGCATCAGGTCGAAGTGCATCGGACGGTCGGTGACCGGGTCGAACTGGATGTCCTTGGCGATGACCGGCTGGGTCTCGTCGCCGTACTTCAGGGTCACCAGGTGGCCGAGCAGCTTGCCGGTGTAGAGCGACTTCTTGAAGGCGCGCTCTTCCACGGCGATGGCCACGGGGGCCTTGTCGCCACCGTACAGGACGCCCGGCACCTTGCCGGCGTTGCGGGCGGCGCGGGCGCCGCCGGTGCCCACGCCTTCGCGGACTTCGACGTTCAGGATGATCTCGGCCATGCGGCTAGCCTCAAAACGAAACCGCCGCGCAGCCGCGCGGCGGGGGGTCAGTGACCCGTGAAATCAAGAGCGCGGCTAGATACACGCTTCGCCTTGCGGGCGCAACAGGGCTGAGCCGTTCCGCAGACGGGATCAGGCCGCCGGGGTGGCGAGGACGGCAAGCAGCACGGCGACCCAGTGAACGGCGGCCGCGGCCACGACGTGTCCGTGCCAGATGGCCCGGCGGAAACGCAACGCCTTGCTGCTGTAGAAGGCGACTCCGAGTGTGTAGAGCAGGCCGCCGACCGCCAGCAGGATCAGCGGCGCAAGGCCCAGGCTTTGGCGCAGCGGCTCCAGCGCGATGACCATGAGCCAGCCCAGCACGACATAAACCGCGATCCAGAAGGCGCGCCCCAGGCCGGGCAGCAGCAGCTTGGCCGCGATGCCCAGGCCGGCGATGGACCAGACTGCGGCGGTCATGCCCCAGGACCAGGTCCCGCTGAGGTGCTGGGTCGTGAAAGGCGTGTACGACCCGGCGATCATCAGGAAGATGCCGGCGTGATCGAATCGCCTCAGCAGCGGCTGGTAGCGGGCTGCGGCGAAGTTGTAGGCCGTCGAGAGCGCGAGCATGGTCAGCAAGCCGACGGCGTAGATCGTGGCGGCGGTGAGCCTTCCGACGTGGCCGAAGCCGATGGCCAGGCCCAGGAGCATGCCACCGCCGACCAGCGCCAGGGCAAGGCCCGCAAGATGGACGATGAGATCGGCCAGGCGCTCGCCGCGATCCCGGTAGTGGGGCAGAGCCTGAGACATGTTCCCCCGCTGATCGCGTGCAGCCGCGCGAGGGGCGATGTTGACCGCCTGCCGCAGCGTCAGTCCAGCGGGGCCCGCCTCAGCCAACCGACCTCGTGTGAGCCGACCTGGGGAGCCGAATCAGTTCGGCGTCTGGGCGTCCGAACTAGTCGCGTCGGCCGAGGCGGTCTCGACCGAGGCGGGCTGGGCCATCAGGACCGGCGATTGCAGAATGGGGGTGACCGTTCCGGCCGCGTCGACGACGCACTGGGCGGTGTCCATCATGATGTGCTGGCCGAGGCAGAAGATTTCCTCGTAGTGCGGCCGCGAGGCGGCGAGGCACTGCATCATCATCAGCTTGGAGAAGTTCAGGCAGTCGGCGCTGACCGGCTCGTTGAGCAACGATTCGGTGGTGGCGCGGGCGTCTTCGCCCGCCTGGCCGAGCGCGGCCAGGGCGGCGATGGCGAGGCCCCGCACCACGGCCTGGGTGTAGGGCGGGCCGGCTTCGGCGGGCTGGAGGGCCAGGCCCTGACCGGTCAGGGCGGCGTTCAGCAGGCGGGCCGAATCGTCGACGCTGTGGTTCAGGGGCGTGGCCGACAGGAGGCGGGCGCGTTCCAGCCGCTCCTCGCGGTCGGTGACGTGCTGGGACGACCAGCGCTGGCGCTGGATGTCGTAGGCGGTCTGCTTGACCGCGGCGCCGGCGTTGTAGACGCCCTGGCCCTGGCTCTGGATCTGAGCGGCGATCAGGCCGGCGGCCTCGCGCGCGCCGGGCAGCTGGGCGGCGTAGGCGGGGTCGGCCATGATCTGGCGGAGCAGGGTGTCGCGGTTGGCCGGATCGGCGGCCAGACCGCGCACGCCGTTGACGAACTCCGGCGACTGGAGCGCCACGACAGCGGCGTAGGCGACCATGCCGCGCGACAGCTGGACCGGCTCATAGGTGGCGGCGCGCATGAGGGAGGCGCGGACCTCGTCGCCGTTGGCGAAGCTGGACGAGATCTGTGACGCGTCCTGGACATAGGCAAGAT
>CBIHLR010000180.1:0-3609 GCA_966210875.1 uncultured Brevundimonas sp. | reverse complement strand
GCAAGAAGGGCGCCTGGGGCCACGCCATCGGCGGCATGGGCGCGATCACCCAGGCCATGGCCAAGGCCTGCGCCGAGGCGGGCGTCGAGGTGCGCCTGAACACGGCCGTGCAGGAAATCCTGACCGAGAAGGGCCGGGCAGTCGGGGCCGTGACCGAAGGCGGAGAGGTCGTGCGGGCGGTGACGGTCGTCTCGAACCTGCACCCGAAGCTGACGTTCGAGCGGCTGATGGACCCGGGGGCTCTGCCTGCGGACTTCCGCGAGCGCATCGGACGCTACGCCTCCGGATCGGGCACTTTCCGCATGAACGTGGCGCTGTCGGAGCTGCCGCGCTTCGCCTGTCTGCCCGAGGCCGGAGACCACATGACGGCCGGGATCATCATGGCGCCGAGCCTCGCCTACATGGACCGCGCCTGGATGGATGCGCGCGCGCACGGATGGTCGAAGGAACCGATCATCGAGATGCTGATCCCCTCGACCCTGGACGACAGCCTGGCGCCGGAAGGGCGGCACGTGGCCAGCCTGTTCTGCCAGCACGTGGCCCCGCAGCTGTCGGTCGGGCGGTCCTGGGACGACCACCGGGACGAGGTCGCTGACCTGATGATCGAGACGGTCGACCGCTTCGCGCCGGGCTTCAAAGCGTCGGTGATCGGACGCCAGGCGCTGAGCCCGATTGACCTGGAGCGCCGCTTCGGCCTGGTCGGCGGGGACATCTTCCACGGCAAGCTCAGCCTGGACCAGCTGTTCAGCGCCCGCCCGGTGCTGGGCCACGGCGACTATCGGGGGCCGGTGAAGGGCCTCTACATATGCGGGTCGGGGACCCACCCCGGTGGCGGGGTGACCGGCGCGCCGGGCTTCAATGCGGCGCGGGAAATCCTAAGGGATCTGCGGCGCTAGGGCGCGCTGGCGCGGAAGGGCCGGAAGGCCTATCTGGGCGCCATGTCGGGAAATCCAGTCCTATCGGGCATGAAGCGCGGCCTCGCCCTCCGCTGTCCGGAGTGCGGCGAGGGCAAGCTGTTCCGCGCCTATCTGAAGGTCGATCCGGTCTGCGACGCCTGCGGCCACGAGAACGGCCGCTACAAGGCGGACGACGGCCCGGCCTATTTCACCATCGTGCTGATCGGGCACGTGGTGATCGCGCCGCTTCTGCTGCTCGAGTTCATCTGGACCTGGGACCCGATGACGGTCGTGGCCATCACCCTGCCGGCGCTGGCGGTGATCACGCTTGCGACCCTGCCGGTCGTGAAGGGCGGGGTGGTCGGGCTGATGTGGGGACTGGCCCGGCGCGGCGGCCTGAGCGCGGCGGCCGATGGTGGACGCGACAGGGATTGAACCTGTGACCCCCTCGGTGTGAACGAGGTGCTCTACCGCTGAGCTACGCGTCCCCGGCGGAGGCGCGGACATAGCCCGCGAACCGCCAGCGATCAAGCGAGGATGAGGCCTTCCAGGGCCGTTCTGATGTCGGCCGGAATCGGCGTCGGCCGGCGCGTCTCGCGGTCGACGTAGACATGGACGAAATGGCCGTCGGCGGCGGCGTCGGCTTCGCCTTCGGAGAAGAGGGCCAGCTCGTAGCGGACGCTGGAGGTTCCCAGGCGCGCGACGCGCAGCGCGGCCTCGATGGTCTCCGGAAACGACAGCGACGTGTGGTATCGGCAGCCCGTCTCGACCACGAGCCCGATGGCGTCGCTCGCGGCGGTGTCGAGCAGGCCCTGCTCGATCAGCCAGGCGTTCACCGCCGTGTCGAAGAAGCCGTAGTAGGCCGCGTTGTTGACGTGGCCGTAGACGTCGTTGTCAGCCCAGCGCGTCGGGATGGGCCGCATCACGGCGTACTGGTCGCGGGTGGGGCGGGCGGTCATGGAAGCAAGCCTCTCACAACGCCAGGCAGTTCGTCGAACGCTGAGATGACCGTGTCCGCGCCCAGTTCCTCCGCCGGGGTCTCCGTGTAGCCGAAGCCGACAAGCACGACCGGTGCGCCGAGGGCGCGGGCGCAGGCGACGTCGGGGGCGCTGTCGCCCACCATGAGGCAGCGGGCGGGGTCGCCGCCAGCGGTCAGGACGGCATCGCGCAGGTGAGCGCCGGAGGGTTTGCGGGCGGAGACGACGTCGGGACCGGCGACGAAGGCGAAGCGATGGCTCAGGTTCAGCGCGTCGAGCAGGGCGACGGACAACCGCGTCAGCTTGTTGGTGACCACCACGAGCCCGGCGCCCTCGGTGGCGAAGTGGTCGAGCGTCTCGACGACGCCATCAAACGGACGGCTCTCCTGGGCGATCCTCGCCAGATAGAGATCGATGAACTGGTCCAGCAGGGCGGGAGCCTGATCGGCATCGAAGTCGGCGCCGGCCTCCTGGAAGCCGTGCTCCAGCATGACCCGCGCGCCGCGGCCGACGAGGTGCCGAGCCGAGGTCAGCGGCACGGGCGGCAGGCCCCGGTCCTGAAGCATGACATTCAGCACGCCGATCAGGTCGGGCGCGGTGTCCACCAGGGTGCCGTCGAGGTCGAAGGCGAGGGTGACGCCGGAAAGGGACAAGGGCGGCTCGGGGAGGGGTGTCGCGACGGGGCGGCTTTCGGCTAAATCGGCGGGTCCCGCAAGCCGGAGAGTCGTCCTTGAGCCAGAGCCAGGCCCGCGCCGCCGTCATTCTCGCCGCCGGCCAGGGCACGCGGATGAAGTCGCCCCTGCCCAAGGTGCTGCACCCGATCGGTGGCCGGCCGATGCTGGACCACGCCATCGACGCGGCCGAGGCCGCCGGATGCGAACGGATCGTGGTGGTGGTCGGGACCCATTCGCCCGAGGTGGGCGCCCATGTGACGAAGCGGCTGGGCGAGGCGGCGGTGGCCGTGCAGGACCCGCCGCTGGGCACTGGCCACGCCGTTCGTGCGGCGGAGCAGGCGCTGGCGGACTTCGAAGGCGAGGTGGTGATCACCTATGCGGACTGCCCGCTGCTCGAGGGCGAGACGATCGCGCCGCTGTTCGGGTCGGAGGCGGCGGTCACGGTGCTCGGCTTCGAAGCGGCTGAGCCGGGCGCCTATGGGCGGCTGGTGCTGGGAGACCACCACGAACTGCTCAGGATCGTGGAGGCCAAGGACGCGCCGGACTACGTCCTGGACATCAGACGCTGCAACTCGGGCGTCATGGTCTGCGAGCGAGCGCTGCTGTTCTCGCTGCTGGCCGAGGTCACCAACGACAACGCCAAGGGCGAGTACTACCTGACCGACATCGTGGAGCTGGCCCGGGCCAGGGGGCTGCACGCGCGGGCGGTGTTCGCCGAGGAGGCGGCGGTCCAGGGGGTGAACTCGCAGGCCGAGCTGGCGGCGGCGGAGCTGGTGTTCCAGCAGGGACGGCGAAACGCGCTGATGGCGGCGGGCGTGCGGATGCCGGCGCCGGAGACGGTCTGGCTGGCCTGGGACACCCAGGTCGCGGCGGGCTCGGTGATCGAGCAGAACGTGGTGTTCGGGCCCATGGTGACATTCTTGACCTCGACGAAATTGCCGACCTTGGCCTTCGGCCCGATCCGGGCGCCTGGCCTCAGCCGCGCATAGGGCCCGATCTCGGCGCCGGCCTCGACCGTCGCGCCTTCCAGATGGCTGAAGGCGCGGATCGCCGCCGGACCCT
>CBIHLR010000179.1:0-3686 GCA_966210875.1 uncultured Brevundimonas sp. | reverse complement strand
CCCCGAGTTTAGGCCCCGGATCACCCGCCGCGCTGCGCGCGTCGTGCGTCAGGGGTGACGGCGGAAGCCTTTGCGCTTTCCGCGCGAAGGCCTACATGCGGGCCTCGAACTCCAGGAGACTTTCTATGGGCTATCGCCTCGCCGTGGTCGGCGCCACCGGCAATGTCGGCCGCGAGATGATGGACATCCTCGAGGAGCTGCAGTTCCCCGTCGACGAGATCCACGCCGTCGCTTCGCGCAAGTCGCAGGGCGTCGAGGTCTCCTTCGGCGACCGCACCCTGAAGTGCCAGAACCTGGAGACCTTCGACTTCTCCAAGGTCGACATCGTGCTGATGAGCGCCGGCGGCGACGTCAGCCGCGAATGGTCCGAGAAGATCGGCAAACAGGGACCCATCGTCATCGACAACTCGTCGGCCTTCCGCATGGACCCTGACGTGCCGCTGATCGTGCCGGAGGTGAACCCGGACGCCATTCACATGGCGAAGCGCAAGAACATCATCGCCAATCCGAACTGCTCGACGGCCCAGCTGGTGGTGGCGCTCAAGCCCCTGCACGACGCAGCGCGCATCAAGCGGGCGGTGGTCGCGACCTATCAGTCGGTGTCCGGCACCGGCAAGAAGGCCATGGACGAGCTGTGGACCCAGACCAAGGCCATCTACGGCCTCGGCGACGCGACGCCCAAGGTCTACCCCAAGCAGATCGCCTTCAACGTCCTGCCGTTCGCGGGCGACCTGAAGGACGACGGCTACACCTCCGAGGAAGAGAAGATGTGGAAGGAGACCCACAAGATCCTCGACCCGGACATCAAACTGACCGTCACCTGCGTGCGCGTGCCCGTCTTCGTCGGCCACTGCGAGGCCGTGAACCTCGAGTTCGAGGACCCGATGGACGCCGAGGACGCGCGCGAGATCCTGCGCGAGGCGCCGGGGGTGCTGGTGGTCGACAAGCCCGAGGACGACGGCTGGGTCACGCCGGTCGAGGCGGCGGGCGACTTCGCCGTCTTCGTGTCGCGCATCCGCAATGACCCCACCGTCGAGAACGGCCTGAACCTCTGGGTCGTGTCGGACAACCTGAGGAAGGGCGCGGCCCTGAACGCCGTCCAGATCGCCCAGCTGCTCGACGAACAGGGCGTCATCCAGCCGAAGTCCGGCTTCCGGTCGATCACGCTCTGATGTCTTCGCCCGTCAGGGGAGAAGAGGGCCTCGCGCACCGGAGGCGCGTCGCGCCGCAGGTCCGCGCGGGAGATGAAGGCTGTGGCTCGCGCTAGTGCAGTGACCCTCACCTCCCGCCCAATCGCTTCGCGTTCCGCTCAACGTGGCGGGGCCCTCCTCTCCCGCTTCGCGGGCGAGGAAGAATAGGATCAACGTGACTCCGACACTTCCCGCCCGCTCTGAAACCACCACGGCCCTGATCGCCGGGGCCGGCTGCTACGCCATGTGGGGCTTCATCCCGCTGGTGTTCCAGCAGATGGGCCACCTCGGCGCGGACGCGTGGGAGATCATGGCCCACCGGGTGCTGTGGGGTGTGTTCTGGGCCGGACTGCTGGTCCTGATCGCGCGTCAGGCCGCGCAGGTGCGGGCCATCCTGACCCGGCCGCGCACGTTGGCGTGGCTCCTGGCCTCGACGGTGCTGATCGCGGTCAACTGGACCGTCTATGTCATCGCGGTGAACTCGGGCCGGACGCTGGACGCCAGCCTCGGCTACTACCTCAATCCCCTGCTCAACATGGCCGCGGGCGCCTGGCTGTTCCGCGAGCGGATCGACCGCTTCGGCCAGGCGGCGATCGCTCTGGCGGCCGTCGGCGTGATCCTCCAGGCCCTGGCGCTCGGCCACCCGCCCTGGATCTCGCTGGTCCTGGCCTTTTCGTTCGCGGCCTATGGGGTGATCAGGAAGCGCGTCGAGGCCGACGCCCAGTCGGGCCTGTTCATCGAATGCCTGCTGCTGGCCCCGCTCGGCATGATCTGGGTGGCGATGATCGAGACCAACGGAACCGGCCACCTCTTCGCCTCGCCCTGGGCCACCTTCTGGCTGCTGATCGCGGGGCCGGCGACGGTTCTTCCCCTGATGCTGTTCGCCTGGGCGGCGCGGCGCATGCCGCTGTCGACCATGGGTTTCCTGCAGTTCCTGGCCCCGACCATCGCGTTTGTGATCGGCGTCAGCCAGGGTGAGCCCTTCGGCTGGCTGCGCGGCGTCTCCTTCGCCTTCATCTGGCTGGGCGCGATGGTCTATGCCGCCGCCGCGCTCAAGCGCTCGCGCGCGGCCAAGGTGGTGGCGGTCGAGTCCGGCCTGCTTGACGATCCGGCCGAGGACCGTTCGGTTCAGAGAGAGCGGTAGAGCGCCTTGAACAGGGCCACCGGGCGCGGGTCGCCGATCAGGTGGGGCGACTGCCGGTTCATGACGTAGCTGGCCGAGACCCCGGTCTCGGGATCAGCCATGGCGACCGAGCCGCCCCAGCCGTAGTGGCCGACGGCCTGACGGCCCGGTCCGAAGATGGCGTGCCCGTCGTTGCGCAGCAGGCCCGCCGCCCAGCTGAGATCGAAGGGCAGGACGCGGTCCGGCCCGCTGATCCGCGATTTCGTCAGCTCGGCCACGGTCTGGGGCGACAGCACCGGCTCGCGGTCCAGCACCCCGCCGTTCGCCACCACCGCCATCAGCCGCGCCAGGCCGAGCGAGGTGGCGTGGCCATTGGCCGACGGGATCTCCGCCCGGCGCCAGTCCGGGGCGTCGCGGCGGCCGACGCTGGCCCCGCGGTTCAGGAAGGCGGCCTTCCTCACATCGGTCAGTTCGCCGAGGTCGGGCAGGGCGGTCGGCTTGCGCACCTGGGCGACGCGGCCGTGCTCGGCGTCGGGCAGGCCGATCCAGACGTCCAGGCCGAAGGGAGCCGCCAGGTCCTCGCGCAGCGCGCGGCCGAGCGTGCGGCCGTCGGCGCGCCGGAACAGCTCGCCGACCATGTAGCCGACGGTGATGGGGTGATAGCCCGAGGCTGTGCCCGGCTCCCACATGGGCGCCTGGGCAGCCAGGCGCGCCAGCACGGCCTCGCGGTCGTACCAGAGGTCCGGGTCGGTCGGTTCGTCGAAGCCCGGCAGACCGGCCTGGTGGCTCAGCAGCTGGGCGACGGTGATCGCGCCCTTGCCGGCCTGGCCGAACTCCGGCCACAGGTCGGCGACCGGCTGGTCATAGCGGATGCGCCCGGCGTCGACGGCCCGCGCCATCATCAGGGCGGCGACCGCCTTGGTCGAGGAGAAGACCGGAAACAGCGTCTCCGGCCCGACCGGCGTGGTCTTCGCCAGATCGGAAAAGCCGGCCATCAGATCGATGACCGGCTCGCCCTTGATGCAGACGGAGAAGCGCGCCCCGAGTTCGAGATCCTGGTCGAAATGGGCGGCGAACTGCTGACGGACGGCGGCGAAGCGCGCCGGGCAGATGCCGCTGATCTCGGTCATGGCGCGCCGGCCTCCCTAGTAGCGGTAGTGCTCCGGCTTGAACGGGCCTTCCGGCTTCACGCCGATGTAGGCGGCCTGTTCGTCCGACAGCTTGGTCAGCTTGGCGCCCAGCTTCTCGAGGTGGAGCATGGCGACCTTCTCGTCGAGCTTCTTGGGCAGGGTGTACACCTGCTTCTCATAGGCCTTGTTGTTGGTCCACAGCTCGATCTGGGCCAGCGTCTGGTTGGTGAAGCTGGCCGACAT
>CBIHLR010000178.1:0-3750 GCA_966210875.1 uncultured Brevundimonas sp. | reverse complement strand
CCGCCTTGGCGTCCTTGGCGAAGACGGCGACGCGGACGTCACGGCCCGTGCCCGAGGGCAGGTTCACAACGCCGCGGACCTGCTGGTCGGCGTGACGCGGGTCGACGCCCAGGTTGACGGCGATCTCGACGGTTTCGTCGAACTTGGCCTTGGCGTTCGCCTTGACCAGCTTGACGGCCTCGGCGAGCGGAAGCGGGTTCTCGCGGTCACCGGTCCAGGCCTGGATACGCTTGGGTTGCTTGGCCATGTCGATCAGCCCTCCACCTTCAGGCCCATCGCGCGGGCGGAGCCTTCGATGATCTTCGCCGCGGCGTCGATGTCGTTGGCGTTGAGATCCTTCATCTTCTTCTCGGCGATCTCGCGCAGCTGGGCGCGGGTGATCTTGCCGGCGGTCTCGCGGCCCGTCTTGGAGGCGCCCGACTTAATCTTGGCGGCTTCCTTCAGGTAGTGCGTCGCGGGCGGGGTCTTGGTGACGAAGGTGAAGCTCTTGTCCTGATAGACGGTGATCACCGTCGGCAGGGGCGTGCCCTTCTGTTCCTTCTCGGTGCGGGCGTTGAACTCCTTGCAGAAGCCCATGATGTTGACGCCGCGCTGGCCGAGCGCCGGCCCGATGGGCGGCGAAGGCGTGGCGGAGCCGGCAGGCACCTGCAGCTTGATATAGCCCAAGATCTTCTTGGCCATTGGCTGTCTCCAGTATGCGACGGCTCGTCAAAGCCGCCTATGTGGCCGTGGTCCGGGCAGCCCCTCCCACGGATTTGATCGCGGGCCGAAGCTCGCGAAGGCGCGGCGTGTATCAGAACGGGCTCTGTTCGGCAATCGCGCGCTCATCCAAGCTTTTGCTTATGGGCCTCATCGGAAAGATCGTCTTGCCCGTCGATCGGCGCACCTCCACATTCTGCAAATGGTTCGCAAGATCGTGGAGACCGGTCGGCTCCTGGCCCTCAAGGTGGCCAGCTACAGCGTCATGCACCTGGTCGTCGCCATGGCCACGGCCTACGCCCTGACGCGTGACTGGCGCGTGGCGGTGGGGATCGGTCTGGTCGAGCCAGTCGTCCAGACCCTGGCCTACGCCCTGCACGATCGCGTCTGGCATCGCGTCGAGGGCCGCCGTCTGCTCAGCAACGCCGAGGAAACCGCAGAGGCCGTGTCTGCACGGCTTGAGGTGCTGGAGCCCGCGGGCCCGAGCCACGCGCACCATCACGGCCTGACGTTCGGCCTGAAAGGGATGGCGCTGAAGACGGCGACCTACGCCCTCATGCATTTCTCAGTGGCCGTGACGGTGGCCTTCGCGCTGACCGGCAGCCTGGCGACCGCCCTCGCCATCGGCATCGTCGAGCCTCTGGTGCAGACCCTGTTCTTCACCCTGCACGACCGGTTCTGGACCAGGCGGGAGGCTCGGCGGCTGGCGCGCGCCTAGGCCCGCCACTGAATCGCAAAGCCGTGCGGATGTCCCCGCGCCAGCACCCGCCGCTGTCCGCCAGGCCAGACGGTGAGGCTCAGCTCGGCCCAGCGGCGGCCGTCCGCGTCCGGCGCCTCCGCTGCCTCGTAGGACAGCCAGGCCAGGGGCGCCTCGGCGGTCGCCGCCGCACCCTCCCGATCGAGATGGGCGACAACGCGGCCCCGCCCCTCGGGCGTGAAGTACTGCAGGGCGATGGTGTGCATCACCACGCGGCACAGGCCTGGAGTGGGTTCGACCGAAAGCTGTCGCTCCAACCAGTCGGCGCCGTCCGCGCCCGTGACCGGCGGGGGATAGGCGCGCGCGATCTCCAGCGCCGCATCCAGTCGCGTCAGCCGCTCCCTCTGGTCCGCCCAGACGTAGGCCAGCAGACGCTCGGCCGCTTCCGGCCGGGACACGTCCAGCGGGCTGAGGTCGACGCCCTGGCGCGTGGCCACGACAATCTTTGCGTCCGGCGGCGGAGGCCCATCCCAATCCGGCGCCAGCCGCACGGCCGAGCCCCGGTCGCCGGTCGCCACGCCGCCGAGGTCGAAGGCGTAGCGGTCCAGATTCAGGTTCAGTCCGGCGCTGCAGCCGAGCTCGTACAGGTCGAACGGCAGGCCGAACCGGTCGGCCAGAACCAGCAGGCCCGCCGCCAGCGGACCGGACCGGCCGACCTCGTTGGTCTGAGGCGGACTGTCGAGCCACGCGAGGATGAAAGCGCCTGCGGTCCCGCAGGCGGTTTCGATGGCCGCCCACAGGGTGTCATCATCCGAGATCGCATTGGGCGGCCAGGCCCGAGCCACCCCCGCCGGCTCGCCGCGTCGAGCGCAGGCGTGCAGGGCGCCGGCGAATCTCAGCGGCAGGGCGTCGGCATGGGGTCTCGGATCGCCCCGCCAGTCGAGCACCCGCCGCCCCACCGGGGTCGATGGGGCCAGCCGGTCGGCAGCCAACTCGCAGACCTTCGCCGTGAAGGGCGAGCCCAGGCCGGCGCAGATCCGGGCCTGCTCGCGAAAGGAGGCCCGGACGTCCGCCTCGCTCACAGCTTGCCGAGAGCCACGACATAAACCTCGGACGAGTCCTTGCGGCTCGCCTTCGGCTTGATGAAGCGGACGTCGGCGAACTCGGCGCGCAGGCGTTCCAGCACACCCCCGGCGTCACCGCCCTGGAAGTTCTTGGTCACGAAGGCTCCGCCGGGCTTAAGCGTGCGGATGGCGAAGTCGGCGGCGATCTCGATCAGCGCGATGATCTTCAGGTGATCGGTCTGGCGATGTCCGACCGTGTTGTGCGCCATGTCCGACAGCACCAGGTCCGGCGCGCCGCCCAGCGCCTCGATCAGCCGGTCGTCGACGCCGGGGTCAGTGAAGTCGGCCTGGATGAGCACGGCGCCCGGGATCGGGTCGATCGGCAGCAGGTCCACCCCCACCACCGCCGAGGCCCCCTGTTTCAGCGCCACCTGCACCCAGCCGCCGGGCGCCGCGCCGAGGTCGACCACGCGTGAGCCCTTCTTGATGAGGCCCAGCCGCTCGTCCATCTCGATCAGCTTGAAGGCCGCCCGCGAACGCCAGCCCTCGGCGCGGGCGCGTTCCGACCAGGGATCCGCCAGCTGGCGCTTGATCCACTGCTGGCTCGACAGGCTCTTCTTGTCGGCCGTCTTGATCTTCTGGCCCATGCCGCGCCCAGCCTCGGTCCCGCCCGACGGCGGGCGCACCATGCGGCGGCGTTCCGGTTCATCGCTCATGGGCCGCCTCTAGCACGACGCGCTTGTCCTTGCTCGCCCGCGACGAAGGGGCGATAGGGACCGCCCGCCCGAATCCGCTAGACTCCCCGAATGGCCAAGCCAGAGCCCATCGACGACCTGTTCAGTTCGCTCTCCTCGCCGGAGCCCGCGCCCCAGTCGACGACGCCGCAAGCGCTGTCGCGTCCCGAGCGCGCGCCCGAGCCGGAGCCGGTCGTGCCTACCCCGACGGGCGGTGGCTATTCGGCCGCCTCGATCGAGGTGCTGGAAGGGCTGGAGCCGGTCCGGAAGCGGCCGGGCATGTACATCGGCGGCACTGACGAACGGGCGCTGCACCACCTCTTCGCCGAGGTGCTCGACAACGCCATGGACGAGGCGGTGGCCCGCCACGCCAAGCTGATCACCGTAGAACTGGACGCCGAGGGCTTCCTCGCCGTCACCGACGATGGCCGGGGCATCCCCGTCGACCCGCACCCCCGCCATCCGGACAAGTCTGCGCTCGAGGTCGTCATGACCGTGCTCCACTCGGGCGGCAAGTTCTCGGGCAAGGCCTATGAGACCTCGGGCGGCCTGCACG
>CBIHLR010000177.1:0-3891 GCA_966210875.1 uncultured Brevundimonas sp. | reverse complement strand
TAAAAAAACACCAAAAGCCGACCCCGGGGGGGGGCTTGGGCGGCCCCGGGCGGGGGTCGGGGGGGGCCCCTGCTTCAGTGTCACGATCGTCGGACCATCAGGACAGAACGACCACCCCCCTCAACCGTCATGCTTCGCATGACACCTTCTCCCCCGAGGGGAGAAGGGGCCGATCCCTCATCGGGCCGCTCCTCGCCCTCCTCCTCGCCGCCTGCGCGACCACGCCCGAGGTCGGCTGGCAGGCGCGGCACGCCGCCAGTGAGGCGCTGCGCGAGGCCGTCCGTTTCGCCGAGGACCCGCTGCCCGACGCCTGGACGCCGGTCGCCGTCACCACCACGCCCGTGCCCCTGAACGCGCCCGCGCTAGAGGACGGAACCCAGGCTCTGGTCTATGCCGGCGGGCTCGAGATCCGCTCCGGCTTCAACCGCCTGCACGGCCTGTCGGACATCGACTTCGCCGACAACGGCCTCGACTTCTGGAGCATTGGCGATGAGGGCCTGCTCGTGCGCGGCCGCGTCGTCCTGGGCGCCGACGGACGCCTGACCGGCGTCGAGGGCGTCGAGGTCCGGCCGCTGGAAGACCCCGACGGCCAGCCGCTGATCCCCAAATATCTCGCCGACGCCGAAGGCCTGACCCGCATGCCCAACGGCGAGCTGCTGATCAGCTTCGAGCGCGACCACCGCGTCTGGCGTTACGACGGGTCCGACGGCCGCTGGCTGGGCGAGCGGGTCATCCCAGACTTCGCCTTCACCGAGAACGACGGGATGGAGGGGATCGCGGCGGCGGGCGAAGCCGACGCCTTCTGGGCGGCAGGCGAATCGGGCGGCCTGTGGCGTTGTGAGATCACCTGCGAGACCTGGACGCGGCCGCCGGGGGAGCCGCTGCAGGACGACGATCTGCGAGTCGTATCGCTGGCCCTGGAGCCGGGCGGCCCGGACGTCTTCATCCTGGAGCGCGCCTACCACTCGGCCCGCAACACCAACACGATCCACATCCAGAGCCTCGACATCGACCGCTTCCGCGCCGCTCCGAATCCCTGGCGTTCGCTGGCCCGGTTCACCGCCCCCGCTACCGTCGACAACTTCGAAGGCCTCGCCGCCGTGCGGCGGCCGGACGGCGGGGTGCGGCTCTACATTCTGTCTGACGACAACTTCAACGCCAGCCAGCGGACGCTGCTGATGGCGTTTGATGTGCGATAGCGGTCGTCTCCTCCCCATGACGAAGGAATGGGGAGGGGGACCACGAAGTGGTGGAGGGGTCGGCCGCCGCGAGGCGCCGGAGCAGCGGAGGGAGCCCCTCCTGATCATCGCTTCGCGCTGATCTGTCCTCCCCATCGCCTCCGCGATGGGAGCGGAGACGAGAGCTAGACCTTCTCGCTCACCTTGATCGCCAGCCGGCACCCGGCCTTGATCACCGCCGTCAGCGCCGAATAGCCCGGCGCCTCGTGCGCGCCCTGCTCGACCGCGTGGTCGTGGTGCCTCAGCTCATCGTCCCGATAGCTGCGGAACTCTTCGGCGAGCGCGGGGTCGCGGCCTTCCCATTCCTCGGCCTGGTCGGCGTAGTGCTCGGCGATGACGGTTTCGACCGCCTCGGTGCAGGCGTGGGCCGCCTTCTCGCCCATCAGGGCGGTGCCGACGCCCAGGCCGTAGGCGGCCAGCCGCCAGATGGGCGTCATGAGGGTCGGGCGCGTGTTGTGCTCGGTCAGGAGCGCATTGAAACGGTCGAGGTGGACCTGCTCCTCGCTCTCCATGCGGGCCATGTCCTCGGCCATGTCGGTGCGGCCGGCGGCGCGGAAGACGTCCTTCTGGGCGCGATAGATCTGGACCGCCGCCATCTCGCCGGCGTGGTCGACGCGCAGCATCTCGCGCAGGCGGCCGGCGACCTGGCCCCGGCCGGGGCGCGGCAGTTGAACGCTACGGCTCATTGAACAGCCTCGGGGCGCGGGCGTCGCGCGGGCGCGCCGCGGCCAGCAGGCTGAGGATCGCCAGCACGACGGAGATCACCGCGTTCCAGGCGGCCATCGACAGGCCGGCCCAGGACCAGGCGATCTCGCCGCAGCTCGGCGTCGTCTGCGGCGCCCGCAGGCTCTCGAGCAGCGATCCGGTGTCGATCGGGCCCTGCACGCCCATGCAGGTCGCGGGCAGCTCCCACCAGCCCTGCTCGCCGCCCGCGTGGAAGGTCGCGATGAAGGCGCCCGTGCCGAAGGCCACGAACAGGAAGAAGGCCGCCAGCCGCGGCGTGCCCGTCGCCCTGCTGATCAGCGTCCAGATGACCGCGGGACCCGCCACCGCAATGGCGGCCCAATAGGCCTCGCGCTGCTGCAGGCACAGCGGGCACGGCGCCAGGCCCTCGAAGCGCTCGAACCCGTGCGCCGCCCCGAGCATGCCGGCTGCGGCGACCAGCGCCCAGACAGCCCACCAGCGTAGCAGTGCTCGCAGAAACGACATGCGGCGTCCTTAGCGTGACGAAAGATCGGCGTCGATTGGCTTTCAGGCCACCAGATCACGGCAGAAGATTGGTCGCCCAGCTCGCCCCATAGGCCACGCCGGTGGCCACCACGGCGATGGCGAGCGCCCAAAGCGTGGCCACCGCCGCCCCTCCCACCACGAACAGCCCGTCGCGCTGGATCAGCCCGACCGCGATCAGCGCCAGGCCGACTGACGGCACGGTGTTCATCAGGGGCAGCACGATGGCTACGGTCGCCACTATGATGAAGACGGCGGCGAAGCGTTCTCCCGCCCCGCAGGCGAAGGCCTTCAGGCGCGGCCGCGACAGCCGCTCGAACCAGCCCATGCGCTTTTCCGCGAAGCTCGCCATCCGCTCCAGCCAGGCTTTCGGCGCGCGCCGCCGCAGCAGGGCGTCCGGCAGCCACGGCTCGTTGCGGCCCAAGAGCAGCTGCCCCGCCAGGATCAGGATCGGAATGCCCACCACCTGCGGCACCCCATAGAGCGCCGGCACCAGACACGGCACCGCCAGCACCAGGATCATCAGGCCGAAGCTGCGCTCGTCCAGCCGGTCCCGTATCTCTCCCAGCGTCAGGCCGTCGGGCCCCGCGGCGTCCGCGAGGCTGCGGATCAGGCCGATGAATCCCTGGCCGGTGTCGTCCTGGAATCTGTCCTGGGCGATGGGATCGTCCGACGGGCTCAGGGGGGCTCTCCTGGGTGGGCTCGGGCCGCTTATGGGCAGCGACGACGCGCTTGTGAAGCGCTGCAAGCTTGGCGAACCGGCTTCGGGTCCCTAGGTTCCCGGCCAACCATCTACATTCCCTTTCCGCCCGAACGGAGGACTCCCCATGCCCGCGCACCCGAACGACCCCATGGGCCTGGACGGCTTCGAGTTCGTAGAATTCACCAGCCCCGATCCCGACGGCATGATCGCCATGTTCGAGACCATGGGCTTCACCCTCAGCCACACCCGGCCCGACGGTCTCGTGGCGCGGATGAAGCAGGGCGACATCACCTTCCTCGTCAATCGCGACCCCAACGGCCAGGCCGCCGAGTTCCGCGAGGCCCATGGCCCCTCGGCCAACGGCATGGCCTTCCGGGTGAAGGACGCCAAGGCCGCCTTCGACCTCGCCGTCGAGCGCGGCGCCAAGCCGGCCGAGGTGAGCCAGACGGGACTGGGCGACTATCCGCTCGTGCTGGAAGGCATCGGCGGGTCCCTGCTCTACCTCGTCGACCGCTGGGGCCATCAGACCCTGTACGACACCTGGACCGAGACCCCGGGCTGGCGCGAGAAGGAGGCCGAGAACAACGTCGGCCTGACCCTGCTCGATCACCTGACCCATAACGTCCGCAAAGGTCAGATGCGCACCTGGTCCGGGTTCTACGGCCAGGTCTTCGGCTTCGAGGAGCAGAAGTATTTCGACATCAAGGGCAAGGCGACGGGCCT
>CBIHLR010000176.1:0-4018 GCA_966210875.1 uncultured Brevundimonas sp. | reverse complement strand
GGCCGACCGGCGCGTGTGGGACCACTATCCGCAAGTGGCAAGGCGGTTCGTCCCGTTCGGATCAGACTAAGAACAGGTCACGGCGGTGAAACCGGGTGTGGCCCCAAGCGCGCAAAGACATGCATCGCCGTTTGCCGGGTCATGGCGTCACAGCGTCGGAAATGAAAGCTGGACGGTGAGGCCGCTGGCGAAAATGCGCCGTATTGTCGGGGGCTTGGCGACCGGTGCATGAAGCAAGAGGCCTAGGGCAGGCCGGTGGCGGACAGAGAGGGATTCGAACCCTCGGTACGCTTTCACGTACACACGCTTTCCAAGCGTGCGCGATCGACCACTCCGCCACCTGTCCGTTCCACGCCGTGCGTGCGCCGCCGGACGGTCGATCCGGCGGAGGCGAGGCTGATAGAACAGGCGGAGCGTCTGGGCAAGCGTCGTCGGGCTTCCCATATGCGGCTGGACCCATTTAGAGAGGCGATCATGCTGTTTTCCAAATCCGCCGACCTGCCCACCGCTGAGACCGCCCTGCCCGGGCGTGACCAGCCGCTGGCCACCGACGAGGTGCACTTCGTCTCGGGCCGCCCCCTCAAGGGGCCGCACCCCGAAGGCTTCCAGAGCGCCGTGTTCGGCATGGGCTGTTTCTGGGGCGTCGAGCGGGTGTTCTGGCAGCTGCCGGGCGTCTGGGTGACCTCGGTCGGCTATGCCGGCGGGATCACGCCCAACCCCACCTATGAAGAGGTCTGCACCGGCCGCACGGGCCACACCGAGGCGGTGGAGGTGGTCTTCAATCCTGAAGAGATCACCTATGACGACCTGCTCAAGGCGTTCTGGGAGAACCACGACCCGACCCAGGGCATGCGCCAGGGCGGCGACACGGGCACCCAGTACCGCTCGGCCATCTACTACGCCGACGACGCCCAGAAGGCGGCGGCCGAAGCGTCGAAGGACGCCTATGAGGCCGCGCTGAAGCGGGTCGGCATGGGGCCCATCACCACCGAGATCGCTCCGCGCCCGCCCTACTATTTCGCCGAGGGCTATCACCAGGGCTATCTGGCCAAGAATCCCGCCGGCTATTGCGGCATCGGCGGCACGGGCGTGGCCTGTCCTGTCGGGATCGGCGTCGACGCCTGATCATGGACAGGGCGGGGGTCCAGCAGGTCTGTCTTTCGCTTCCGGCCGCGACGCTGGATCACCCGTTCGGGGATCATCACGACGCCTACCGGGTCGGCGGCAAGATGTTCTGCATGGTCGGCGAGCAAGGCGGCGTCTCGTTCAAGGTCAGCGACATCGCCTATGAGGTCCTGACCGAAACGGGCCACGCCCGCCCCGCGCCCTATCTGGCCCGGGCGAAATGGGTGAACCTCGCCGATCCGTCCGACTGGCCGGACCACGAACTGGCCGATCATCTGGCGACGGCGCACGCGATCATCGCCGGAAAGCTGACGAAGAAGGCGCGCAAGGACCTGGGCCTCTAGTCCTCCGCCGCCTGCTCCGCGATCCAGGCGTCCATGCGCTGGTCCAGCAGGTCCAGCGGCAGGGGGCCGTCCACCAGCAGGGCGGTGTGGAAGGCGCGGACGTCGAAGTCCTCGCCCAGGGCGGCTTCGGCCCGGGCGCGGATCTCGCGCAGGCGGATCTCGCCGATCTTGTAGGCCAGGGCCTGACCCGGCCAGCCGATGTAGCGCTGCAGCTCGGTCTCGATGTTGTGCGGCGCAAGGGCCGAGTTCTCGGTGAAACAGGCTCGCGCCTGTTCGATGTCCCAGCCCAGCCAGTGGATGCCGGTGTCCGCCACCAGACGGCAGGCGCGCCACATCTCGTAGGACAGCCGCCCGAACCGCTCATAGGGCGTGCGGTAGAAGCCCATCTCCTCGCCCAGATATTCGGCGTACAGGCCCCAGCCCTCGGTGAAGGCGGTGACATTGGCGCCGCGCCGGAAATAGGGCCCGGCCTCAGCCTCCTGCTGCAGGGCGATCTGCAGGTGGTGGCCGGGGACCGCCTCATGCAGGGTCAGGGCCGGCAGCTCGTACAGGGGCCGCTGGTCCAGACGGCTGGTGTTGACGATGTAGCCGCCCGGCGTTCCATTCTCCATGGAGCCGGAGAAATAGCGGCCGGTGGTGTAGTTGGCCTCGATCTCGGCGGGCACGGGCCGCACGTCATAGGGCAGGCGCGGCAGGGTTCCGAACAGGGCCGGCAGGCCGCCGTCGGCCCGCTTGGCCATCTCGGACGCTTCTTTCAGCAGATCCTCGCGGCTGGTGGCGTAGAACTGCGGATCGGTGCGCAGGAAGTCGAGGAAGCTGGCGAAATCGCCCTCCCATTCCGCCGCCGCCATCTCCTCGTCCATGCGCGCGCGGATCCTGGTGACCTCGGACTGGCCCAGGGCGTGGATCTCGTCCGGCGTCATGTCCGTGGTGGTGTAGCTGCGCGCCAGATAGGCGTAGTACGCGCGCCCCCCCGGTCGGTGGACCAGACCCAGGGTCTCGGGCGCGGCGGGCAGGTACTCCTCGCGCAGGAACGCGGCCCAGGCGCGGCGGCGCGGGGCGATCTCCTCAGCCACGATCTCGCGGGCCCGGGCGCGCCAGCTCTCCTGCACGTCCGCCGGAATGGAGGCGGGCAGATCGGCCAGCGGCCGCAGCAAGGGGTCGTTGTCGGCGGTGAAGGCCGCGTCGGTCTCGGCCAGCATCAGGGCGTTCTCGACCACCGATCGGGTCTGGACCATGCCGGTCTCCAGCCCCCGCGCCGCATCGATGCGGGCGTTGTCGTAGAAGGCGCCCAGCCCGGCCATGCGCTCCAGCCAGGCCTCGCCCTCGGCGCGGGTGGTGATGCGGGTCGATCCGGCCATGTAGCCGATCCACTGACCGGGGCCGCCCTCGGAATCGAAGGCCAGACGCCCGCCGTCGAAATCCACCCGCTCCACGGCCATGTCGATGATCCACGACAGGAAGGCGTGGTTCAGCCGGTCTTCCTCGGTCAGGGCGGCCGGCTCGATGGCGTCCAGCCGGGCGGCGAACCCGCGCAGGGTCTCGGCCCGCGCCAGCTCAGCCTCGCGCGAGGTGTCCGGCACTTCCGACAGGGCCTCGTCGTCCCCTTCCCGGCCCGCGCTGATGGGGTCCTGCGCCCGGTCGAAAGCTTCGTAGTCGGCCAGGATGGCGGCGAGGGCCGGATCCTGCGCCTGGGCCTCGGCCGGGACCGGCTGGGCCTGGACCGGCTGTGACAGCGGCGCGGCGGCGGTCAGGGCCAGGACGGCGGCGCCCATCAGGGCGATGGATCGGGTCATGGAAAAGAAGCCCCCTTGATTCAGAACAGCGCGCATGGGGCCCGGCGGGAACGGCTGCGTCAATGCCCCGCTGATCCACAGACCGAGGTTCGTCCAAGTCCGCTTGACCCGGCGGGCGACGCGCGCTCGATTACGCACCGGGGGATGCAAGGGAGGGCGGCTCTTGAGCCGACGAGTGCTGACGCGGCTGATCGCCATTCTGATCGGCGCGTTTCTGGTGGCCTATTTCGCTTCGCCGGTCTTCGCGGTGCGCTCGCTGATCAATGCGGCGCGCACCGGCGACGAGGCGCGGCTGGAGCGGCTCGTGGACTTCCCGGCCGTGCGCGACGACCTGAAGGCGCAGTTGAACGCCCAGCTTGTGCGCCGCCTGCGCGAGGACCCGCAGATGCGCGACGATCCCCTGGCCGGTCTGGGCCTGGTGCTGGCGCCGTCGCTGATCTCCGGCGTGGTGGACGCATTCGTGACGCCCGAGGCCATCGCCGCCATGGTCCAGACCGCCGAAGCGCCGGACATCATCGGGGATGAGGATGAGGTGGCCCTTGAGCCGCCCGAGGAGCGCGAGAAGGACATTCGCATCGGCTACGGCTATCGCGGCCTGAACCGCTTCGCCGGCACCCTGACGGACCGCGACCGGCCCCACGAGCGTATCGACCTGATCATGGAGCGCCGGGGCGTGTTCAGCTGGAAGCTGGCCCAGGTGCGGCTGCCGAGGGACTAGCTCTTCAGCGCCGCCCGCACCGCGTCCAGTCCGGC
>CBIHLR010000175.1:0-4029 GCA_966210875.1 uncultured Brevundimonas sp. | reverse complement strand
TCCCCCGCCTGGTCGGGCAGGCGTTTCAGTCAGTCCGCGCAGTCGGCGATCGCTTCGTGCCGGCGCGCGACGCCCGCCCCGTCCGGCATGCCCCAAGCCCCGAGTTCGGAAACGCAGGCGCTGTACTCGGCCTCGTCATAGGCACCGGAGGATAGAGCCCGCCGCTGCGCGCCAAGTCCCAAGGAAATGAGCTCCTCGGCCAAGTCGATCCGATTGTCCGTACATTCGACCTGCTGGGGGATGCACGAGGGACTGAGGGCGTGGCAGCGCGCGAGATCGACGCCATCGTCGTCGACGCCGAGAATCTCGCACGTCAGGCTCGGCGTATCCGCGTACTGACGGTGGATCTGGCCGGCGAGGAACTCGAGAGCTTCGCGGGTGCGGACGATCTCTTCGGTCAGCACCTCGCGGGCCGCGGTCTCGCAGGCGTAGGGCTCTCCGCCATCGTCGGCGCAGAGCGCTCCAGGCGCGGGCGCGGCCAGGCCCCACAGACGCAGGCGGCGACCTTCGACGACGATCGAGTCGGCCGCGACGACCTCGGCCTGGCGGGAGGTGATCGCGGGCTGGGATTGAAGGGCGGTCACAAGCGCCAGGACTTCGAGCATGCAAGCGGTCTCCGGCCAGTCGCCTCACGGGTAGTAGCCCATGTCGCGCACGATTCCAGCGTGGCCGCCACGCGCGTCAGGTCACGTCAGCTTGACGGAGCGTGGAAAGGCGGCCTGATGCGAGAGCTGACATGGGGGGCAGGTTTTTGCATTGGAAGACAGCCTTCTGCGGCGTGGTGTCGGCTGCGACAATGGCGGCCGGAATGGTGGCCGCCGCGCAGGAGGCCCCCGACTACGGGCCCCCGCCCACGGAGCACGAGTTTTACGAGGCCGCTGACCGCGCCGCTCACCGGGTGTTCCGATCACGGATTGAAGACACCGCATGGGGTGAGCCCAGACAGGGCTCCGTATTTGGGCACTCCGGCTACATTGCGTGTGGTGACGTATCCCTGCGCGACAGGGAAGGAGACCCCGTCCGCGTCGCAGCAGTCTGGCGACGGGGCGACGTGCAGCCTTTGCTGATGACCTGGCGCTACGACGCGACCGATCCATTCGCTGATCAGATGGACCTGCCGCTATGGCTTGTCGTTCCCCTCCGCGAGTTGCCCGAACTCTGCTCGGCGTTCTCCGGTGACGTGCCACGACGCGGCCAGGACGAAGGGGAATCCTTCGCGTGGGGCACGCCGCCGCAGCTGGTGTCCGCGTGGCGTCAGGTCGGCAGGGACACGCGTCAACTGGACGATAGGGACGACTTCGGCCGGGTGTCCGACTGCATACGTCTCAGAACCCGGGAACGGCGCCGGTACCGAGTGACGGTCGAGGCGAGAATTGACACCAGCCTGTCGATCGTCCGCGACCGGACATGCGGCGGAACCGTACTCCGCTGGAACGACAACCAGAGCACGACCGATCTTGACCCGCAGGTCGAGTTCGAGGGCGCAGGCGTCGTCTACGCCTACATCCGGGCCGCGCCCGGCTCGCGCGGGGATTACGTGCTTACCGTGGAGGAAGACAGTGAGCGGTAGATCGCCCGGCTATCTCAAGACCGCCCTGCTCACCGGCGCCACCTTCGGCCTCGTGGGCCCCGTGTTCGGGACGATCGCATTCGCCGCATGGGGCATGGTGGATAGCAGCGGGCCGGTGTCGGCCTGGGCGGTCCTGGCGGTCCTGTGGATGCTGCCGTTCGGGTACATGTTCGGCTTCGTGCCGGCGGCTCTCACGGGCTTGGTCGCGGGGCTGGGGAGAGCGAGACTGAATGCGCCTCTGTTCGTGGCCGTCTCGGCCGTGGCGGGGTTCGTGGTCACCTGGGGGCTGGCCACGCTGACTGCGTCGGGGCCCGACCTCGACGGAGGCGGCGTGAACCTCGGCGTCATCGGCGCGATCGCGGGGGCGTGTTCGGCCCTGGTGAGCTGGGCGCTGGGTCGCAGGACCGCCCGCCCGGCTAGTGCTGAACCGGCAGCAGCAGACTGAGGTCGTAGCCGAGCTCGGCGGTGCGGTCGCGGATGCGCTGGCGGACGGCGGGGGCCGGGTCAGGCGTGCGGCTGAGCAGCCAGAGATAGCGGCCGGACGGCTCGCCCACGATGGCCCAGCTGTAGTCGTCGGCGCGGTCGAGCACCCAATAGTCGCCGAGATAGAAGGGCCCGAAGAAGGACACCTCGAGCTTGGCGTTTCCGCTGCCTTCGACGACGCGGGCGCGGCCCTCGGCCACGCGGGCCTCGCCGTCCGGTGAGCCCTCGCGGCAGGTGTTGATGACGTCGATCTCGCCGTCCTGACGCAGGCGATATTCGGCGGTGACGCCCTGGCAACCGCGCTCGAAGCCGTGGTCGTAGCGGCCGATCTCGTACCAGAGGCCGACGTAGCGCTGGAGGTCCACGGCCTGGGCGGGCTGGGGCACGTTCGCGTTCCCCACCGGGCCGGTCTGGAAGGTGGCGCAGGCGCCGAGCGAGAGAGCGGCGACGGCGGCGAGGAGGAGGCGATGGGGCATGCGTGGCATTTGGGTGCGCCTTGCGATGGAGGCAAGAACGTTTCGCGCCCGCATGGCCCCTCCTCACTGCTGCGCGGTCCTTCCTCCCCATCGCCTGCGCGATGGGGAGGTGATAGTGGGCCGGCCCATGAAGCCCTTCTGGGAAACCAAGCGCCTGGACGAGATGACGGCCGCGGAGTGGGAATCGCTCTGCGACGGGTGCGGGCTGTGCTGTCTTGTCAGGTTCGAGGACGAGGAGACGCTGGAGGTCATCCCGACGCGGGTGCACTGCAAGCTGTTCGATCCGGTGAGCTGCCGGTGCTCGGACTATGAGAACCGGAAGGCCTATGTGCCGGACTGCATCAAGCTGACGCCGGGCGCGATCGAGGACCTGGAGTGGATGCCGAAGTCCTGCGCCTATCGGCGGCTGCACGAGGGGCGCGGGCTGGCCGAGTGGCATCCGCTGATCTCGGGTGATCCGGAAAGCGTGCATCGGGCGGGCGTCAGCGTGCGCGGCGAGACGATCAACGAGAACACCCTGGCCGATCCCGAAGACGCGCTCGATTACGCGGCCTGGGACCTGGTGGCCGAACGGGGTTAGAAGAACTCCTGCGAAGCCGGGGCGTTTCCCCGGCGTGAGGAGGAACCCAAGATGGCCTATGCCGACAAGCCGGGTCTGAGCCCGATCCTGATGATCCTGATGCTGTTCATTCTGGCGGCGCTGGCGGGCGTGGGCGCCCTGTTCGTGGCGATGCTGGGAACCGTGCTGGGCTGATGGCCAGCCGCCGCGGCTTCCTCGGCGGCCTGGCCTGGCTGGGCGCCGGGGCGGCCGGCGCCTGGCTTCTGAGAGAGCATGTCTTCTGGCCGACGGCCTCGCTGGATGCGGAGGCCGTCGGCGGCGAGAGCGGGTGGATGCCCTTCGCCGACGACCGGATCCCGCTGGCCCTGATCAAGGTCGGGCTGAACGGGGCGACAGTGACGGCGCTGGTCGACAGCGGGGCGCAGAACTCGCTGATCGACCGGGCGCTGGCGGACCGGCTGGAGCTGGCCGAGGCCCTGGCGCCGCCGATGATCGCCTATGGCGCGGGCGGCGGTAGTCAGGTCGGACGCGGGGCGGACGCGGAGGTCCAGCTCGGCGACATGACCCTGAACCGGGTGCGGGCCGCGGTGCTGGAGCTGGGCCCGATCGCCGAGGCGCGCGCCGGCGGGGTCGGAATGATCCTGGGCCAGGACCTGCTGCAGGTGGTGGTGGCGGACATTGACTTTCCGAACCGGCGCGCGCGCTTCCTGCCGCGCGAGGCCCATGCGCCGCCTCCGGACTCCCGGCCGGCCTCGGCCTGGAAGAACGGGCGGGCCCTGCAGGCGCGACTGGCGCTGGAGGGGGCGCCGGTTGACGCCATCGTCGACACCGGGGCCACGGCGGCGCTGTCGCTGACCCGCAGCGAGGCGGGACGCGCCGGGCTGCTGGACGGCCGGACCGAGCGGCGCACGACCAGCATCGTGCTGGGCGGAGCGGTGGAG
>CBIHLR010000174.1:0-4102 GCA_966210875.1 uncultured Brevundimonas sp. | reverse complement strand
TCTACTGGTGCACCGCCGACGTGGGCTGGGTCACCGGCCACAGCTACATCGTCTACGGCCCGCTCGCGAACGGGGCGACCAGCTTGATGTTCGAGGGCGTGCCGACCTGGCCGGACAGCGGTCGCTTCTGGCAGGTCGTCGACAAGCACCAGGTCAATGTCTTCTACACGGCCCCCACCGCCATCCGTTCCCTGATGCGCGAGGGCGACGGGCCCGTGAAGGCGGCGAGCCGCCGGTCGCTGCGGCTGCTGGGTTCGGTCGGCGAACCGATCAATCCCGAGGCCTGGCTCTGGTACCACGACGTGGTCGGGGAGGGGCGCTGTCCCATCGTCGACACCTGGTGGCAGACCGAGACGGGCGGCATCCTGATCTCGCCCGTCTATGGGGCCACCGACCTGAAGCCCGGCTCGGCCACGAAGCCCCTGCCGGGGGTCTTCCCGGCCATCGTGACGGCCGAGGGCGAGGCGATCGAGGGGCCTGCCGAAGGTCCCCTGACCCTGACCGATTCCTGGCCCGGCCAGATGCGGACCGTCTACGGCGACCACGAACGGTTTCTGGACACCTATTTCTCGACCTTCCCCGGCCAGTATTTCACCGGCGACGGCGCCCGGCGCGACGCCGACGGCTACTACTGGATCACCGGCCGGATCGATGACGTACTGAACGTCTCGGGCCACCGGCTCGGTACCGCCGAGGTGGAGAGCGCCCTGGTCGCCCACCCGGCCGTCGCCGAGGCCGCGGTCGTCGGCTATCCGCACGACATCAAGGGGCAGGGGGTCTGGGCCTACGTCACCCTCAAGGCCGACGAGACGCCTTCGGAAGACCTGAGAAAGGCGCTGGTCGCCACGGTCCGCCACGAGATCGGTCCCATCGCCTCGCCCGATGTCATCCAGTGGGCTCCGGGCCTGCCCAAGACGCGCTCCGGCAAGATCATGCGCCGCATCCTGCGCAAGATCGCCGAGGGCGACACCTCCAACCTCGGGGACACCTCGACCCTGGCCGATCCGTCGGTGGTCGACGATCTGGTGCGGAACCGGGCGGGGTGAGCCGACTGCGCTGGCCGCCTGACGAGGACCGGGTCGAGGAGATCTTCTCGCGCCTGGCCCGGGTCATGCCCGAACCGAAGACCGAGCTGGTCTTCCAGGACCCCTTCACCCTGGTCGTGGCCGTCGCCCTGTCGGCCCAGGCCACGGACGTCGCGGTCAACAAGGCCACCGACAAGCTCTTCGCCGTGGCCGACACGCCCGAGAAGATGCTCGCGCTCGGTGAGGCGGGGCTGATCCCCTACATCGCCTCCATCGGGCTGTATCGAAACAAGGCGAAGAACGTCATCGCGCTATCGGGACTGATCCTGGAGAAGCACGGCGGCCAGGTCCCCCTGAACCGCGCCGACCTCCAGTCCCTGCCGGGCGTCGGGCGCAAGACCGCCAGCGTGGTCCTCAATGAACTCGGGATCGAGCCGGCCATCGCCGTCGACACCCACGTCTTCCGTGTCTCGCACCGCCTGGGCCTGGCCAACGCCGCGACGCCCGACAAGGTCGAGGATCAGCTCCATCGCGTGGTGCCCGAGGGCTGGCTGCCCAAGGCCCACCATTGGCTGATCCTGCACGGCCGCTACACCTGCACGGCGCGCAAGCCCAACTGCCCCGCCTGCGTGCTGCGCGACATCTGTCCCGCCCGGGCTGGGCTGGAGGCCAGCCACGCCGCGACGCCGCGCAAGGTCGGGAAGAAGAAGCCCTAGCCCTTCAGCCGGGCCAGTGCCTCGGGGAAGCGGCGTGAAACCGGCGCCTCGATTGCGCCCAACTCGACCGTCCAGTCTCCGGACCCTTCGGGCCGAAGGCCTGTCGCTCTCGCGGCGTTGACCAGCCAGGACCGGTGGACCCGGACGAAGCCGAAGCGCTCCAGCTCGACCTCCACGGCCGCGAGGGTCGCCCGCATCAGCGGCCGGCGCCCGTCGGCCAGAATGAACTCGACGTAGTTGCCCGCCGCCGTGACCGCGAGGATGTCGTCCAGCGGGGCCCGGATGATCCGCGCGCCGTCCCGGATGTCGAAGCTGACCGGGCGGATCGTTGTATTGCGCGCCTCGCGCAGCCGTCGGGCGAGCCAGAAGGTCGCCACGAAGGCGGAATAGCTCAGCGTGTCCTTGCGCAGTTCATAGATGAACCGCTCGGCCAGGCCGTCGAACGCGTAGGGGCCGGCTCCCGCCAGGGCGTAGGCGGCCTGTCGCAAGAGCACGAAGCCGGCGACGTGGATGACCGAGAACACCAGCAGGCCTGCGAGGTGGGTCGCCGCGAACCGGCCGATCGACCGCCAGCCGTCGGCCAGGACCGAGTCGTCCGGAGGCGCGCGTCGCGCCGTCCACCAGGCGACACCGGCGGCGAACAGAATGCTGACCGCGCTGGTCGCCTCCCACACCCACGGCTTCCAGTCGGCCACCTCCGGCGTGTCGACCTGGACGGTCAGGGCGTTGACGATGGTCACCACGACGGCCGCCGCGGCGATGACCACCCAGCCCCTGAGGAAGTCGTTGGGCGCGCCGCTCGTCCCGCCAGGCGCGCCGTTGGTCACGGTAGCAACCATGTCGTCACCGCCGTTCCGCCGTCCGGCCCCGCTCCGTTGCCGGACCCGGGCCGGCGGCTTTTCTGGACGCTCATCCCCGCCCATCGAGCGCTCGCATGACCGACATCGCCACTTCCCCCGCACAGCCGGCGCCCTATCGCCGCCATGACCTGGACTGGATCCGCGTTGGAGCCTTCGGCCTGCTGATCCTCTACCACGTCGGCATGTTCTACGTGCCCTGGGACTGGCACGTGAAGAGCGGCCATGAGGTCGAATGGCTCGAGCCGGTCATGATGCTGACCAGCCCCTGGCGGCTGACGCTTCTGTTTCTGGTTTCCGGAGCCGCCACGCGGTTCCTGGCCGATCGGTCGCCGCCTGGTCGGCTGGCCGCCTCACGCGTCCTGCGCCTGCTGCCGCCGCTGCTGGTGGCGGTGTTCGTGATCGTGCCGCCCCAGTCCTACTACGAAATCTTCGAGCACCTGCGCGGTTCGGGCGTCGCCGCTCCGGGCGCCCATGCCTCGCTGGCCGACTTCTGGGCGCGTTACGCCACGGCGTCGGGCGGCTGGTGCGGTCCGGAAGGGTGCCTGATCACCCCCACCTGGAACCACATGTGGTTCGTCGTGTACCTGCTCGTCTACAGCCTGATCCTCACCGCAGCGCTGGCCATGACTGGCGGTCGGCTGCGCGACCTGGATCGTCTCCTCGAGCGGGGCCTGGCGGGGTGGGGCCTGCTTGTCTGGCCGATCGCCTTCCTGGCGGTGATCCGGCTCACGCTGGCGCCGATGTTCGAGATCACCCACGCCCTGGTCGACGACTGGTACAACCATGCCCTGTCGTTTTCGGCCTTTCTTTTCGGGTTCCTGACGGCTCGGTCCGAGCCGATGCGCCTGCAGTTCATGCGGCTGCGCTGGCCGGCGCTGGCGCTCGCCCTGATCTGCTACGCGCTGTGGGCTGGCTACGCCTGGGCCTACCGCGCCGACGACGCAGTTCCGCCTGAGGCGCTGCGCAGCGTGATGCGGGTCGTGTACGCGGCGGATCAGTGGGCCTTCATCGCCGCCATCCTGGGCTTCGGCGCGCGCTGGCTGAACCACGGCGGGCCCCTGCTGCGCTATCTGACCGTCGGCGTCTTTCCCTTCTACATCGTCCACCAGACCATCATCGTCGTCGCAGGCCATCACCTCGCCCGGCTTGGGTGGCCGCTGGCGGCGGAAGCCGGCGTCCTGATCGGACTAACGGTCGTTGGCTGCTGGCTGACGTACGAGATCGCCAGGCGTGCCGGCTGGTTCGGCCTGCTGCTCGGCGTCCGGCCTCAGCCGGCCTTGGCGAAGCGACCGCCCTTGTTGGCGTAGGCCTGGGTGCCGCGGGTGTAGACCTTGTCGGAGGGCAGGATGGCTTCGATCGGGATCTCGCCCGCGTTCTTGAGCCGAGCGTAGATCGGGCCGAAGTCCTGGGTGGTCTCGGCCAGCAGGTGCTCCAGCGACGGGATGACGAAATAGACCTGCTGGAAGTCGTCGATCCGGTAGAGCGTCCGCATCACCCGCTC
>CBIHLR010000173.1:0-4114 GCA_966210875.1 uncultured Brevundimonas sp. | reverse complement strand
GCCGTAATAGCCGCCGTCGTGATGGCGTCGGCGCGAGCGGGGGCGTGTCGTTGTGTGGCACATACGGAACGTCCGAGCCGTAGTCCTCATCATAGCGGCGATCGTAGTCGTCGCGCCGGTAGTGGTCCTCGTAGCGGTCGTGGTCCTCATAGCGCTCGCGCCGGTCATAGCGGTCGCGCTCGTAGGCGTAGCCGCCGGATACGGAGGCGCGATAGTCGACCTCCTCGCGGGCGTACTCGCGGCGGTAGGTGCGGCTCTCGATGACCTGATAGGTCACGAACGGGCCTTGCGGGCCGTAGGGCGCGTAGACGGGTCCGACGGGGACGATGCCGTAGCAGCCGCAGCCGGCGTTGTAGCCGACCCCGCCGCCCACCGTGTAGGGCAGGGCGTAGCCGCCGCCGTAGACCCCGCCGCCGCCCATGAAGTAGCCGCCGCTGGAGCTGCCGCTTTCAGAATAGCTGTCCGAGCGGGCGTAAGCCGAGGAATAGGCCTGGGCGCTGGCCGAGACGTCCACGTCGACGCTGACCGAGCGGCCGCCGTGGCCATACCCGCCTCCGCCGCATCCGCCGTGGCAGCCTCCGCCCCCGCCTCCGTGGCCGGGCCCGTCGGCCATGGCGGCGCCGGGAAGAGCGAGGAAAATCAGGGCGGAAAGCACGGGGAGGTACTGGGTCATGGCGCCATCCAGCGCCCCCGACTTCAAGCCCTCAAGCGCGGACACCCGGTGAACGGCGCCTTAACCCTAAGATTCGCCTCAGCCTAGAAATCGTAGGCGACGCCCTTGCGCTCCCAGTCGCCGAAGCGGGTCGGCTCCTGGCCGGAGGGGCCGCCGTCTTCGGGAGGCAGGTCGGCGGGCTGGGCCGCGGCGCGGCGCGCGGCGGCTTCCTCAAGCGCGCGGCGGGCTGCGGGGGTCAGCGGCTTGCCGGGGGCGGCGCCTTCGATCTCGGGCTGGTCGTCCATGAGGGATATCTAGGATCCCGCAGGCCGTCCGTCACCCTCGCGACAAGCTCGACGCTTGCGCGTTAGTGTCGGTCTGAACCGGAGCCCGCGATGCCTAGCCTGAAGCCCGTCTATCCGCTGTACCTCGCCAACCGGCCGGTGCAGCCGAACCAGGACCTGGAGGTCACCGACAAGTTCTCGGGCGAGGTCGTCACGCGGGTGGCCATGGCCGACCCAGCGACCATCGACCGGGCCATCGCGGCGGCGGAGGCGGCGTCCCGGCCCATGGCCGAGATGGCGGCCTATGAGCGGCAGGAGGTGCTGAACCACTGCGTGACGCGGTTCAAGGAGCGGTTCGACGAGCTGGCCTATTCCCTGTGCGTCGAGGCCGGAAAGCCGATCAAGGACGCAAAGGGCGAGGTCACCCGCCTGATCGACACCTTCCGGGTGGCGGCCGAGGAGAGCGTGCGCATCACCGGCGAGCACATGCCGCTGGACATTTCGGAGCGCGCGCGCGGCTATGAGGCGATCTGGAAGCGGGTCCCGATCGGGCCTTGCTCCTTTATCTCGCCATTCAACTTTCCGCTGAACCTGGCCGCCCACAAGGTGGCCCCGGCGTTGGCGGTGGGGTGCCCCTTCGTGCTCAAGCCGGCGTCGCGGACGCCGCTTGGGGCGCTGATCATCGGGGAGGTTCTGGCCGAGACGGACCTGCCCGAGGGCGCCTTCTCCATCCTGCCGGCGACGCGCGACGGGGCGGACCTGTTCACCACCGACGACCGGCTGAAGCTGCTGTCCTTCACCGGCTCTCCGGACGTGGGCTGGGCGCTGAAGGCCAAGGCCGGCCGCAAGAAGGTGGTGCTGGAGCTCGGCGGCAATGCGGCGGTGGTCGTGGACCGGGACGCGGACCTGGACGATGCGGTCGAGCGGATCGTTTTCGGGGCCTTCTACCAGTCTGGCCAGTCCTGCATCGGGGTGCAGCGCATCCTGATCCAGGCGGACATCTACGACGAGCTGCGGGATCGGCTGGTCCAAAAGACCCGGACCCTGGTCTGCGGCGACCCCAAGGACGAGGCCACCTTCATCGGGCCCATGATCGATGTCTCCGAGGCGAAGCGGCTGGAGGACTGGATCGCGGAGGCCGTGGACGGCGGGGCGACCCTGCTGTGCGGCGGCGGCCGGGACGGCGCCATGCTGGAGCCCAGCCTGCTGGAGAAGGTCGGCAAGGAGACCAAGCTGAACCGCGAGGAAGCCTTCGGCCCGGTGGCGACGCTCCAGCCCTTCACCGACTTCGAGGCGGCGCTGGACGAGGTCAACGACAGCCGGTTCGGCCTGCAAGCCGGCATCTTCACGCGCGACCTCAACAAGGCGCTGATGGCCTGGGACCGGCTGGAGGTCGGCGGCGTTGTCATCGGTGACGTGCCCTCCTACCGCGTCGACAACATGCCCTATGGCGGGGTGAAGGACTCGGGCCTCGGCCGCGAAGGCGTCCGCTTCGCCATGGAGGACATGACCGAGATCCGGAACCTGGTGATCCGCCGGCGACCGGTGGTCTGACCCTTGGCGGTGTGGCGGGCCAAAACACACCGCCAGACCGTCAAAAACCGCCAAATCCCGCCATTCGGCCCCTGAGTCCCGAGCGGTCCGTGGCGACGTCTGGGAGGCGTGGAGGGAGATCATCCGCAAAGTCTAAGCGCGTCCCGGCAGACGGGTGAGAATGGCGTCGCGTTTCTGACAGGTCGTTGAAAAGACGGAGCTCTCGCTGGGAGGATGCGAGCGTTCTCTCCTCCCCACGCAGTGGGGAGGGGGACCGCGAAGCGGTGGAAGGGGGCGGCGCAGGCGGACGGGAAATTTGCTTTAGAGGCTAGCGCCGCCCCCTCCGTCTCGGCGCGTACTCGCGCCGATCCACCTCCCCATCGCGTCGCGATGGAGAGGAGAATGGGTCACCCCGCGGGAGAGTTCAGCCGGTCCGAAATGTCGACTCCGCGCTCGGCGGCGACCTGTTCGACGAAGCCCCTGACCTGCGGGAGCCAGGGGGCGTCCGGCGGGGCGGAATTCAGGAGCGCGATCCAGTCGTCCATGGCTCCGTCCCGATCGCCCGTCTGGTCCTTGCGCAGCGCCAGGAAGTAGCGGGCGCGGGCGTCGCCGGGATCGAGCGCCACGGCGGCGCGGAAGGCGATCTCGGCCGCCTCGGTGACGCGGCCGCCGGCGGCCTGGACCAGGGCCTCGCCGCGCGCCGAGGGCAGGGCCGCGTTGTCGGGCGCCAGCAGCGAGGCGCGGCCGAAGACTTCGGCGGCCTCGGCGTAGCGGCCGGTCTCGGCATAGGCCTGGCCGAGGGTCGAGAGCATCGCGGGATCGTCGGGCGTCTCGCGCACCTGGGCCTCGAGGGCCGACACCATGGCCTCGGGGATCGACTGCGGCGCGGCGACCACGGCCTCCCGCGACGACAGGTCGGGACGGCCCAGCAGCACATAGAGGCCGCCGCCGAGCAGGAGCACTCCCACGGCCAGGGCGGCGGCGGTGATCTTCAGCGCTCGCTCCGACAGGGGACGCGCCGCGTCCTCGCCCCTGCGGGCCTCGGTCAGCAGGCGGCGCTGGGTTTCCAGCTTCAGCGCGTCGGTTTCGGCGTCGGACAGTTCGCCCGCGCCGTGCTGGCGCTCGATCTGGTCGAGCCGCCGGCCGAGCGTGGGGCGCGGCTGGGCGGCGTCGGCCGCAGCCGGACGCAGCAGCGGCAGGACCACCCCGACCGCGGCGGCCAGCAGCATGGGGATGAGGACAAGCCAGATCACCGGGGCTCCTCCTCGTCGAGCAGGGCGTCGAGGCGGCGGCGTTCGTCCTCGGTCAGGGGCTGGGCCTCCACGCCGGCGCGGCGGCGCATCAGATAGGCGGCGATGGCGCCGCCACCCAGCAGCAGCACCAGGAAGGGCCCGGCCCAGAGCACCCAGGTCGACTGGCGCACCGGCGGCCGCATCAGGACGAAGTCGCCGTAGCGCTCCACGACGTAGTCCAGCACCTCGGCGTCGGTGTCGCCCGCGGCGATCCGCTCGCGCACGAGGTTGCGCAGGTCGGCGGCCAGGACGGCGTCCGACTCGGCGATCGACTGGTTCTGGCAGACCACGCAGCGCAGCTGATGGTGCAGGGCCTGGGCGCGGGCCTCCTGCGAGGCCTCGGGGAGCGGGCG
>CBIHLR010000172.1:0-4135 GCA_966210875.1 uncultured Brevundimonas sp. | reverse complement strand
GATGAAGTCCTTGGCCCGCAGCTCGGCGATCGAGCTGCGGGCGTCCTTGTGATGGATGAAGACGCCGCCCTCGGCCTCCCAGAGGTGGCGGAACTTGTCGCGGTCGTCGACCAGGGCGTCGCCGGGATGGCAGTGCTCGCGCTTGAGGGCCGCCGAGGTGGTGATGACCTCCACGCCGGGGAAGTGGCGCGCGGCCCAGCGCCGCTTCTGCGGCTCGGCCCATTTGCCGCGCGGCAGGCCGGTGAGGATGACCGGTTCCCTGTGGCGGACGGCCTCGTACAGGTCCATGGCGTCGGGCAGCAGTGGCAGGGTGTCGAAGAAGTCCGGCGCCGTGGCCAGGCGGGCCCAGAAGCGGCCCAGGCCGAAGCGTCGCTCGAACCGGTCAGGCGTCATGCCCAGCACGGCCTCCGCGCCGGCGTCGAAATCCGCCAGCACCCCGTCGCAATCGAGGTAGATCCGGGCTTCCTCGCGGGGCGGGCGCATCAGAACCTCGCCGGGGTGAGGGTGATCGCGACCGCCTCGACGGGCCGCCAGCCGTGGGCGCGGATCACGTGGTTGCTCTCCTTGGCGGCGCGGTCGGCGCAGAGCGACCAGGTGATGTGATAGGTCGAGCCGTCGGGACGGTCGGTCGTTCCGTCAATCTCCACCACCATGGCCTGGACCCCTTCGCCGTCCGTGGACTCGCCGATGATGCGCGCCTGTACCGGCCCGGGCAAAGCCGCGTCTTCGGGCGCCCCGTGACGCAGGGTGACGTGGTCGGCGACCGTCCTGGCGAAGACGGGCGGGAAGCGCGCGAGCAGGGCGTCGCGCTCACGCCGGTCGAGCTTCCAGCCCAGGACGGACATCGCCTATTGGCGGTTGTCGCGCTCGTGGCGCTTCTCTTCGGAACTTGCCTGGCGGTCCCGCTTGCCTTCGGCGGTGTGACGGGTGTGGATGTCGGTCTCCCCGCCGCCGCCGGAGATCTGGGAGCGCGGGCTCAGATGATCGGGCGCGTCGGCGTCCTTCACCACGGGGTCGGGCCGGGGCTCGTTTCGGTCCTGATGGCTGGAACCGGGACCGCCCCAGCGGTCGGCTTCGGTGTGCTTGTCGGGCATGACGGGTCTCCTTTTCCAGTGAAAGCAACGGGTCGGCCGCGGCCTTCGTTCCGGCCTGGCGCTTGACAGCTTCCCCCGGGCGCGCTCCGAACGGATGGGGAGACGGGGAACAGATGATCGAGCGCAGCGAAACGAGCCGAGCCTCGCCGCCGGACGCCCGCTCGGGGCTCGGCGAAGGCAATCTGGCCACGCGCCTGGCGGCCATGATGCTCCGCTGGGGCCACCCGCGATCTCCCCTGAGACGGACCGTAATCTTCGCCGCCGTGACGGCCGCCTGGCTGGTGCTGGGGGTGATCGGCTGGGCCCAGTGGCGCGAGACCCCGCTCGGGGCCGATACGCCCGGCGACTTCCTCTATCTGTCGCTGTGGATGCTGACGGCGCAGGGCGACGTGGCCGGCCAGACCCTGCCGCTGACGCTGGACATCGCGCGCTGGTTCGGGGCGGCGATCCCCCTGCTCGGCGTGCTGTTCCTGGCGGCGCGCCAGATCGGCGACGCCATCGCCGAAAGCTTGATCCAGCTGTGGGGCTCCCGGCACCTGGTGATCGTGGGCCAGGGCGTTTCGGCCGTGGCCGCCGCCGAGGCCGCCCGCCAGGAGGGCGCGGCCGTGGTCATGATCGACGCGGACGTCACCGAACCCCAGGCCGAGGACCTGAACCAGCACGGCGTGCTCGTCATCCGCGACGACCTGAGGACGGCGGCGCGCAAATCCGCGCTCGGCCGGGCGCGACGCGTGGTCGTCGTAGGCGACGAGCCGACCACCGCCCTGTCGCTGGCGCGTCGCTCGGCCGAGGCCATGGACCCGGAGGCCGACCTCCACGTGCAGGTCGAGGACCCCGACATCCTCGAGATGATGCGCCAGTCGGCCGCCGCCCACGCCGGGCCCGGGCCCGCCCCGCGCCCCTTCTCGCTCGCCGAAGCGGCGGCGCGCCGCGCGCACGAGGAGCTGAAGCTGTGGGACCGCGACGGTGGCCTGCACGTAGCGGTGCTGGGCGACGGCGCCTTTTCAGAAGCCATGGCGCGTCAGGCCCTGTCGCTGGGCTGGCGGGTCGGCCGTCCGCCGCCGCGCGTCACCCTGTGGGATCCCGACGGGACGCTGCAGGACCGCTGGAGCCGAACGGCCCCCGGCGCGCTGGGCGACCTGTCGGCCGTCTATGACAGCGCCCCGTTCCGCATCGACTTCTCCAGGGCCGCCTCCGTGGGCGCCTTCCTGGAGGAGACGCGCGACGCCACCGCCTGGGTGGTGGAATGTGACGTCGGCCGCGCCTGCGCGGCGGCACTGCTGGCGTCGCGCATGCGGCCCGGGCCGGTGGTGGTCGTGTCGGGCGAGCAGGAGTTCGAGGCCATGCTGCCCGGTGTGGAGATGGCGGTGCGCGGTTTCTCGGCCGGGCTGGAGGCGGCGATCCTGCCCTACACCGACCGGATGGCTCAGCAGCTGCACAAGGCCTACGAGGCGCGCGGCCAGGAGGGCTACATCGAGATCGGGTCCGAGGCGAGCGGCGTGCGCTGGTCGATCCTGCCGGAATCGATGTGGGCGGCGAACCGGGCGGCGGCGGGACACATCGCGGTCAAGCTGGCGGACGCCGACGCGGTCGGGGCCGACCCCCGCGAGGACCGCGACCTGCTCGACCGCATGGGCGAGATCGAGCACGAGCGCTGGTGCGCCGAGCGCCTGCTGAACGGCTGGCGGCCGGGCAGCCCGCGCGACAACGCCCGCAAGCTGCATCCCGATCTGAAGGGCTGGTCCGCGCTCGATGAGCCGGGGCGCGACAAGGACCGGGACGGCGTCATCGACGCCTTCCGCGTGGCGCGGCCGAGGAAGCGCTCCTAGTCGGCGTCAACGGTGTCGAGCTGCTCGATCACCTTGCCGATGGCGGCGTAGCAGTCGCAGGACGCCCGCTCGAGCGCCTCGCGGTCGATGATCTCGACCGCGCCCCGGGTGCGGCGGATGAGGCCACGCTCCTCGAGCGCGGCGGACACCTCGCTGACGGTGGCGCGGCGGACGCCGAGCATGTCGGCCACGCTCTGCTGCGTCAGCTGCAGGCGGGGGCTCGCGACCCGGTCCTGAAGCATCAGCAGCCAACGGGCCAGCCGTTCCTCCAGCCGGTGCTGGGCGTTGCAGGCCGCGATCTGCTGGACCTGCGCGAAGAGCATTTCGGTATGTCGCGCGATGGCGGCGCGCAGGGTTTCGCTCTCTGACAGGGCGTCGGAGAAGACACCGGCGTCGATGCAGGCGGCGCGGCCGTCGGTCTGGGCCACGGCGCGGGTCATGAAGCCGCCGTTCAGCGGCCCGCAGGTGGCGCCGACCAGGCCTTCGGCGCCGATCACCGCCGTCTCGACCGCGCGCTGGTCGCTGACGATGGTCAGAAGCGAGATGGCGCCCGCCGTCGGGAACCAGATGGCCTCGGAGGGCTCGCCCGCCTCGTGCATCACTTCGCCCTGCTCGAAATCGCGGGGGTGCAGATGCGGCGTCAGGCGACTCTGATCTTCGGCCCCCAATGACGCCAGCCAATGGTTGTCCATGTCCTCACTCCGACAAGCTGCGCCGTATCAAAACGCCACGCTTCGAACCGCGTTCCGTCGCCCGAGCGACTCGCAACCGCTTCCCCCCGTCGGGACGACGGGCTAGGCCAGGGCGGCCAAGGGAGGTGCGGATGGATCGTTCAAGAATCGGGGCCGAGGCGGCGCTGGCGGAGCTGCCCCATTGGACTCGCGCGGCGAGCGAGCGCGAGGCGATCGCGCGCACCTTCCGCTTCGCCGATTTCAACGCCGCCTTCGGCTTCATGAGCCGGGTCGCGCTGCTGGCCGAGAAGATGGACCACCACCCGGAGTGGTCGAACGTCTACGACCGGGTCGAGGTCCTGCTGACCACCCACGACGCCGATGGGGTGACCGCCCTGGATCTGAAGCTGGCGCGCTTCATGGACGACGCCGCCGCCGAGATGGGGGGCCGCTGATGGCGGGCCGGGTCGAGGGCAAGGCCGCGCTGGTCACCGGGGCCGCCCAAGGCTTGGGCGAGGCCATCGCCCGCATGCTCGCCCGC
>CBIHLR010000171.1:0-4232 GCA_966210875.1 uncultured Brevundimonas sp. | reverse complement strand
ACGCCTTCGACACCCAGGACCTGCAGCTCGCCGATCTGGTCGAGCGCGAGGGCCGCGCGCTCGTCTACTGCCTGGCCAAGTGGGACAAGGTCGAGGACGGCGGCGATCGCCTGAAGGAAATGCGCGAGGAGGCCGACCGCAAGCTGCCGCAGCTGCGCGGGGCGCCGCTGGTGGCCCTGTCGGCGCTGACTGGGCGGCATGTCGACCGGCTCATGCCCGCGGTGCTCGACGCCCACCGCCAGTGGTCGGCCAAGGTGAAGACCCGCGACCTCAACGACTGGCTGGCGCTCGCCGTCCAGCGCCACCCGCCGCCCGCCGTCGACGGCCGCCGGATCAAGCCGAAGTACATGGCCCAGACCAAGGCCCGGCCGCCGACCTTCGTCCTGTTCGCCAGCCGCGCCACCCAGATGCCCGACCACTACCGGCGCTATCTGATCAACTCGCTGCGCGAGAGCTTCGACCTGCCCGGCGTGCCCATGCGGCTGACGGTCAAGTCGGGCGCCAACCCCTATGCGGAGGGTGGCGACAAGGCCCCGGCTCGCGAGGGCGCCCGCGCCAAGCGCCGGGCCTCCGAGAAGGCCGCGGACGCCCAACCCAAGGCCGTCTCCAAGCGGAAACCGAAGACCAAGACGGTCAGTGGCGTGAAGGCCTCGGCGTCCGGCAAGTCCGGCGGCTCGGCCCTGGTCGGCAAGCGCGCCAGAGGCGGCGCCCGCCAGGTCAGCCGCTCAGGCCGCGTGCGCACCGGCCAGTCGGGCAAGCCCAAGCGCTAGGCGCGCCCGGCCTTCCACTCCGGAAAGCTCACCAGCCCCGGCGGCGCCCGGTCCGGCAGGCACAGCTCGACCATCAGCGGTCCGATCTCGGACGGCTCGGGATGGATTGCCGGATCCTCACCCGGATAGGCCTGGGCGCGCAGTTGCGTACGCATGCGACCCGGATCGACCACGGCGACGCGGATCGGGGTGTTCTCGATCTCGTCAGCCCAGCAGCGGACGAGCGTCTCGGCCCCCGCCTTGGTCGCGGCGTAGGCGCCCCAGAAGGCCTTGGGCGCGTGCGCCACGCTGGTGGTCACATAGACGGCCCTCCCCGCATCCGATGCCCGCAGCAGCGGCTCGAACGAGCGGATCAGGCGATAAACGCCGGTGAAGTTGACCTTCTCGACCCGGGCGAAGTCCCTCAGGTCCGCGTGGCTCACGGGCGTCAGGCCCGCCGCGCCCATGGTCGCGGCCGTGTGCACCCAGGCGTCGATGCGGCCGAACCGCTCGTAGATCGCTCCGCCCAGCCGGTCGATCGCTCCGCCGTCCACCAGGTCGAAGGGCACCAGCGTGGCGTGCTGGCCCGTGGCGGCGAAGACGGCGTCGTCCAAGTCCTCCAGCCCGCCTTGGGTGCGGGCGGCCGCGACCACGTGCGCTCCGGCCTTGGCCAGGGCCAGGGCCGTGGCGAAACCGATCCCGCGCGACGCGCCGGTGACGACCGCGATGCGGCCTTTGAGAGGAGACTGTTCGGACATGGCGCGCCTGATAGCGCGGCGCCTCGTGCGCCGCTAGGCGCTCACCAGCAGAGACAGCTGGCGGCTGACCACGTCGCGGCCGCCTTCCTCCATCTCCCGGTCGATCAGACGGGTCGGATAGTCGCCGGTGAAATAGTGGTCGGTGAACTGCGGGGCGGCGTTGTTGCGGCCCGGCTCGCCCATGGCGCGGTACAGGCCGTCGATCGACAGGAAGCCGAGCGTATCGACCTCCAGCTTCTCGCGCATCTCCTCCAGGCTCAGGTTCGCGGCCATCAGCTGGTCGCGGTCGGGCATGTCGATGCCGTAGAAGTCCGGATACAGGATCTGCGGGCTGGCCGAGCGCAGGTGCACCTCCGCCGCGCCCGCCGCGCGCACCGCCCGGACCAGCTTCAGCGAGGTCGTGCCGCGCACGATCGAGTCGTCGATCAGCACCACCCGCTTGCCGGCCAGGGCCGACTTGTTGGGGCTGTGCTTCATGCGCACGCCGAGCTGGCGAGCGCCCTGGCTGGGCTGGATGAAGGTGCGGCCCAGATAGTGGCTGCGGATGATGCCCATCTCGAAGGGCAGGCCGCTTTCCTGGGCGTAGCCGAGCGCGGCCGGCACGCCGGAATCCGGCACCGGCACCACGATGTCGGCCTCGACGCCGTGCTCCTGCGCCAGGCCGCGGCCCATGGCCTTGCGCACCTCATAGACGGAGCGCCCGTTCACGACCGAATCCGGCCGCGAGAAATAGACGTATTCGAACAGGCACGGCCGGGCCGCGCGCTCGGGGAAGGGCTTGATCGAACGCAGGCCCTGACGGTCCACGACGATGACCTCGCCGTTCTCCACGTCGCGCTCGAAGGTCGCGCCGATCATGTCCAGCGCGCAGGTTTCCGACGCCAGCACCCAGGCCTCGCCCAGCCGGCCCAAGACCAGCGGCCGAATGCCGAGCGGGTCACGCGCGCCGATCATCTTGTGCCGCGTCTGGGCGACCAGGGCGTAGCCGCCCTCGATGCGGCTGAGCGCGTCGATGAAGCGGTCCACCGTCTTGGCGCGCCGGCTGCGGGCGATCAGGTGCAGGATCACCTCGGAGTCCGAGGTCGACTGGAAGATGGCGCCTTCGCCGACCAGCTGGTTCCGCAACTGGAGGAAGTTGGTCAGGTTGCCGTTGTGCGCCAGGGCGATGCCGCCGGAGTCGAGGTCCGCGAACATCGGCTGAATGTTGCGCAGGAAGCTGCCGCCCGCCGTGGAATAGCGGGTGTGACCCACCGCCGCCGAGCCCGGCATACGCTGCGACAGGTCCGAGCCGCCGAACGCCTCGCCGACCAGGCCCATGTGCCGTTCGGTGTGGAACCGCTCGTCGGCGACGCTGGCGATGCCGCAGGCCTCCTGGCCCCGGTGCTGGAGCGCATGCAGGCCCAGCGCCACAATGGACGACGCCCCGTCATCCAGAGCACCCCACACGCCGCAGACCCCGCACTCGAGGCGCAGGGTGTCGTCATCGGGATCGCGATGCGGAACAGGGCCGCTGGGGAGGGCGGTCATGGTCATTGTCCGGGCTGGGAAGCCGCCTCTGTATCAGATGATTGGGACGAGTCCGAGGCGCCGCGGCGAACCGAATCCGTGACCGTGGGCGTAACGCTGTCCGCCGCCCGGCCGATCCCGGGCAGGACCGCCTGGATGATTCGGGCCCCGGCGGTCGCGACTGGATGCACCGCCGCCTCGCGGTACCAGCCGGGGACCCGGTCCGGTGTCTGCGCCGCATAGAAGATCAGGTGGATGACGCCCAGCAGCACCAGCGCGCGGATGAAGCCGAAGGCCACCCCGATGCTGCGGTCCACGGGCCCCAGCCGCTCGTGATCGCGCATCGACTTCGAGGCCCAGGCCCCGATCAGGCGGACCCCGAAATAGATCAGAAAGAAGGTCAGCACCGCCGCCAGCACCGTGCCGACCCAGTCCGGGTCGAAGACGCTGCGGCCCAAAGGTCCGGTCACGGGCAGGGCGATCAGGGCCACCAGCGCGGCCAGCACGAAGGAGAACAGGCTGATGATCTCGCGCGCCCCGCCGCGAACCCAACCCGCCATGGCGGAGAAGAGGATCACGATGACGGCGAAGAGATCGTATCCGGTCATCTGCCGCGTGGTCCGCCTGCGAAGGCCCCATCATCAATGCGCTCGAGCGCTTCGGCAAGGCGCGATACGGACGCGACGTTCAGCACCTTGGCCTCGGCGGCGGCAGGAGGGCCCAGCGCCATGTCGAAACCGAGCTTGGCCGCTTCCTTCATCCGCGACTCCATCCGGTTCACGGCCCGGACCTCGCCCGACAGGCTGATCTCGCCGAAGACGACGCAACGCTGGGGCAGGGGGCGATCCAGCGCCGAGGACACCAGCGCCGCCGCCGCCGCCAGGTCGGCCGCCGGCTCTGAAATGCGCAGGCCCCCCGCCACGTTCAGATAGACGTCCTTGTCGCCGAACCCGAGGCCGCAGCGCGCCTCCAGCACGGCCAGCACCATCGCTAGCCGGCCGTTGTCCCAGCCGACCACCGCGCGGCGCGGCGTGCCGTAGGCCGACGGCGCCACTAGCGCCTGGACCTCGACCAGCACCGGCCGTGAGCCCTCGATGCCGGCGAACACCACCGAACCCGCCGCCCGCTCGCCGCCTTCGCCGAGAAAGAGCGCCGAGGGGTTGGAGACCTCGTTCAGGCCCCGGTCGCCCATCTCGAAGACGCCGATCTCGTCGGTCGC
>CBIHLR010000170.1:0-4243 GCA_966210875.1 uncultured Brevundimonas sp. | reverse complement strand
GCCAGGTCTGCTGCAGGCGGCGCAGCGCGATGGCCGAGGCGGTGTTGCAGGCCAGAACCACCAGGTTCGCGCCCGCCTCGAACAGGCGCTCGCAGCCCGCGCGTGTCAGATCGACGATCTCCTCGCCGCCGCGCCCGCCGTAAGGGGCGTTGGCCTGGTCGGCCAGGTAGATGAAGTCGGCGGTCGGAAACCGGTCCACCAGTCGCCGGTGCACGGTCAGCCCGCCCACCCCGGAATCGAACACGCCTATCGCCATGGCTGGCGCTTCTAGCGATGTTTCGGTCGCGGCGGAATGCGTAGCGCCGCCTCCACTCCCGCCGGGCGACGGAACGCGCTAAGCCCCTCTCATGAAACTGAACGAATCCGCGCCGGGCATCCTGCCGTGCCAGGCCATCGAAACCCTGATCGCCGGCGGCGCCATCACGGCCGTCACGCCCTTCGAACCCATCCAGATCCAGCCGGCCAGCCTCGATCTGCGCCTGGGCACGCGCGCCTGGCGCGTGCGGGCCTCCTTCCTGCCCGGCCACCGCACCGTGGCCGAGCGGCTCTCGGACGTGATCATGCATCCGATCGAGCTGACCGAAACCGGCGTCGTGCTGGAGAAGGGCTGCGTCTACATCGCCGAGCTGCAGGAGCGGCTGGCCCTGCCCACCGGCGTCCAGGCTCGCGCCAATCCGAAGAGTTCGACCGGGCGGGTCGACGTCTTCGTCCGCCTGCTGACGGACCGCAGCCGCGCCTTCGACGACGTGTCGGACGGCTATGAGGGCCCGCTCTACATGGAGATCACGCCGCAGACCTTCTCGGTGCTGGTGCGGCCGGGGACGCGCCTCAACCAGCTGCGGCTCAAGGTCGGCGACCCGCCCAAGCTGGAGGTGCGCGACGTCGGCGTCGACCTGACCGGCGAGATCGCGGGCTTCCGCGGCCGCCGCCACGCCGGCGTGGTCGACCTCGACAAGGTCGACGGCCACGACCCCCGCGACTTCTGGGAGCCGCTCATGCCACGCGGCGGAGAGCTGCTGCTGGATCCCGGGGAGTTCTACATCCTGGTCTCCAAGCAGCCGACCGAGATCCCGGTCGACCAGGCCGCCGAGATGCTGCCGATCGACCCATCCGTGGGCGAGTTCCGTGTCCACTACGCCGGCTTCTTCGATCCTGGCTTCGGCGTGGACGAGGCGCACGGCAAGGGGTCTCGCTCCGTCCTGGAGGTGCGCAGCCACGAGGCCCCCTTCCTGCTTGAGGACGGCCAGACCGTGGCGCGCCTGGTCTATGAGCCCATGACCGAGCGGCCCAAGCGCCTCTACGGAGAGGGCGGCTCGCACTATCAACGCCAGGGCCTGAAGCTCTCCAAGCATTTCCGACCCTGGCCGGACGGCCGGTGAGCGAGACGCGGGCGATCCTGAGGCGACAGTTCGACGTCGCCTGGGGCCTGTGCGCCTACCACCTCGACGGCCTCACCACCGAGGAATGCCTGTGGCGGCCGGCCGACGCCGGCCTCCACGTCCGCCGGGACGCCGAGGGCCTGTGGCGCGCTGACTGGCCCGAGCACGAGCGCTACGACCTCGGGCCGCCCAGCATCGCCTGGACCACGTGGCATATCGGCTTCTGGTGGTCGACGGCGATCGATCAGGCCTTCGAGGAGGGCGGCCTGACGCGCGAAGACATCCTCTGGCCCGGTGAGGCGGACGGGATCCGGACCTGGATCGAGGGCCTGAGAGACCTGTGGCTCGCCTCCCTGGCGGACGCGTCGCTGGATCGCCCGTCGCATTGGCCGGCGCCGGACCATACGGTCGGAGACCTGTGGGCCTGGGCCAATGTCGAACTGGCTAAGAACGCCGCCGAGATCGGCTACGCCCGGTTCCTGTTCGCTCGCAGACCGCGCTAGGCAAGTTTCCCAGACTTTTTGTCTAGGATGCTTGACACGCCTTCGGCTCGCTGTGTAAAGGGTCCTTGTCGATGTGACAAAGGAGGTTGTCATGACCAATGAGACCCGCCCGACCCGGCGAAAGCTGACTTCGATGCAGCTGTTCGGCCTGATGATGGTCTCAGCCCTGCTGGCCGGCGGGGTCCTCGGAGCCCTGAGCTCCATCGACGAAGACGGGTCGAACGGCCTGATCGCTCTGGTCACGGGCCTTCTCGCCCTCGGCGTCGGGATCGGCGCCCTGTGGTTCTGCTTCATCTACTGGAAGCGCCTCGATGAGGCGGCGCGCGAGGCGCACAAGTTCGCCTGGTACTGGGGCGGCTCCCTCGGTCTGGCGGTGTCCGGGGTCCTGGTCGGCGTGCTCTCCGGAGGCGTGGACGCCAGCACCCTGCTGTGGCCCGGCTTCGAGGCGGATGCGTCCGGCTATCTGATGACCGGCGCCATCGCGGTCGTGGCCGCCCAGCTCGTCGGCTACGTGCTCGTCTGGGCCGGCTGGTGGCTGTGGAAGGGGCGCTGAGATGAGGACGCGAAAAGCCCTGTTCGACGGACTGGACGGCGACGCCCTCCGCGCCCTCGGCCTGCGACTGTTGATCGGCCTCGTCTGGTTCGGCGTCGCCATCGGAGGTGCGCTTCTGCTGCGTGAAGGAGCCTTGGCGTTGCGGCTGGCGGGCTTGATCGCGGTCGGACTGCCTCCGCTGATCTGGATGTACCTCCTTCAGCGCCAGGCGCGGGTGGACGAACTCGAAGCCCGGCTCGCCATGGTCGCCCAGGCGCAGGGATGCTGGTGGGCGGTGAGCTTCGGGGCGGTGATGTATGGCCTGAACCAGTTCACCGGCAGCCCGGTGAACGCCGTCCTGCTCGCGATTCTTCCCGCTGGAGCCTATTTCTTCGGCGAGTTCATGGCTCAGGTCGCTCGGGCGTCCCTGCAGCGCAGCTCCCGGGAGGAGTGAGCATGATGAACCGCCTCAAGGTCCTGCGCGCCGAGCGCGACTGGAGCCAGGCCGACCTCGCCTCCCGGCTCGGGGTCTCGCGCCAGACCGTCAACGCCATCGAGACCGGCAAGTACGATCCGTCCCTGCCGCTCGCCTTCAAGATCGCCCGTGTGTTCGGGCAGCCCATCGAAGCCCTCTTCATCGACGGCGAAACCGTCGCCTGATCCCTCTCAACCTTCCCCTAGGAGTAGCCTGATGACCTTCCTCAACCACCTTCGTTCCACGGCCTCGCGCCTGACCCGTATCGGCGCCGGCGTCGCCCTGGGCGTCGGCCTCGTGGCCAGCTTCGCCGCCGAGCCGGTCATGGCCGCGCGCCTGACCGTCCAGGACGCGCCGGCCGCCGCCGCCGCCGCGGCCGCCGACCCGGCCATCTGGGTCATCCGCGACGCGGACTCGACCATCTATCTGTTCGGCACCGTCCACCTGATGCGGCCGGGCCTGGACTGGATGACGCCCGAGGTGCGCGACGCCTTCACCTCGGCCGACGAGCTGTGGCTCGAACTCGACGACCCGTCGGACCAGGCCGCCGCCGTCCCGCTGATCCAGCAGTATGGCATCTCGCCCCAGACGCCGTTGTCGACGCTGCTGACCACCGAGGAGTTCGCCACTCTCGACACCGCCGCCCGCTCGATCGGCCTGTCGGGCGCCGCCATGGACCCGATGCGGCCCTGGCTGGCCGGCCTGACCCTTTCGGTCGCCCCGCTGACCCGCGCCGGCTTCGACCCCAGCGCCGGCATCGACATGATGCTGCGCACCCAGGCGGTCGAGCGCGGCCTGCCGATCCGCGGCCTGGAGACGATGGAGCAGCAGATTCGCTTCTTCGCCACCATGGACGAGGCCGACCAGATCGCCTTCCTGCGCCAGACCCTGGACAGCTACGAGAGCGCCGCCGAGATGCTGGACCAGCTGGCCGGCCACTGGTCGGCGGGGGATATGGACGCCCTCTACGCGTTGGGTGGAGCCGAGCTGAAGACCCAGTACCCGGGCTTCCACGACATCCTGCTGACCAACCGCAACGCCGACTGGGCGCGCCAGATCCAGGAAGAGCTGGCCGGCTCGGGCGACGTCTTCATCGCCGTCGGCGCCCTGCACCTGGCCGGTCCGGACAGCGTCCAGGAGCAGCTCGAGGATCTCGGCATCGAAGCCGAGCGGCTCTGATCCAGGCCTGATCGAAGCAAGCGCGCGCCGGTCCCCCGACCGGCGCGCGTTTTCCGTTGAGGGCCTTCGCGCTCGCCCCTATGGTCCGCCCACCTCCGGCGCGGGCGTAGTTCAGAGGTAGAACGTCAGCTTCCCAAGCTGAATGTCGTGGGTTCGATTCCCATCGCCCGCTCCA
>CBIHLR010000169.1:0-4274 GCA_966210875.1 uncultured Brevundimonas sp. | reverse complement strand
CCGTCGGCCAGCTGCAGTTCGAGGTCATGGCCGACCGGCTGGGCGAGGAATACGGCCTGGAGGTCCTGTTCGAGCCCAGCCCCTACGCCGAGGCCCGCTGGATCTCCGGCGCCAAGGCCGACCTCGACGACTTCATGGGCAAGTACCGGCCCCAGATGGCCGTCGACATCGACCAGGCCCCGGTCTTCCTGGCCAAGTCCAGCTGGGAGACCGGCTACGTCGGCGAACGCTTCCCGAAGGTCGCGTTCTCAAAGACCAAGGAACGCGGCTAGCCGGCCCGCTTGCGGTCGAGCAGGCGTCCGGCCGCATCCGCATCTGGCGCCGTCAGGTGCAGGCGCTTGCTGAACTGATGGTCCATGACCCGGGCCCACAGGGGCAGGTTCGGGTCCGCGCTGACGAACACCGTCCAGGCAGGCTCGTCCTGACCGGCAAAAAGCCGGGCGGCCTCGTCGACGTCCTCGTTGCGGACCTCGCCGGTGGCCTGGCTGAGATCGATGATCCAATCCCAGTCGATCAGCTCCGGCCGCGCCGCCAGCTGTTCGGTGGTGAACGCCACGACGTCGCGCCCGCCCGAGCCGCCGTCACCGGTGAGGTGAAGCCGGCGCCGCCCCTCGTCCAGCTCATGGCGGATCGCCACGGCCTAGCCGACTTCGACCAGCCGCGCGGCGGCCACACACTGCTCGGCGCCGCAGCCCGGCATGGCGATCCGCACCGTGTAGCGCCCGCCCTCTTGCGGCGTCAGGTCCACCACCGGATAGTCGTCCAGCAGGGTGTCCGACGCCAGGATCTGTTCGCCCTGGAGGATGCCCAGATCCACGTCCGTGCAGTTGGTGTCGCAAGCGCCCAGCACACGATAGTGGGTCCCCGCCTCCAGCGAGACCTCCCAGTCATAGGTGCCGCCGCTGGGCAGCCGGGTCATCTCGTCGTCACCGACCTGTTCGGTTCCTGCCGCGTACTGGCCGGCGTAGTGGTCCAGATAGCCCGAAAGCGTCTCGGCCTCCTCGCCGCCGACGCCGTTCGACCCGCCGCCGCCCAGCGCCATGGCCAGGCCGATCATGGCGATCACGGCCACCACCGCCCCGCCGCCGATCCACAGCCACTTCTTGTCCATGCCGCCGACGCGCGCCTTCACCTCCTCCAGGTCGGGCATCTCGACATGCGGCATCTCGACCTTGGGCAGGTCGACCTTGGGGAAGCCGCCCAGCGCGTGATGCGCCTGCGCCGGCGCCTCCTGGGCGGGCTCGGCCGCGCTGATCGGGTCAGGGGTGACCGGGTCGGACGCCGACGCCGGTTCGGAACTCACCGCCGCGGGCGCAGCCGCCGCCGCCGCCGAAGCCGGGGCCGGGGCCGGGGCCGGGTCGGCCGCCTTCGACTCCTGGCCGTCCTTCAGCCATTCCACCAGCCGGTCCCAGCCGGCGTGCTTGCGGCGCGGCGTCCAGCCCATCAGGTCGACCGCCTGGATCAGCCGGAAGGCCAGCGGCACCTTGCAGTCCGAGAACCGCGCCTGGATCAGCTTGGGCGACGCCGCCTCGCGCGCCGCGCCGGCCTCGGTCCGCACCCAGTCGCTCTGGACGGAATGGTCGGTCCACAGGACCAGCACCTTGCGCGCCGAATCCAGCTCGCGCTCGATGGTCTTGTCCCAAGTCTCGTTGGGCGTGATCCGGTCGTCCCACCAGACCGTCATCCCCTGCTCGGTCAGCGCCTGAACAACCTTCTGCGCAAGCTCACGATCGCGGCGATCGTAGCTGACGAACACGTCGGCCATGAAAAGTCCTCCCTGCCCCGACCTCTAGCCGACCCGGCTCCGCTTGTCAGGAGCATCCGCGCCATGTTTCCCTGCCCAGCCGTCAAGTTCCGGGTAAAATCATGCGCTTCCTCCTCGCCGGCCTGGCCCTGATGGCCTCCGCCCCCGCCGTCGCCCAGGAGGCGGAGACGCCTGCCGACACGGCCGTCTACACCAACCCGGACTGGCTCGAGCGGCCCGACCCCGAGGACGTCATCGCCGCCATCCCCGCGCGCGCCCTGAGCGAGGGCGTCGGGGGCCGGGTTCAACTCGTCTGCACCGTGTCCACGGACGGCGCCCTGCACGACTGCGCCGTCGGGTCGGAAGACCCTCCGGGCTACGGCTTCGGGGCGGCTGGCCTGATGCTCTCACGGCAGTTCCTGTTCCGCCCGGCCACGCGAGACGGCGTGCCGATCGAGGCGTCGGTGACCATTCCGCTCAACTTCGACCTGGCCGGCGCCCGGGGCTTCTCCCGCGGCGCTTCCTCGGAGGTCGCCTATGTGACCTCCGCCATGTGGCTGGCGGCGCCGACGCGAGCGCAGGTCGACGCCGCGTTTCCCAGCCGGGCAAACGGAGCCGAAGGACGAGCCGTCGTGGACTGCCGCGTCCTGCCGGACGGACAGCTCAACCGATGCCGGACCATCAGCGAGGCTCCCGATGGCCGGGGATTCGGACGGGCCGCGCGCGAGCTCACAGACCTGTTCCAGTTGGCGCCGTTCGAACGGCCCGAGGGCGAGGTCCGCGTTCAGATTCCGGTCCACTTCGACCTGCCAGGCACCCCGGCGGGTGACGGGGAAAGCAGCGTGATGCCCAATCCCGAATGGCGCTCCCTGCCGGACGCGCCGACGGTGATCGCCGCTTTTCCTCAGGCCGCCCGGGACGCCGGTGTGACCGAGGGCCGCGTGGCGGTGACCTGCAATGTCCAGCCGACCGGCGCCATGTCGGACTGCCGTGCCGGAACCGCCGAGCCGGCGGGGCTCGGCTTCGAGGAGGCCGCTGTTTCGCTGGCGCGGCTGTTCGCGCTCAATCCCTGGAGCGCCGACGGCCGGCCGGTTCAGACGCCTCGGGTGCGGATTCCCTTCCGCTTCGAGGACGCTCCCCCCGACGCTCCGGCCGCCGACTAGGCGGCCGTCTTGCGCGTCCCGACCGGCTCCGGCTGCCGGCGCACGAAGGTCCATTCGCCGTCCTCGGCCTCGTCGAGCCGATAGCCGGCGGCGTCGAAGCCCTTGAGGTCGGCGACCCGCTCGACGCGGTTGTCGATGGCCCAGCGCGCCATCAGGCCGCGCGCCTTCTTGGCGAAGAAGGAGACCGGGCGGCGCTCGCCGCCCTTCTCCTCAAGGAAGCGGATGGTGAGGACCGGCGCCTTGAGCGCCCTGCGGTCGATCGCGCCGAAGTATTCCTCGCTGGCCAGGTTCACCAGCGTGCCGTCGGCGTGACCTTCGAGGTCCGCGTCCAGCCGGCGCGCGATCCGGTCGTCCCAGAAATCGTAGAGGTTCGCTCCCCGCCGGGTCTTCAGCCGGGTGCCCATCTCCAGCCGGTGCGGCTGTATGGCGTCCAGCGGCCGCAGCACGCCGTACAGCCCCGACAGGCTGCGCACGTGATCCTGCGCCCAGTCCATGGCCTCCTCGTCCAGCGTCCGGGCGTCCAGGCCGATGTAGACATCGCCGGCGAACGCCAGGGCCGCCGGCAGGCCGCCTTCGCTGTCCGCGTCGAAGGCCTTGAACCGCTCGCGGTTCAGCTTCGCCAGATCATCCGACAGGTGCATCAGCCGCTTCAGGTCCGGCGCGGTCAGCCGGCGCGCCGTGCGCGCCAGGGACGCCGTGTCTTCCAGCAGGCGAGGCCGGGTGGCCCGGCGGGCCAGGGGGTGTTCGCTGAAGTCCAGCCGCTTGGCCGGCGAGAGGACGAAAAGCACGGGCGGTCGCTCCTGAATCGGCCGATCTCATAGCCCATTCCGAGCGCCAGGCGGGCGTTTCGGACTCACCCGGAAACTATTTTCGCCTTCGGATTCGAATCGTTGACTCCCCCGCTGGACGGCGACTCGCAAATCACCCTACGATTCGTTTTGAGGGTTCGGGTTAACCTTTCTTAAGTCTTTCGGAACGACCGTCGGGGAAAGAGGTCCGTAACCTTTCGGGCCTTCGGACATGTGGTCAAGCTTCGCCTGGAGGGGGCTTTATGCGGGTTCTGCTGATCGAGGACGACAGCGCCACGGCTCAAAGCATCGAACTGATGCTCAAGTCCGAAGGCTTCAATGTCTACACCACCGATCTGGGTGAGGAAGGCATCGATCTCGGCAAGATCTACGACTACGACCTCATTCTTCTGGACCTGAACCTGCCGGACATGAGCGGTCTGGAGGTCCTGCGCCAGCTTCGCGTCGGCAAGGTGAACACGCCGGTGATGATCCTCTCGGGCACGAGCGAGATCGAAACCAAAGTCAAGACCTTCGGCGGCGGCGCCGACGACTACATGACCAAGCCGTTCCACAAGG
>CBIHLR010000168.1:0-4298 GCA_966210875.1 uncultured Brevundimonas sp. | reverse complement strand
CGTTCTGGCTGCGCGCGACGGAGTGGCCGAGGAAGACCTCTTCCTGGTTCTCGCCGTAGGCGACGGTGCCGAGCACGTCCGAGAAGCCCCAGCGGGTCACCATGGCGCGGGCCAGCTTGGTCGCCTGCTCGATGTCCGAGGAGGCGCCCGAGGTGATGTTGTCCTTGCCGAAGATCAGCTCCTCGGCGACGCGGCCGCCAGCCATGATGGCGATGCGGTCGATCATCTGCTGGTACTTCATGGAGTAGCGGTCGCCCTCGGGCAGCTGCATCACCATGCCGAGCGCGCGGCCGCGGGGGACGATCGTCGCCTTGTGGACCGGGTCGGCCATCTTCACGTTCATGGCGACGATGGCGTGGCCGGCCTCGTGATAGGCGGTGAGGCGCTTCTCTTCCTCGTTCATGGCCATCGACCGGCGCTCGGCGCCCATCATGACCTTGTCCTTGGCGTCCTCGAAGTCACGGTGGGTGACCATCTTGCGGTTCTTGCGGGCCGCGACGAGGGCGGCCTCGTTGACCAGGTTGGCCAGGTCGGCGCCCGAGAAGCCGGGGGTGCCCCGGGCCAGCGTCTTGACGTTGACGTCGGCGGCCAGCGGCACGTCCTTCATGTGGACGCGAAGGATCTTCTCTCTGCCCGCGACGTCCGGGTTCGGCACCACCACCTGGCGGTCGAAGCGGCCAGGACGCAGCAGGGCGGGATCCAGCACGTCCGGACGGTTGGTCGCGGCGATCAGGATGATGTTCTCGGACGCCTCGAAGCCGTCCATCTCGACCAGCAGCTGGTTCAGCGTCTGCTCGCGCTCGTCGTTTCCGCCGCCGAGGCCCGCGCCACGATGGCGGCCGACGGCGTCGATCTCGTCGATGAAGATGATGCAGGGCGCGTTCTTCTTGGCCTGTTCGAACATGTCGCGGACGCGGCTGGCGCCGACGCCGACGAACATCTCGACGAAGTCCGAGCCGGAGATGGAGAAGAAGGGCACGCCCGCCTCGCCCGCGACGGCGCGGGCCAGCAGGGTCTTGCCGGTGCCGGGAGGGCCGACCAGCAGGGCGCCCTTGGGGATCTTGCCGCCGAGGCGCTGGAATTTGGCCGGGTCCTTGAGGAAGTCGACGACCTCCTGAAGCTCTTCCTTGGCCTCGTCGACGCCGGCGACGTCGTCGAAGGTCTTGCGGTTCTTGTGCTCGGTCAGCAGCCGGGCCTTGGACTTGCCGAAGCCCATGGCGCCGCGGGCGCCGCCCTGCATGCGGTTCATGACCACGAACCAGAGGATGACCAGCAGGATGATCGGACCGAAGCCGAGCAACAGGCCCCACAGGGGCGACTGCTCGCGCGACACGACGTTCATCTCGACCTCGGCGGCCGACAGGCGCTCTTCCAGCGCGTCGTAGGGATAGGGCGCCACCGAGCGGAAGCGGGCGCCGCCTTCCATCTCGCCGGTGACCTTGTCTCCGTTGATGGTGACGCTCTGCACCTCGCCGGCTTCCACGCGGCGCAAGAGCTCGGTGTAGCTGATCTCGGCCGGGCGCTTCTGTTGGGCGCCCATCGGATTGGCGCCGCCGGCCTGGTTGGTCACGCCGTAGACGGCGAGCAAAACCATGGCGATGACGCCCCAGATGGCCAGGTTGCGAAGGTTCATTCAGGTCCTCGATACGTCGTGGTCGGGCGCACCCGTCCTAGCCATCCCAAGATAGGGGACCGAACCTTAATCCGCCATGCCGGGCGAAATGAGGTCGGCCTCCCGAGATACGCCGCCCGTAGCCAGCCGGATCCGTTCGGCCACGAGGCAGCGCACCTCCACCGCCGGGCTTGCAAGAACCGGGCTGGGCTCGCCTTCCCGAAACAGCACAGGCAGGGTTCGCCGGGTCGGGACGGGCAGGGCCCGCACCCGGTCCCGGTCCGCGCGCGAGAGCCGGGCGGCCGATCCGGCCAGCGGGCCGAGCCTCCAGCCGGCTTCGCGGGCGCGAACCTCGAAGCGGCCGTCCCAGATGTGAACTCGGCCAGGTTCGAGCGAGAACAGGGGCGGGGGGCGACGGCCCGGCTCGCGAGCGAGATGGACGTGGTCGTCGTCGGCCGTGAGGCTGACGCCGCCGAGGCTCGCCTTGCCGCCCGACAGATCGAGGCGCTCGACCGACGCGGCGCGCGGAAGGTCGGCCCGACCGGACACGCATGCGATGGCGCGCGCAAGCCAGGGCGAGGTGAGCGGCAGGCGGACCGAGCCCGACAACGCGTCGACCTCATACTCGGCCGGCGGCGGCGGGCGGCGCTCCGGCCCCGTCTCTATCGGCGAGCCGGTCAGCGCCCGGCGGGCCCGGACGCGCAGCTGGGAGGCGTCCGCATTGTCGGGATCCTCGATCCAGACCTCGCCCCGGCTGCGCAGCGAGTCGCGCAGGGCCGCGCGGCGAACGCCGAGCAGCGGGCGAAACAGCATCAGGCCGCGACCCTCCGGCCAGACCGGCGACGGCGCCCACGCCTCCAGCCGGCCCAGGGTGGAGCCATGCGCGCGCATCCAGTCGTTCTCGGCCGCGTCGTCGGCGGTGTGGGCCATGAGGATCACCGCGGCGCCGGCCTCGCGAGCGGCCTCGGCCAGGAGGCGATGACGCGCCTGCCGCGCGGCGGCGGGCAGGCCGGTCGCCGGTTTCGGCCCAGTCCAGTCCAGGCCCCGCCAGTCGGCGCCGGCGCGTTCGGCGGCGGCGCGCGCGAAGGCGCTCCATCGGGTGCTGTCGGGGTTCAGGCCGTGGTCGACCGTCAGGGCCAGCAGCCGGCGGCCATTCGCCTGGGCCCAATCGGACGCCATCAGCAGCAGGGCCAGGGAATCGCCGCCGCCCGAAAGGGCGAGCGCCACCGGCCGCGCATCATGCGGCGACAGGCGCTGGTCGAATTCGGAGAAGACCGGACCCACCCGGCCTCCCTACCACGCCGTCAGGCGCAGCGGGCGCGGGTGCGGATCTGCTGGGCGCGGTTGCGAAGGGTGGCGCTGGCGCGCGCGGCGTAGCGGCGGTCGAACTCGCCCAGGGCCTGACAGGCCTGAGGCGCCCGCTCGGTCGAGGCCAGGGCGTCGGCCAGCTTGATCGTGGCGTCGGCAGCCCAGGGCGTGGTCGGCCAGCCGCGCAGCGACGCGGCGTAGGCCTGGGCCGCGCCCGTCTCGTCCTCGGCGATGAACAGGGTCTCGGCCAGGCGATAATGGGCCTCGGGCAGCAGGTCGCTGTCAGGCCAGGTCACGATGAACAGATCGAAGGCGTCACCGGCAGCGGCGTAGTCGCCGTCGATCATCAGCCGCATGGCCGCATCGAAGTCGCCGCCTTCGCTGCCCGACGGGGAGCGGGGCGCGGGCGGTTGACCCGCCGCCTCGGCGGCGGCTTGCGCCGCTTCCATCTCGGCGACGCGCTGGGTCAGGGCGTCAAGGCGGGTGGCGAGGTCGCGATTGGTGCGGCGGGCGGCCTCGAGTTCGCTGGTGAGATCCTCGGCGGAGCTGTTGGCGCGCACCAGGGTCGACTCGAGGTCGGACAGGCGCCGGTCCATGAGGTCGACGCGCCCCATCAGGGCCACGACCTCGGGGTCCGCCTCGATGATGATCGGGTCGCCTGCGGCGTTGCGCTGATAGACGGCGCGTTCCAGCTTGCGGACATTGCGGTCCAGCCGCTCCAGCTTGCGCGCGTCCCAGGCGATGGGCGGGGCCGGGACCGTTTGGGCGATCACCGCCCCGCCGATCAGGGCCACGCCGATGCCGGTGGCGAGCGCGCGGGGAAGGCGGCGGGTCGGGCGGGTCTCGGTCATGGACGAAGCATAGTCCGGGTTTTGAGGCAGGACAGGGGCGAAAGACTGAGGGCGGACGGGATGTCCCGTCCGCCCCCGCCGGTCGTTCAGGCCTTACTGCGCCGGGGCGCCGCCGGTGATGGCGGTGTGGGCGTTGCGGTTCTGGGCCCAGGCTTCCTCGTTCGAACCCATCGCGATCGGGCGCTCCTTGCCGTAGCTGATGGTGTCGATGCGGCTGGCCGAGACGCCGTTGGCGATCAGGAAGCTGCGCACGGCCTCGGCGCGGCGGGCGCCGAGCGCGAGGTTGTACTCACGCGTGCCGCGCTCGTCGGCGTTGCCTTCGATGCGGACCTGGACCTGCGGATAGCGCGCCAGCCAGGCGGCCTGGGCGGCCAGTACGCGCTGGGCGTCCGAGCGGATCGAGTAGGAATCGAAGTCGAAATAGATCCGGTCGCCGACGTTGACGACGAAGTCGCGGGCCGAGCCCGGGGTGACGGTGGTGGTGGGGCCGCCGGGCGGCGAGATCGCGGTGAAGAGCGTGAACGCGC
>CBIHLR010000167.1:0-4352 GCA_966210875.1 uncultured Brevundimonas sp. | reverse complement strand
ACGGCCTTGGCGGCGATGACGTGCTCCAGCGGCCCGCCCTGCAGACCGGGGAAGACGGCGGAGTTGATCTTCTTGCCCAGGTCCTCGTCGTTGGAGAGGATCATGCCGCCGCGCGGGCCGCGCAGGGTCTTGTGGGTGGTGGTCGTCACCACGTGCGCGTGCGGCAGCGGGTCCGGATAGACGCCGCCGGCGACCAGGCCCGCATAGTGGGCCATGTCGACCATCAGCCAGGCGCCGACCGAGTCCGCGATCTCGCGGAAGCGCTTGAAGTCGATGTGCCGCGAATAGGCCGAGGCGCCGGCCAGGATCAGGGCCGGCTTCTCCTGCTCGGCCATCTGGGCGACGTGGTCGTAGTCGATCAGGAAGTCGTCCTCGCGGACCTTGTAGGTCACAGGCCGGAACCACTTGCCGGACTGGTTGGCCGGCGAGCCGTGGGTCAGGTGCCCGCCGCAGGCCAGGTCCATGCCCAGGAAGGTGTCGCCCGGCTTGAGCAGGGCCATGAACACGGCCTGATTCGCTTGGGCGCCCGAGTGCGGCTGGACGTTCACGTAGGAGCAGCCGAACAGCTCCTTCGCCCGGCTGCGGGCCAGCTCCTCGGTGACGTCGACGTACTCACAGCCGCCGTAGTAGCGTCGGCCGGGATAGCCTTCGGCGTACTTGTTGGTCAGGACCGAGCCCTGCGCCTCGAGCACCGCGCGAGAGACGATGTTCTCGGAGGCGATGAGCTCGATCTGCTCCTTCTGTCGGCCCAGTTCGCCCTGGATGCCGCGGAAGATGTCCGGATCGGCGTCCGCGAGCGAGCGCGAGAAGAAGGCGTCGTGGGTGAAGGCGGTCACTGTCGTCTCCGGCAAAGAGGCGGCAGATTTAGTCCCCGGCGGGCCCGGCTACAACATTTTGTAGGGGGCTAGGCCGCGCTCGGCATCCGGGCGACGTTGCAGCGGGTCCAGAGCGCGTCCATGGCGCTGACCAGGGCGTCCATCATCTCGTCGGTGTGGTCCGGAGACGGGGTGAAGCGCAGGCGCTCGGTTCCGCGCGGGACAGTCGGATAGTTGATCGGCTGGACGTAGACGCCGAACTCTTCCAGCAGCATGTCCGAGACCATCTTGCAGTGGACCGGATCGCCGACGAACACCGGCACGATGTGACTGGTGGAGGAGTCCATCACCTGGATGCCGACCCGCGCGAAGCGGGCCTTCAGGGCGGCGGCGCGTTCCTGATGGGCGGCGCGCAGTTCCGGGTGGGCCTTGAGGTGCCGGACCGAGGCGAGCGCCCCCGCCGTCAGGGCGGGCGGCAGGCTGGTGGTGAAGATGAAGCCCGAGGCCCAGGACCGCACCGCGTCCACGATCACCGCATCGGCGGCGATGTAGCCGCCCATGACGCCGATGGCCTTGCCCAGCGTGCATTCGATGATGTCGATCTGGTCGAGCAGGCCGTCGCGCTCGGCCACGCCCGCGCCGGTCTCGCCGTAGAGGCCCACGGCGTGGACCTCGTCGAGATAGGTCATGGCGCCATACTTCTTGGCCAGAGCCACGGTGCCGGCCAGGTCGGCGATGTCGCCGTCCATGGAATAGACGCTCTCGAAGGCGATCAGCTTGGGCGCCTCCGCCGGCGCGGCGGCCAGCAGCTGTTCGAGGTGCTCCAGGTCGTTGTGGCGGAACACGTGCCGCTCGCAGCCGCCGTTACGGATGCCCGCGATCATCGAGGCGTGGTTGAGCGCGTCCGAGAAGATGATCAGGCCCGGCAGGATCTTCTGCAGTGTCGACAGCGTAGCCTCGTTGCCGACGTAGCCGGAGGTGAAGAGCAGCGCCGCTTCCTTGCGGTGCCAGTCGGCCAGCTCGGCCTCCAGGTCGACGGCCCAGCGGGTGGTGCCCGAGATGTTGCGCGTGCCGCCGGCGCCGGCGCCCGATTCGTCGACGGCGGCCTTCATGGCGTCGAGCACGACCGGGTGCTGGCCCATGCCGAGGTAGTCGTTGGAGCACCAGACGACCACGTCCTGCTCGGTGCCGTCCTCACGTCGGCGCACCGCGCGCGGGAAGCGTCCGGCCACGCGCTTCAGGTCGGCGAAGACGCGATAGCGGCCCTCTTCGCGCACCTGGGCGACGGAAGCTTCGAAAGCGGATCGATAGTCGAACAAGGCGGGCTCCGCCGAGGGGCTTTGAACGGGCCGCTTTTGGCATTCGCGCCCCGATGTGTCGACTGCGGAGTATCCCTTAGTCGGGCCGAAATGTCAGTGGGGACAGGCAGTTGAGAATGGCTCGCAAGTTGGACTCGTCCCGTCGCGCGGCCCCGTGCGAAGGCTGTGGGTCTTATTTTGCTGAGGCTGTCGCTGGCTGTCCGGCGAGACGACGTTTCAGCGACCTGACCGAGGCTTCGAGGCGCTCGAACCTCGCGCGGGCGGCGGCGGCGTCCTGTTCGCGGCGCAGGGCGACGCGAATGGCGCGGCCCACGGGCTCGGCGATGGCTTCGAGCGCCTCCCGCTCGTCCTTGCCGGGCAGGGTGCCGTCGGGTCGCGGCCCGAGCAGCAGCCAACCGGCGACGGCCCCTCCCCCGGCCGGGAGCGCCAGCCGCAGCGGCCACTCCGGATCGCGCCTTTCAAGCCGCAGGCCGGTCTCGTCAGTGTCGGGGCGCCAGGTGACGGCCCCAGGCTCGCTCTGCGCCGCGACGGCCCAGTCCTCCGCGTCACGCACCAGCACGGCGCCGGAGAAGGCGCGCACACCGGCCATGGCGTGGCGCATCGCGGTCTCCGACAGGCAGGAGACGGTGTCGGCGTCGCGCATCTCGTCCATGTCGTGCGGCAGGTGTTTGCGCATCTTCACCAGCGCGCCCTGGAACCGCCTCTCCGACCAGCGCGAGAGGCCATGGTGCAGCGGCAGGATCACCGCCGCCGCCAGACCGGCCGCGAGCGCCCCCGCCATATTGCCGAGGCTTCCGCCCAGGTACTGCTCGCCGAACACCTCGATGGCCTTCTCGGCCCCCGCGAACACCGCGACCACCGCGAGGGTCAGGGCGCCGGCGGAGACTGAGCGGCTGATTGCGGTGTCGGCATCGTAGAGCCGGTGGCGCAGGATCGAGATCAGCAGTCCGCCCAACAGGCAGGCGATCGCGATCGTCGACAGCAGGTTCGTGGCCACCACCGCCAGTATCCTCAGGGAGGTATCTTCGGCGCCCTGGGCCAGGAATTCCACACCGGTGGCCGCGCTGTTGGTCAGGACGAACAGCACGAGGCCCAACAGCGTCCACTTGATCTGCTGGCGTTCTACGCCCTGTGCCGCCTTGAAGAATCTCCGCCCGATCGAAGCGGCGCACAGTCCGAACATGAGGACGCCAGCGAGAAGACCCGCCGCGCCCGCGTCATCCGGCCCCACGACGCCCCAGACGAGAAACACCGGAAGGGCCGCCAACCCGATCAGGCTCCAGCGCGTATCGAAGCGCCCGTTCGGAAACACCAGCAGCGCGAGCACCAGACAAGCGCTGCCGATCATCCCGAGAGCGTTGGAGATCGGCTCCACTGCGGCTGGCGGGACCAATGGACCGACCGCCGCGCTCACCAGCGCGGTCAGAAACGCCACGGAAAACAATGCCGCCACTGGATCGTCTGGCTTTCGCCAGTACAGCAGGCCCGCGGTTCCCAGCGCCAACAGGGAGATCAGCAGGCTCATCATCCAGTAGAACATCGACCGGGCCGCATAGGGCATGGGGGCGATCGCGTCCGCCGCCCTGAGGTGTTCCGTTGATCGGGTGAGCACGGCGTCTCGCGTCTCTCCTGCGGGAGACCGGAGGGTGACCGTCACCCTCGATCCCTCCGGTCCCTCAAGGCGGCGGGCCGCGGCGTCGACTCCAGCAGGCTGCCAAGAGGCCGGTTGACCGTCGATCGCCAGCAATTCGCTGCCCGCAACCACTCCGGCCTGCGCTGCATGATCGACCAGCGGGCCGAACCGGACGGACAGGCCCTGAGTTTCGAATCGAAGCCCGACGCCGTAGGCCGCAAGCGATAGCCGGTCGGTCTTCTCCTTGAACAGCCACGACCCTCCGGTCGCCGCGAACAGGGCCGCCAGCGCCAGCACGCACCACAGCACCCGATAGGCCGCCAGCCAGCGTCCGGTCAGTCTCGGCAGCGCGCTCGGCAGCTTCATTGCGGTCCCCTCGCGGATCCCACCGCCGGGTACCGATGCTATCTCATTGCTTCGCCGATGCAATCGGCGGCGTCACCCCGGATCAACTCCGGGGCAGCTCGTCCAGCTTGCCGCGCAGCATCTGCAGGATGGCCGAGAAGTCGCGGCCGCCGTAGCCGAGGCCGTTGAACATCTGGAACAGGGCCTCGGTCTGGGCCCCGAGCGGGGTCGAGGCGCCGG
>CBIHLR010000166.1:0-4406 GCA_966210875.1 uncultured Brevundimonas sp. | reverse complement strand
CTTCATCGAATGGGACAAGGACGACATCGACGCGCTCGGCCTGATGAAGGTCGATATCCTGGCGCTCGGCATGCTGACCTGCATCCGCAAGGCCTTCGACCTGATGCGGGCGCACGAGACCGGCGCGGACTACGAACTGGCGACCGTCCCGTCCGAGCAGGCGGACGTCTACGACATGCTGGTCAAGGGCGACTCCCTGGGCGTCTTCCAGGTCGAGAGCCGGGCCCAGATGAACATGCTGCCGCGCCTCAGGCCGCGGGAGTTCTATGACCTGGTCATCCAGGTCGCGATCGTGCGGCCCGGCCCGATCCAGGGAGACATGGTCCACCCCTATCTGCGCCGCCGCCACGGGCTGGAGCCCGTCGAATACCAGTCGCCGTCCCCCGAGCACGGCCCGCCGGACGAGCTGGAGCAGGTCCTGAGGAAGACCCTGGGCGTGCCCCTCTTCCAGGAGCAGGCCATGAAGGTGGCCATGGTGGCGGCCCAGTTCACCGACCGCGAGGCCAACGGACTGAGGAAGGCCATGGGCACCTTCCGGGGCGATGGGACGCTGCACACCTACGAGGACCGCTTCGTCAGCCGGATGATCGCGCGCGGCTATGATCCCGCCTTCGCCCAGCGCTGCTTCGACCAGATCAAGGGCTTCGGCTCCTATGGCTTTCCGGAAAGCCACGCGGCCTCCTTCGCGCGGCTCGTCTACATCTCCAGCTTCATCAAATGCCGCTACCCGGCGGTCTTCGCCGCAGCGCTCCTGAACAGCCAGCCGATGGGCTTCTATGCGCCTGCCCAGATCGTGCGCGACGCCCAGGAGCACGGGGTCGAGGCGCGGCCGATCGATGTGAACCACAGCCAGTGGGACAATACGCTGGAGGGCTCACCCGGCGCCCTGGCGCTCAGGCTCGGTTTTCGCCAGATCGACGGCTTCCGCGAGACCTGGGCCGAGGCGCTGGCCGCCAACCGGACCCGCCCCTACGACAGCGTCGAGGACCTCCTGCGGCGCGGCGGCCTGACGGTGGCGGCGCTGAGGAAGCTGGCCGACGCCGACGCCTTCCGCTCGATGGGGCTGGACCGGCGCGAGGGACTGTGGGCGGTGCGCCGCCTGCCCGACGACGATGCGCTGCCGCTGTTCCAGGCGGCCCAGGCGCGCGAACTGGGCGAGGAGACGGACGCGGCCCTGCCGCTCATGCGGCTGGGCGAGCACGTGGCGGCCGATTACCAGACCATGCGACTCAGCCTGAAGGCGCACCCCATGAGCATCCTGCGGCCCCTCTTCGAGGGCGAGCGGGTCCGGTCCTGCGCGGCTCTGGCCGGCCTGCCGCACGGGGCGCCGGTGAAGGTCGCAGGCGTCGTCCTGGTCCGCCAGCGGCCGGGCGGCGGCAAGGCCATCTTCGTGACCATCGAGGACGAGACCGGCGTGGCCAACATCATCATGTGGGCCGACAAGTTCGAGGAATACCGTCGGGAGGTGATGAGCGCCCGGCTGATGGAGGTCCACGGCACGGTCGAGAAGAGCCCCGAGGGCGTCACCCACGTCATGACCCGCCGGATCGTCGACCGTTCAGCCGAACTCCGCCGCCTGTCCGAGAACCACGACACCCGCGTCCAGCTCTCCGGCGCCGACGAGTTCGCCTACGGCCCGAAAGGCTCCGTCAGGCACCCGCGCGACGTGCGCATCCTGCCGGGGTCACGAGACTTTCACTGAGGGAAATGGCGCACCCGACACGATTCGAACGTGTGACCTTTGCCTTCGGAGGGCAACGCTCTATCCAGCTGAGCTACGGGTGCGTGGGCCTTGCGGCGGAGGCGCTGCTTACAGCAGGACCGGGCGGGGCTCAATCCTTCGTCGGATCGGGGCGATTGGCGTCGCCGTAGGTCATGGCGACGAAGACATCCTCGAGGTCCGGGTCCTCGGTCGTGATGTCGCGAATGGTGACGCCCGAGGCGCGCACGGCGGCCAGAACCTGCTCCACGCTCGACTGGCCGGTGCGGTAGGTGACGACGAAGCTGTCGCCACGCGGCGCGACCTCGAAGCCGGCAAGGGCGGGCAGGCTGGCCAGAGCGCTTTCCGGCGTGACCACGACGTTGCGGGTGTCCATGCGGCGCAGCAGCTGGCCGGTGGGTTCACAGGCCACCACCTCGCCGCGGTTGACGATGGCGATGGTGTCGCAGAGCTCCTGGGCTTCCTCGAGATAGTGGGTGGTCAGGATGATGGTCACGCCGCGCGCGTTCAGCTCGCGGACATAGGCCCAGAGCTGGCGGCGCAGCTCGACGTCGACGCCGGCGGTCGGCTCGTCCAGCACGAGCACCGGCGGATTGTGCACCAGGGCCTTGGCCACCATCAGCCGCCGCTTCATGCCGCCCGACAGCGCCCGGACATAGGCGTCGGCCTTGTCGGTCAGGCCGAGCGCGGCCAGCAGTTCGTCGGTGCGGCGCTGTTCCTTCGGAACGCCGTAGAAGCCGGCCTGCACCTCCAGCGCCTCGCGCGGGGAGAAGAAGACGTCGGCCGTGATCTCCTGCGGCACGACGCCGAGCGCGGCGCGGGCGTCGCGGGGGCGCTCGTCGATGTCGCGGCCCCAGATGACGGCCTTGCCCGAGGTCTTGCGGGTGATCCCGGCCAGGATGTTGATCAGGGTCGACTTGCCGGCGCCGTTGGGGCCCAGCAGGCCGAACATGGAGCCGCGCCGGACCTTGAGCGATACGCCCTTCAGCGCCTCCTTGTCGGGCGCGCCCTTGCGGCCCGGATAGACCTTCCTAAGGTCCTCGACCGAGAGGGCGAAATCGGGCGTCGGCTCGGGAGCGCTCAAGGGCGGGGCCGTCCTTCGGCAGTGGGAAACACGCGGCCACGGGGCCGTTTGACGCGTCACCGCGCCCCGCCTAGTTATGTCGCCCCGTCGCCCACGCCAACCCCAAGGCCGTCCATGCCCCCGCGCCACCCCGAGGTTCCGGTTCCGCCGCCCGAGGAAATCGCCGTGCGCACCACCCGCGTGGCCTGCGACGGCGACGGCGGGGCGCTGGGTCATCCGCTGGTCTATCTCGACATGGGCGACGAGACGGCGGTGGAGTGCGGCTACTGCGACCGGCGCTTCGTCCTGGCCTCGGCCGGCGACTATCACGACCCCTCGCCGCGCCACGACGCCGGCCACTAGCCAACCGGCTTGAGCCGCGCCTTCGCCTGCTCCATCAAGGGCGGCGGAGGAGCCTGCCGATGAAGCACGAGACCGAAGCCGACCTGCCCTATCTGAGGAAGGTGGTCGGCGCCTCGATGGCCGGGACGGTGGTCGAGTGGTACGAGTTCTTCCTCTACGGCACCGCCGCGACCCTGGTGTTCGGCCAGCTGTTCTTCCCCCAGACCGGCAACGCGCTCGACGGGATCATCGCGGCGTTCGCGACCTATGCGGTGGGCTTCATCGCCCGGCCGCTGGGCGGGATCGTCTTCGGCCACATCGGCGACCGGATCGGGCGCAAGTCGCTGCTACAGTTCAGCCTGGTGCTGATCGGCATCTCGACCTTCCTCATGGGCTGCCTGCCCAGCTTTCAGACCATCGGCTACTGGGCGCCGGTGCTGCTGGTGACGCTCAGGTTCATCCAGGGCTTCGCGCTGGGCGGCGAGTGGGGCGGGGCGATCCTGCTGGTCACCGAGCACAGCCCGAACCGGTCGCGCGGCTTCTGGGGCAGCTTCCCGCAGGCCGCGGTGCCGATGGGCAACCTGGTGGCCACCGTCGTCATGCTGGTCCTGTCGGCGGTGCTCAGCGAGCAGGCCTTCCTGGACTGGGGCTGGCGGGTCGGCTTCTGGCTGTCGGTCGTGATCATCGCCATCGGCTACTACATCCGCACCCAGGTCACGGACTCGCCGATCTTCAAGAAGGCGCGCGAGGAGGCCGAGCAGCGGGCGGCGGCGGGCTACGGCCTGACCGAGGTGTTCCGCCGCGAGCCGCGCGGGGTGTTCACCGCCATGGGCCTGAGGTTCGGCGAGAACATCCTCTACTACATGGTGGTCACCTTCTCGATCACCTACCTGCACCACCGCGAGGTCGACACCACGCGGATCCTGGCCCTGCTGTTCCTGGCCCACGTGCTGCACGTGGTGGTCATCCCGGCGGTCGGCTGGCTGGCGGACCGGGCGGGGAGACGGCCGGTCTATCTGGCCGGGGCGGCCCTGACGCTCGTCTGGCCCTTCGTGGCCTTTCCGATGTTCGACACAGGCCAGACCGGCATGATCCTGGGGGCCATCATGCTGGGCCTGGCGGTGCACGGCCTGATGTACGCGGCCCAGCCGGCGATCATGACCGAGATGTTCCCGACGCGGATGCGCTACTCCGGCGTCTCGGTCGGCTATCAGGCCACCGCCATCATCGCCGGCTCCTGGGCGCCCCTGATCGGCACGGCCCTGCTCAGGCAGTACGACA
>CBIHLR010000165.1:0-4509 GCA_966210875.1 uncultured Brevundimonas sp. | reverse complement strand
TGGTCGTCCCGCGCGGGGTCGAGCACCGGACCGCCGCCGATGCAGAGGCCGAGGTGATCATCTTCGAACCGAGCGAGGTGGTGAACACGGGCGACGCCCCCGCCTCCGAGTTCACCGCGCCGATGGGAGCCACCATCTGATGGCCGGATCCAAGGACACCCCCGGCGTCATCGCGCCGCCGCCGCTGATCTTTCTGGGCTTCGTGCTGCTCGGCTGGGCGCTCGAGCGCTACGTCCTGACGGACCTCAGCCTTGGCCTGCCGGACATGGTCCGGCGCTGGGGCGCCGTCATCCTGGTGGTGGCGGGCTTCGCGCTCGAGGCCGCGGCGGCCGAGCGGTTCCGCGCCAAGCGCACCGCCGTCGAGCCCTGGAAGCCGACCACCGCGCTCGCGACCGACGGCATCTACCGCCTGACCCGCAATCCCATCTACCTGGGCTTCACGGTCATCTACGCCGGCCTGGCGCTGGGCATGGATTCGCCCGTCGCCATGGGTCTGATCCTGCCCTGCCTGATCGTCATCGACCGCTTCGTCATCGCGCGCGAGGAGCGCTATCTCGAGGCCAAGTTCGGCCAGGCCTATCGCGACTACAAGGCGCGGGTGCGCCGATGGCTGTGAGCGACGACGAGCTGGCCGCCCTGGTCGAGGAAGAGCTGGACCAGGCGCTGGCCATGAGCTGGACCGAGGCCAGCCGCATCACGCCGTGGGGCGATTCTTACGTGGGCTTCACCGCCTCCGGCGCGGAGGTGCAGATCGAGCGCAACTATCTCTGGGAGGGCGAAGGCGAGGCGATCCGCATCGAGGTCAACGTCCGGCCCGTCGGCGCCCGCACCGCCGAGGCCGTCGCCAGCGTGACCATCCCGCGCCCCTGAGATACCCGCGTTAACCTTTCCGGTTGCTCCCGGCGAAAGCTTCGCCATTGTGCGGACGTCGGAGACCAGGGAGGGGGCCATGTATCCAAACGAGTTTCCGCCGGAGCCTCCGCCGCCGGTGATCGATCCGACCCTGCTCGCCATGCTGGTGCTGCTGGTCGTCGCGGTGGCGGCCCTGTGCCTGTGGCTCGGCCAGTATCTCGAAGCGCGCGGCGCCGCCCGCCGATCCGAGGACGCCGCAGACGGCATCTGGCAGGCCGTCAACAAGGCGGCCAACGCAGCCAATGATGCTCGCGGGGACGGGCTGATCGGCAAGGCTGGAGAACTACGGCAGACGATCGATCGGGAGCTCGGGCCCGTGCGCCTCTTCGGAGGCGATCTGGCGCGCGAGGCGGGTGCGCTCGGCGACGCCCTGGACGGAAAGGCCGACGACGGCCACGGAGGGTCGACGCACGACACGGCGCACGAGGAGCACTCGAAGGGGTCGACCATCTCGATCCACCATCCGAGCAAGGTGGTCATCCGGAACGGCGAGCCCGCCAACGGCGATCACGGAACGCACGACGATCACGGCCCGGGCGAGGCGCGTCTGTCGCCGCGCGAAGTGCGCGAAGCGGTCACCAACTTCCGGGAATGGTGGGGGGACAAGGCCGCTCGCATCGCCGAGCTGCGCCGCGCCCAGGCGGCCCTGAACGGCGGGCCGCTTCCCAAATGACCCCCCGGAGGCTACTCCGGACCACATGAAACTCGCCTCGCTCAAGTCCGGCCGTGACGGCCGTCTCGTGGTCGTCTCCAACGACCTCGCCTGGTTCACCGACGCCTTCCTGATCGCGCCGACGTTGCAGGCCGCGCTTGACGACTGGGAGCGCTGCGAGCCCGAGCTGCGCAACCTCGCCGAGATGCTGGAGCACGGCTCCGCCCCGCGCGGCCGCTTCCACGAGCGCGAGGCCGCCGCCCCCCTGCCCCGCGCCTATCAGTGGGCGGACGGCTCGGCCTATGTGAACCACGTCGCCCTGGTGCGGCAGGCGCGCGGCGCCGAAATGCCGGACAGCTTCTGGACCGATCCCCTGATGTACCAGGGCGGCTCGGACTCCATGCTCGGCCCGCGCGACCCGATCCCGCTGGCCGACGAAGCCTGGGGCTGCGACCTCGAGGCCGAGGTCGTGGTGGTCACCGGCGACGTGCCGCAGGGCGTCAGCCGCGAGGAGGCCCTGGCCCACATCCGCCTCGTCGGCCTCGTCAACGACGTCAGCCTGCGCAACCTGATCCCCGCCGAACTGGCCAAGGGCTTCGGCTTCGTCCAGTCCAAGCCGGCAAGCGCCCTGTCGCCCGTCGTCGTCACCCCGGACACGCTCGGCGACCGCTGGAAGGACGGAAAGCTGCACGGCGAGCTCTCGGTCCAGCTGAACGGCCAGGATTTCGGCAAGGCTGACGCCGGCGTCGACATGACCTTCGACTTCGGCACGCTCATCGCGCACCTGGCCAAGACGCGCAGCCTGGGCGCCGGCTCGATCATCGGCTCGGGCACCGTCTCCAACCGCGATTCAGACGGCGGCCCGGGAAAGCCGGTCTCCGAAGGCGGCCTGGGCTACTCCTGCATCGCCGAGGTCCGCACGGTCGAGACCATCCTGCGCGGCAAGCCGGAAACCAGCTTCCTCAAGTACGGCGACACGGTTCGGATCGAGATGCTCGACGAAAAGCACCACTCGATCTTCGGCGCCATCGAACAGACGGTGACGAGGCCGGCATGATCCGGGCGGCGGCGCTGGGATTGATCCTGATCTCGGCTCCACAAGCCGTCGCGGCCCAGCAGTGGGCGCCTGTCACCTCGTCCGACGCCCGCACGGTCGCAGTCGGGACAAGCTGGCCGAACGGCCTTACGGCGGTGGCTCGATGTCGCAACGACCGCTTCACACTGCTCTTTGCGTTACCTGACAGCCTGAACGCGGACCGCGCCTCGGTCGACTATTGGGTCGACGAGTCGGATCGGGGATATCCGGTGACGTGGGCCCTGGCCGGGGGTGGACGGGTGGCCCAGGCGAGGCAACCGCTCGGCCTCGCGCGCCGGCTGTATGAGGGCGCTGCCGTCGCCCTCGAACTGACCGCTGGCGGCGCCACTCAGAGGCACGACCTCCAGCCCGTGGGCAATCCAGACGGCCTCGCACATGTCATGACAGCGTGCGATCATTCCCCAGAGCGATACGCGCACACGGGGGAGCCCGTCGAAAGCCCGGTCTGGCTTGACCGCCCGTCGGGCGCTGACCTGGCGCGACTGTATCCGCGGCGCGCCGCCGAAGACCTGATATCTGGCGAGGTCACCATGCAGTGCATCGCCCAGGCTTCCGGATTCTTGACCGACTGTATGGTTATCTCTGAGGACCCCGCCGGAGTGGGCTTCGGCGAGGCGACCCTTGCCCTATCGAGTGAATTTCGTCTGGAGGCCGCGGGGCAAGACGGGCGTGCGGTCGAAGAGGCCCTGATCACCATTCCGGTCAGTTGGCGAATCCGATGAACGGCCCGAAAGGGTGGGCTCCATGACCCCAGAACAGATCATCCGCCATTCGGGCCGGTCGCCTACGCGAGCCTTGCATCCTCGCTTCTGTAGGCGGCGTAGCCGGCTGGCGGCGCGGCAAGACCATCGCCATCCAGCGTGATGCCCGAAACGGGCCGGCTGGTGGCCCAGCCGTCGCCCCTCCGGCTGATCCCGATCGTCGGCCTGCTGGGCGCGCGTCGTAGTCTCGACGCCTACCTTCAGGCCAACGCCGTGGCCTGGCACCTGACGCCATGGCGATCACTGACGCCTTCATGCTGTTCGCCGTGGGCCTGGTCGTGGTGCAGCGGATCGAGATGCATATCCGCGCCCGCGTCCTGCAGGCCGAGCCCGCAGCAGCCTAGAAGCTGTAGCCGAACCGTTCGATGTCCTCGGCGAAGGCCTCTCGGACCCGCTCGGCCAGGGCGTTGTCATAGAAGCCTCGGTAGTCAGCCGTGCGTTTGCTCACGTTCTCGTGCGGCATGGCCCCGGGCTCCCCTATGCCGCAGCGGCGCAGGATGGTGGGATAGGCCGTCGCCAGGTCTTCGAACCGGAACACCTCCGACACCATCAGCTCGCCCGCCGCGTCGCAGAGCCACTCTGACTGGGGTCTCAGATCCTGGCGCCCGCTGGCCTCGACAAAACCGCGAAAATCCACCGCCCGGGCTTCCGCGTGCCGGGCGTGCGGCCGGTGCTGGCGCGCGAAGGCGTAGATGGAGACCATCCGGTCCCACGGATTGCGGACCAGTCCGAAGCTGTGGAGGCGCGCCCAGGTCTCGGGGCCGAGCCAGGCCGCTACGTCGCGGGCCCGCAGATGGTTCGGATGGCGAATGCCGGCGCGATCGCCACTGGCTGCGACGAGGTCCGGCATGCTGGCGAAACGCGGCCCCCGCGTCTGCAGCACCTGGGCCAGGCTTCGGCCGGCGGTCTTCGGCACGTGGATGAAGACGAAACCGTCGTCGAGGGAGAGCACGCCCATGCGCCTATGGAGGAAGTCCGAGGCGGCGGGTCAAGCCGTCCGCATTGACGCCCTCGGCTCCGCCCGGCTATCGCCAGCGCTCGCTCCGCTCAGCCCCGGTGGCGAAATGGTAGACGCGGCAGACTCAAAA
>CBIHLR010000164.1:0-4522 GCA_966210875.1 uncultured Brevundimonas sp. | reverse complement strand
CCTGGTTCGCCGCCTCGGCGCGGATCTTGGCGGTCTCGTACTTGCGCGCCAGCTCAGACAGCTCGACCTGATTGGCCTCGAGCTGCTCGACCAGCTTCTGCAGCTCCTCCTCGTTCTTGCGCCGGATCGCCTCCTGGCGCTTGACCGCAGTGATGTCGGCGGCGGTCGCCACCGAGCCGCCGTCGGAGGTGCGCCGCTCGCTGACCTGCAGCCAGCGCCCGTCGTGCAGCTCCACCTCGCGCACCCCCGCGCGTCCGTCAGGCGAAGGGTGCTGGGCCTTGATGGCCAGGGACGCGATCTTGGTCAGGGTGTCCTTCGCCGCCCCGGGCCTGAGCGCCCGTTCGTCGATCGAGAAGCTGTCCATGAAGCCGCGGTTCCACAGGATCAGCCGGTCGTGGCGGTCGAACAGGACGAAGGCGCCCGGCACGCTGTCGATGGCGTCGCGCAGCCGGCGCTCGGCCGCCATCGCCCGGGCCTTCGAGACACGCTCCTCGGTGACGTCCAGAGCCACGCCGACCAGCTGTTCGTAGCCGTGTTCCAGGCGCGGGCCGGCGGCCTGGCCGCGCGCCTCGATCCAGCGGGCCCGCCCGTCAGGATGGGCGATGCGGAAGGCCACTTCGAACTGGCCGAAGGCGGCCGCCTGGCGCAGGGCGTGCAGCAGCCGCTCCTGATGCTCCGGCGAGAGCAGGCCCAGGATGTCGTCGCCATCGGCCACGCGGCCGCCGCGCCAGCCCAGCATGGCCGCCATCTGCTCCGACAGCTCGACCCGGTCGCGGTTCAGGTCCCATTCCCAGACGCCGCAGCGCGCGGCCTCCACCGCCATGCGGAAGCGCTGCTCGGTCTCGGCCTGGATGCGGCCGGCCCGCCGGCTCTGCAGGATCAACAGGGCCGTCAGGCCCAGCCCGATCGCCAGCGGTCCGGCGAGGATCCAGGCGCTGTTCAGCATCGAAGCCAGGCTGACCACCGGCGCCCCGTCGCTGACGGCCAGGACCATCAGGTCCGCGCCCTCGACCTCCGCCGCCGCGACGCTGACCGCCTGGTCGCCGATCGCGCCGGCCAGCACCGTGGCCGAGGTCGCGGCCTGGGTCAGCCGTTCGGGGTCCACGGACAGGGCGGCCGCGACCGGCCCGCTGACCTCCACGCCGCGCGCCAGCAGGATGGTTCCGGCGCGGTCCATCAGCACGTAGCCGGTCCCCTCCACGCCCGACAGCGCGACCGAGGGATCGACCATGGCGACGAGGCCGCGGTCTTCGGAGACGCGTCGGACCCGCAGCAGCGTGCCTTCCGGTCCGGCGGCGACCGCGGTCCCGGCGGACGGCGGGAAGGCCAGTTCGACCGGCGGGCCTCGACCCGTGTTGGCCACGGGATTGCCGTTGCCGTCGACGACGCTGACGAGGGATGAGCGGCCCTGCGCCAGCCGCTGCGCCTCTTCGGCGGCGCTCAGAGGCTGGGTCGGCCTTTCGCGCAGGGCGTCGGCTCCGGCGGTGAGCCCCGCGTCGACCGGGCCCAGCAAGGCGGCCATTCGGGCCGCGGCCAGGGCCCCCTGGCCATACAGCTCACGCGCCGCCTGGGCGCCCTCGTCGCGCGGACCTTCGGTGATCTGGCGGGCGTAGAGCGCGCTGTAGGCGGCCAGCAGCACGGCCGCGGCGAGGATCGAAATCCGCACCCAGCTCGGCATCATGCTCGGCGCGCGGGAAGCCGAGGCGTCGCTCGCGCGCCGTCCAGGCTGTGCTCCGCGCCGTTCGGGCACGCGCCTCTCCCTTGATTCGCCCTCGATTCAGAATCCTAGGCCGCGCCGAAGATTCGTGTCGAGGACGCAATCAGGCGGCTTCGCCCTCGGCGCGGGGCTTGGCGTCCACGGGCGGGGCGAGGACCTCGGTCACGGACTTCAGCGTGTCGCGGGCCTCGCGGGCCAGGCGAAGCATTTCGGGTGGGGCGTCGTCGGGGCTTTCCGAGACGCTCTGGATCAGTTCTTCGGCCAGCTTCATCAGCCGCGGCGAGGCGGCGATCAGGCGCGCCTGGAACTCGATGCGCAGCGGGTCGCGGTCATATTCCGCGCCGGGCACGCGCCAGCCGCCCCAGTCCTGCGGGTCGGTCACCACCACCGGATAGGTGCCCGGATAGGGGTGGTGCGGCACGTCCTCGGCCATCTGCCACTTGTTGCGCGCCCGCATCAGGCGCCAGTCGCCCACGTCCGTGGCGGCGGGGTCGTCTTCGGGCGACATCAGTTCGTGCGCCAGGAATTCGCGTCCCAGGCCGACGTCGTAGGTGACCCGCACGGGCTCGGCGAAGCCCTTGGCCCATACCGGCTGGATGTGCTCGATCGTGGCCCAGGCGCCGACACACTCGACCCAGACCTTCTGACCCCGCTGGAATTGCGCGCGCGCCATGATGTCCCCTTGTCCGAAGGGTCAGCATGGCGCGCGGGCGTTGAAATCCCGTTCAGCCTCGCGGTGAACGAGCGGTTACCGGCCTCAGGGCTTGGAGATGTCCTGGAGCGCGTCGCCGGCGTGCCGGTCCTTGCCGGTGCGGGCCAGGTCACCCAGGGCCACGACTCCGACCAGCCGGTCCGACTCGTCGATCACGGGCAGGCGGCGGATCTGCTTGTCGCCCATGAACTCCAGCGCAGTCTTCACGTCCTCGCCCTCGCGCAGCCAGTGGACGTCGCGGCTCATCACCTCGGCCACCGGCGTGTCGAACGACTTGCCTTCGGCCAGGGCGCGCACGGTCAGGTCGCGGTCGGTCACCGTGCCCTGCAGGCGCTGCCCGTCGCAGACCGGCATGAAACCGAAGTCACCCTTCGCCATGCGCTGGGCGACCGACTGGATCGTGTCCTGCGGATTGGCGACCTCCACGTCGCGCGACATCACTTCGTTGATCTTCACGGCGTCTCTCCTCGCTTGGGATGGATGCGCTGGAAACGGCTGCGGGCCGCCCCTGTTCCCCTCGGCTCTGCGCCGCACTAAGGGGAGGCCATGAGCCAGACCCCCGCCGCCCACGCCGCCGCCATTCTCGATCGTCTGGGCGTCGCCCGACCCGCTGAGGGACTTGCGTCCTTCACCCCCGTCGACGGCTCCGAACTGGGCCGCGCGCCGCTGACGCCGGTCGCGGACTTGTCCGGCGTTCTCGACCGGGCCGGCGAGGCCTTCCGCGCCTGGCGCCGCGTGCCGGCCCCGCGCCGCGGCGAACTGGTCCGCCTGCTCGGCGAAGAGCTGCGCGCCGCCAAGGACGACCTGGCCGCCCTGGTCACCCTGGAATGCGGCAAGATCGCCTCCGAGGGTCTGGGCGAGGTCCAGGAGATGATCGACGTCTGCGACTTCGCCGTCGGCCTGTCGCGCCAGCTCTATGGCCTGACCCTGCCCAGCGAACGTCCCGGCCACCACATGCGCGAGACCTGGCAGCCGCTGGGCCCCGTCGGCGTCATCACCGCTTTCAACTTCCCCGTGGCCGTCTGGGCCTGGAACGCGGCGCTGGCCTTCGTCTGCGGCGATCCGGTGATCTGGAAGCCGTCCGAGAAGACGCCTCTGACGGCGCTCGCCGTCCAGGCGGTGTTCGAGCGCGCCGCCGCCCGCTTCGGAGACGCCCCGGCCAACCTGTCCCAGGTGGTCATCGGCGAGCGCGACCTCGGCGAGGCCCTGGCCGCCGATCCGCGCGTCCCGCTCATCTCCGCCACCGGCTCGACCCGCATGGGCAAGGCCGTCGCCGCCACGGTCGCCGGCCGTCTCGGCCGCTCGCTGCTGGAGCTCGGCGGCAACAACGCCATGGTGGTGACCGACAGCGCCGACCTCGACATGGCCGTGCGCGCCATCGCCTTTTCGGCCGTCGGCACCTGCGGCCAGCGCTGCACGTCCTTGCGCCGCCTCATCGTCCACGAGAGCGTTGCCGACACCCTGATCGCCCGCCTGACCAAGGCCTATGAGACCCTGCCCATCGGCGACCCGCGCGAGGCGGGCGTGCTGGTCGGGCCGCTGATCGACGACGACGCGGCCCGCAACTTCGCCGCCGCGCTCGATCGCGCCCGCACCGAAGGCGGCGAGGTCCTGACCGGCGGCGACCGCCTCGACCGCGCCGGCGTCTACGTCCGCCCAGCCATCGTCCGCATGCCGGCCCAGACGCCGGTGGTCATGCACGAGACCTTCGCGCCCATCCTCTACGTCCTGAGCTACCGCGACTTCGACGAGGCGGTGGCGCTCCAGAACGCCGTGCCCCAGGGCCTCAGCTCCTGCGTCTTCACCGACCGGCTGCGCGAGGCCGAGGCCTTCCTGTCGGCCTGGGGATCGGACTGCGGCATCGCCAACGTCAATATCGGCCCCTCGGGCGCCGAGATCGGCGGGGCGTTTGGCGGCGAAAAGGAAACCGGCGGCGGCCGCGAATCCGGCTCCGACGCCTGGAAGGCCTACATGCGCCGCCAGACCCAGACGGTGAACTTCTCCACCGACCTGCCGTTGGCGCAGGGGGTGAGGTTCGACGTCTAGCTCCCTTCTCCCCGCGGGGGAGAAGGTGGCTCGCGGAGCGAGACGGT
>CBIHLR010000163.1:0-4613 GCA_966210875.1 uncultured Brevundimonas sp. | reverse complement strand
GATCTGGACGCCGCCGCGGTTCGCCTCGGCGTCCAGATCACTTCGGGGCTGCGCGGCGACACCAACCTGACGTTCCGCTTCGCCGATGGCCGCACCCGCGTCGGCGTCGTCGACCTCGGCCCTGCGCCGAAGCTGTTCTGAAATGGAAGAGGACCTTCCGGACCTGACCGGCCTGGCCGCCGCCGCCCACGCCCTGCTGCTCGACCGGGCCGGCCGCCTGACCTCGCCGGACGTATCGGCCCGCGCCATCCGCCAGGCCTGCGCCGAGCGGATGGATGTTCCGCCCTCGCTGGTCGCCGCGATCTTTCGCGAGATCGAGGCGGCGGCCCGGCCCGTTATGGTCGGCGCCTGGGGACCGGGGGCCGAGGTGCTGGCGCGCGGCCGTTTCGGCGGTACGGCCAAGATCTTTCAGGCGGACGATGCGCGCGCCGCCCTGGCGGCCTGCCGCTCCGGGGGCCGGGCCGTGATCGCCATGGAGCGCGACCCCTGGTGGGCGCGGTTGCTGGCGGAGCCGAAGCTGTCGGTGATCGACGACTTCCTGGGCCGCGACGGGCTGAAGCCGGTCGCCTTCGCGGTCGCGCCGCTGTGGAGCGAGCCGTCGGGTGCGGACCGCACCTGGTGGATCACCGATTCCGCCGCCGCGCCGGCGGTGATCGAGGCGCGGCTGGCCGAACTCGGACTGTCGGGACGACAGGCGCTGGCGACGGGCGGCATGCGGCTGTTCGCGCTCGACGGCTACGTCCAGCCCCACGACGACCGGCTGGCCCAGGCGCCCGGTCGGCTGTCCGGCGTCATCGGCGCGGTGCCGCTGATCGAAGCCTGAGGCTTTGGCGTTAGAGCCCGCGTCCGCTAAGAGGCGCGCATGACCGATACCCCCTCCCCCAAGCCCGGCATCCTGGACATCGCCCCCTACGTTGGCGGCAAGTCGAAGATCGAGGGCGTGGCCGAGCCCATCAAGCTGTCCTCCAACGAAAACCCGCTGGGTCCCGGCGAGAAGGCGCGCGAGGCTTTCGCCGCCGCGGTCGACCGCCTCCACCTCTATCCCGAAGGCCGCGCCTCCAAGCTGCGCCAGGCCGTGGCCGACCAGCATCAGATCGAGCCCGAGCGGCTGATCTTCGGCAATGGATCGGACGAGGTCTTCGCCCTCATCAACCAGGTCTTTCTGACGCCAGGCGACAACATCGTCACCGGCCAGTACGGCTTCCTCGCCTACCGCATCTCCGCCAAGGCCAACCAGGCGGAGATCCGTCTGGTCCCCGAGCCGAACTACCGCGTCGACGTCGACGCCCTGCTCGAGGCGGTCGATGAGCGGACGAAGATCGTCTACGTCTCCAACCCCTCGAACCCGACCGGCAGCTGGAACTCCGGCGAGGAGATCCGCCGCCTGCACGCCGGCCTGCCCGAGCGGGTGCTGTTGGTGATCGACGAGGCCTATGCCGAATACGTCGAACAGCCCGACTGGGAGAGCGCCATCGATCTCGCGCGCTCGTCGACCAACCTGGTCGTGACGCGCACCTTTTCCAAGATCCACGGCCTCGCGGCCCTGCGCGTCGGCTGGGGCTATGCGCCCCAGGCCGTGGCTGAGGCCGTCGACCGCGTGCGCCTGCCCTTCAACAACAACATCCCGGCCCAGGAGGCGGCGCTGGCCGCCCTGTCCGACCCCGAGCACGTCGAGAAGTCCCGGGCGCTCGTGCGCCAGTGGCTCCCGCGCCTGACCCAGGCCATCAAGGGCTTCGGCTTCGACGTCCTGCCGTCGGCCGGCAACTTCGTGCTGGTCCGCTTTCCCGACGAGCGCCTGAACGCCCAGGCGGCCGACGTCTTCCTGCATTCCCGCGGTCTGATCGTGCGCCCCGTCGGCGGCTACGGCCTGACCGACTGCCTGCGGATCACCGTGGGCACCGAGGACCAGAACCGGGCGCTCCTGGACGCGCTCTCGGAATTCGCGGCGAGCTAGGGCGATGCTGACCTTCCTGCTCCAGGCCGTCTTCACCGCCCTCGGGCTCTGGCTGGCGTCCGAGATCGTCCCAGGCGTCGAGGTGCTCTCGACCGGCAGCCTGATTGCCGCGGCGCTGCTGCTCGGGATCGTCAACGCGCTCGTGCGGCCGATCCTGGTCTTCCTGACCTTCCCGATCACGCTCGTGACCTTCGGCCTGTTCCTGCTGGTGGTGAACGCGGCCATGATCGGCATCGTGGCCAGCCTGCTCGGCGGCTTCGTGGTCGACGGCCTGTGGCCGGGCGTCGGCTGCGCCATTGTCACCGGCGCGGTCAGCTGGGTGACCGGCTCGCTGGTCAGGCCGAAGGACGACTGACCGGGGGCTGGATTCTCGCTTTTCGCCAGGAAAAGGCGCGCCAGTTCAGCGGCCAGGCTCAATCACGCGGCTGTTTATGCTCCTCCGCCGTGGCGGTGGGATCATCGCGTGCGGGCTGTCGGGTCCGCGGCTGAGGCTCTGGTCGTGATTTCCGATAATCCGTCGCTACCGTGGCCTGAGGGTCCTGCAAGCGATTGTATTTGCACATATCGGGTGTCGCTGTGTCGCCCTGTCGCTGTGAAACGAGCCGCGACACCGATCTTGGAAATCGGCGCGGGACAGGCGCGCGGCCGCTGGGCTAGGGTCCGGCGCTGGAAGTGTCGGGAGCGTCTTCATGTCCGGTTTTGATCTGTCGCGCGTGACGCGTCGTGGGGTGCTGGCCGCGGGGTCGGCCCTGCCGCTGGTCGGCTGGAGCGGGTTTGCGCAGGCGCAGGATCAGGACGCGGCCCTGGCCGACGCCGTCGACGCCTATGTGCGTCAGGCCATGGCCGCCTGGCCGGATCAGCCGGCGCTGGGGATCGCGGTGGTCAAGGACGGCCGCACGGTCATGTCCCGCGGCTATGGCGTCCGCCGTCAGGGAACCGAGACGCCGGCCGACGAAAACACCCTGTTCGCCGTGGCGTCGAACACCAAGGCCATGACCGCCGCCCTGCTGGCCATGCTGGTCGACGAGGGCAAGGTCGCGTGGGACGCGCCGGTCCGGACCTATCTGCCGGGCTTCACCCTGTCGGATCCGGTGATCGGAGAGCTGATCACGGTCCGGGACACCCTGTCCCACCGCGCGGGCTTTGGGCTGGGCGCCGGCGACCTGCTGTTCTGGCCCAATTCGGACCGGACCCGCGCCGAGATCATGGCGGCGGTCCCGCACGTGCCGATCGAGCACGGCTTCCGCGCCGGGTATCACTACTGCAACCTGATGTTCGTCGTGGCCGGCGAGATCATCGCCGCCGTCGAGGGCCGGCCCTGGGAGGAGGTGCTCCAGGCCCGCATCCTAGATCCGCTCGGCATGGCCCGCACCGTGCCCCTGACCAGCATGGCGCAGACCGAGCTGTCGGCCCTGCCGCACGGCCGGGTCGGACCGCCCCTGCGCTATCAGGGGCCGATGACGCTCCTGTCCGAGACCATTCCCGGCATCTGGAACTGGGATTCGGCCGGGGCCGCGGGCGGCGTCTGCACCAGCCCCGTCGAATGGGCCGAGTGGATGAAGACCCAGCTGGCGCAGGGCGTCGCGCCGTCGGGGAACCGCCTGTGGTCCGAGGCTCGGTCCGCCGAGATGTGGCGGCCCAACATCATCTCCAACTCCTCGCCCGGCCCGACCGCCGAACTCCCCGGCCGCGCCATCGCCAGCACCTACGCCATGGGCTGGTCGGTCCAGGACTATCGCGGCGAGCGGCTGGTCAGCCACGGCGGCGGCTCGCCCGGCGGCATCTCGGCGACCCTGCTGATCCCGGGCCGGCGTACGGGCGTGTCGATCTTCTCCAACGCCGAGGAGAGCTTCCTGCTGCGCGCGCTGCGCTCAGGCCTGACCGACATCGCCATGGACAAGGCCGGCTTCGACTGGATCGCGGACTCCAAGCGGCTGGAGGGCGAGGGCGCCGCCCGCTCGCTTGAAGCCGCCGAGGCCATTATGGCTGCTCAACTTCGCACGTCATGGCCATCTCTGCCGCTTGAGGCCTATGCCGGAACTTGGCGAGATCCTTGGTACGGCGACATCGAAGTCCATCATACTCGGCCTAGCCCCGGACCCGGTCCTGGCGTCCTCGAAATCCGTTTCACCCGTACGCCCGCCCTTGCCGGACCTTTGGAGCCGTACGCGGGCGACACGATGCGCACCCGCTTCCCCGACCGGCGCGAGGAGGACACCTTCGTCACCTTCGAACTGGAGAACGGCCGTCCCGTACGGGCCACCATGCGGGCGGTCTCTCCGGACGCGGATTTCTCCTACGACTTCCACGACCTGCGGCTGGTGAAGGTCAGCTGAGGCCGAGGCTCTTCCTGGGGTCGAGCAGCAGGCCCGCCACCGTGGCGGCCAGCAGGCGCGGGCTCGGCGGGATGCGGCTGACCCAGCCCAGCACGTGGTCGCGGACCGCCGGCCGGATAGGGTCATCGGACTGGTAGAAGGGCGTGAAGGCCCAGGACAACGACTGATACAGCCGCACGTGCAGCCAGCGCGAGCCGGCGTAGACCGTCAGCGCCGCGTCGAGGTCGCGGTGCTCCGCCAGTGCGAGGTCGAGCGCCCAGGCGTCCAGCAGGCCCATGTTCACCCCCTGGCCCAGCTGCGGGCTGGTCGAATGGGCCGCGTCG
>CBIHLR010000162.1:0-4676 GCA_966210875.1 uncultured Brevundimonas sp. | reverse complement strand
TCCCGAGGGGGCGGTGGCGGTCGAGGGCGAGACGCGGGCGTATCGGGGGCGGCGGTTCTGCCCGCGCTGCGGCTCCTCGGTGTTCGCGCGCTTCGGCGACGAGATCGAGGTCCACCTGGGCGCGCTGGACGAGCCCGGCCTGTTCACCCCGACCTATGAGAACTGGGTCGTGCGCCGCGAGCCGTGGCTGCCTGAGTTTCCGGGCATGGCGCGCAACGCTCGGGACCGGGGAGAGTCTGTAGCTGCGACCGCCTCTGCCGCACCCCGCCCTTAGCTTCCCGGTATGCTCGAAGGGACAGCGCGCAAGGTCCGCTCGCAGGACACCTGGGACGAGGTGCGGCGGGCGTGGGAAGGGGGCGAGACGGCGGCGTCGGTGGCGCGGCGGTACAATGTGGGGCTGGCCAACGTCTGGCGGCGGCGGGCCTCGGAGGGCTGGCGGCGGCGCGAGGCGGCCGATCCGGCGCCGGAGCCGGTCGAGGGCTGGGACCGCTACGCCCAGACCAGGTGGGACGAGCACGGGATCCGCCTGGCCGAGGTGCGGGAGCTGGCCGAGGACCTGGCGCGGCTGATGACCGGCCAGGAGATGGACGGGGCGCCCCTGTGGCAGGTTCCATTCCTCTATCACTGGCGGGCTGAGCACATGGGGCCCGAGACGGCGGCGCGTGACCGGGCGCGGGCGGCCGAGCTGGGCCACCCCTGGGCCGGGGAACTGTGGAACGAGGACGGCTCGCTGAAGCCGCTGGCACAGCTGGACTGGCATGGCGACCCTGCACCGCGAGGAGTGGCGCCGCTGGGCCGGCCTGCCGGACGGGGCGGCGGAGCGGTTTCCGTAGGCCCGCGGCTCCCCCTTGCGGGCGAGGACAGGTCGGCACGGCTCTTGCGACATTAACCACGAGCCGGTTCGCCGGAACAAGAAAGTCGCCGTCAGTCAAAGACTTGGCGGTTCACCCGTCGCCCGTCGCCCGGCAGAATCCGCCGGGGCTCGCGCAAGTCCTGCCGATCGGCCGCGCGTCATGAGCCTGACCACGATCCTGAACAGCGCCTCCTCCGGGCTGATGACGGCCCAGGCGCAGCTCCGCGTGGTCTCGGACAACGTCGCCAACGTCAACACGCCCGGCTACGTCCGCAAGATCGCCGACCAGGTCGCGACCTCGTCCTACGGGGTGGGCACGGGGGTGGAGGTGGCGCGCATCCGGCTGGCCACCGACCGCTTCCTGCAGGCCGCCAGCCTGACCGCCGAGGCGGACGCGAGCCGGCACGGGGTGCGCTACGAACTCTATGACCGCATCCAGGCCATGCTGGGCGACCCGGGCGGGGACGGCGGCTTCTTCGGCCAGATCGACGGCCTGTTCTCGGCCTTCGCGGCCCTGTCGGAGGACCCGGTCTCCAGCCCCTATCGGCAGCAGTCCCTGTCGCAGGCCCAGGCCCTGTTCGACGAGGCGGGCCGGATCGGCACGCAGATCCAGGCCGTGCGCGAGGACGCCGACGCCCGCATCGCCTCGGCGGTGAACCGGGCCAACGACCTGCTGCAGCAGATCGAGACGCTGAACGTCGAGATCAGCCGGGCGGCGGTGAACGGCGGCGACTCCTCCGGCGCCGAGAGCGCCCAGGCCGGGCTGATCGACGAACTGGCCTCCATCCTGGACGTGCGGGTGTCCGTGCGGCCGGTCGGCGGGGTGCAGGTGCGCACCGGCGACGGCATGCTGCTGGCCGGCGACGGGGCCGCGACCCTGGGCTACACCCGGGCCGGCTCGGTGAACGCCGAGACCGTCTTCGACGAGGTGTGGCTGACCGAGCCGCGCGGGGCCAAGCGCTCGCTGATCGACCACCTGAGCTCGGGCGAGCTGAGGGGCCTGCTGGAACTGCGCGACAAGGAGGCGCCGGCGGCGGCCGAGCGGCTGGCCGAGCTGGTCTCCAAGGTCGCCGACGAGCTGAACCGGGCGCACAACACCTCGACCTCGGTCCCGGCGCCCAACCAGCTGACGGGCCGCAACGTGGGCACGGGGCTGGAGGCGGCGCTGACCGGCTTCACCGGGACCACCACCATCGCCGTAACCAATGCGGCCGGCGCCATCGTCTCGCGGGCGCGGATCGACTTCGCCGGCGGGTCCATGACGATCAATGGCGCCGCCGCCACGCCGACCACCTTCCTGGCGACCCTGAACGCCCAGCTGGGCGGGGCGGCGACGGCGAGCTTCTCGAACGGCGTGCTGAGCCTGCAGGGGACGGGCTCGAACGGGATCGCCATCGCGGACGACGCGGGGGCGCCGAGCGACAAGGCCGGGCGCGGCTTCTCGCACTTCTTCGGCCTGAACGACCTGGTCCGCTCCGACCGGCCGGCCATCTACGACACCGGCCTGACGGGCGCCTCGCCGCACGGCTTCACCACCGGGGAGAGCATCACCTTCCGCTTCTCCAATGCTGCGGGGGCGCGGCTGCGCGACCTGTCGGTGCAGGTGCCGGCGGGCGGGACGGTGAACGACCTGCTGGCCGCCCTGAACTCCGTGACCACGGGCGTGGGCCGGTTCGGGACCTTTTCGCTCGACGCCCAGGGGCGGATGAGCTTCACCGGAACGAGCAGCCAGGCGGTCTCCATGACCGTGGCCGCCGACGCCACCACCCAGGTGCCGTCGGGTGTCTCGCTGAGCGAACTGTTCGGGATCGGCGGCGGCGTGCGGGCCTCGCGCATCGACGGCTTCTCGATCCGCACCGACATCGCCGCCTCGCCGGCCCGGCTGGCCTTGGCGCGCATCGATCTGGCGGCCGCCGCCGGCGTGCCGGCCCTGTCGGCGGGCGACGGTCGCGGAGCCCTGGCGCTCGCCGACGCCGGCCAGGCCTCGGCCCGCTTCGATCCGGCCGGCCAGTCGTCGGGCGGCTCGATGACCATCTCGCGCTACGCCTCGGAGCTGTCCGGCGACATCGGCTCGCGCGCGGCCTCGGCCGAAAGCCGCGCCAAGGCCGCCGAGGCGGTGCAGGTCGAAGCCCGCCAGCGCCAGGCCTCCTACGAGGGCGTGAACCTGGACGAGGAGCTGGTCAACCTGACCACCTACCAGCAGGCCTTCAACGCCTCGGCCCGGATGATCCAGGCCGCCAAGGACATGTACGACGTCTTGATCGGGATGATGTGATGACCCGCGTCGCCACCAACGCCAACTTCCAGTCCGCCCTGCTCGATCTGCAGCGCGCCCAGGCCCGCGGTCAGGACGCCCAGACCCGCATCTCGACGCAGAAGAACGCCACCGACCTCAAGGGCTTCGGGCGGGGTTCGGAGACGCTGACGGCGCTGCGCTCGATGAGCAGCCGCATCGAGGGCTTCATCAACACCGGCGAGACGGTGAAGGCCCGGCTGGAGACCCAGGCGCTGGCGCTCGACCGCATCGCCGACGCGGCCCAGGGCGCCCGCGAGGCCATCGGCCAGGCCATCGCCTCGGGCCGCTTCGACGGGCTGATGCTGGACCTGAACGGCCAGTACCTGGCGGCCCAGGGCGGGCTGAACGCCAAGCACCAGGGCTCCTACCTATTCGCCGGTGCGCGCACGACCGAGGCGCCGGTCACGGCCGACACCCTGTCGGATCTGGCCGCCGCGCCCGACGTCGCCTCCGTCTTCGTCAACGACGACCTGAAGGCTACTTCCCGCCTGGACGAGAAGACGGCGCTCACCACCGGGTTCCTGGCCGACGAGATCGGCGCGCCCCTGATGGCCGTCTTCCGCGCGATCCAGGAGTACCACACGGGCCCGGCCGGCCCGCTGGACGGCCAGCTGGACGAGGCGGGCAAGGCCTTCCTCGAGGCGCGGCTGGCTGAACTGGATGACGCGCGCGAGACCGTGATCCAGGCAGGCGCGCGCAACGGCTCCATCCAGAACCGGGTCGATACGTTGTTGAAGGCGCACGAGGCCCAGCAGACCGCGCTGGGGGAGCTGATCGGCGACCGCACCGATGCGGACATGGCCAAGGCGGTGACCGATCTCCAGCTGTCGCAGGTGGCGATCCAGGCCTCGGCCCAGGTGATCAATCAGCTGCGTGACGTCAGCCTGCTGAACCTGCTGAGAAGCTAGCCGTCGACGAGCGCCTGAAGCGTCGCAGCCAGCCGGTCGCACAGTTTCTGCGTGTCCGCCTCATCGAGGCCGAAGCCGCCGGACAGTTCGCGGCTCACCGCCACGCCCAGCATGGTCGCCGACAACAGTCGGCCCCTCACCGCAGCGTCCGGCGGGCCGAGCCATTCCGCCAGCGCGGCGCGGAAACGGCTGTCGGCGGAGCGCCGGATCACCTCCGTCGCCGTCGGCGAGCCGAAGGAGCGCAGCATGATCAGGAGCCCGGCCAGCGCCTGGTCGTCCGGTGTCTCGGCCACCAGTTTCCTGGCCATGCGGGCGCCGAAGTCGGCCTTGGGTCCGGAGAGAATGTCGTCCACGCCCTTGCAGCGCTCGAGCACCGAGGCGAACAGCTCCTCCTTGCCGCCGAAGTAGCGGCAGACCAGAGCCGCATCGACGCCGGCGCCCTTGGCGATCTCGCGCAGGCCCACCTCGTCGTAGCTGCCGGCCACGAAGCACTCGCGCGCGGATTCGAGGATCGCTTCGCGCGTAGTCGCGGCGTTCCGGGCGCGTGGGTGTGGGCTGCAGATCACAGAAGGTTTCCTCCGACAGATTAACGCTTATGCGTGGGTCAACGGCCGTTGAC
>CBIHLR010000161.1:0-4793 GCA_966210875.1 uncultured Brevundimonas sp. | reverse complement strand
AGTTCTTCTACTTCCACAACTGCCTCTATGAGGGGGTGTGGAAGGACAACCGGCGGCGGCACACGGAGAAGACGCCGACGGCCGAGCTGCTGCGCCGCTATCCGCGCGACTGGAAGGTTGTTTTCGTCGGCGACGCCTCCATGAGCCCCTATGAGGTCACCATGCCCGGCGGCTCGGTCGAGCATTGGAACGAGGAGGCCGGCGCGGTCTGGCTGCGCCGCGTCGTCGAGACCTGGGACAAGGTCGCCTGGATCAACCCGACGCCCGAGCGCTTCTGGAGCTACACGCCTTCGATCGGCCTGATCGACGAGCTGATCGAGCACCGCATGCACCCGATGACGCTTCAGGGGCTGGAGGCGGCCATGCGGGAGCTGGCGCGGTAGTCAGATTGCGTCGGTATGCGAGGCGGCGTGGGCGCCGTAGGGATCATCCGGCTGGAGGGACGGACCATGATCGCACTCATCGCCTTGCTCGCCTGGGCCGCGCAGGAGCCGGCCCCGGCGCTCAGCGGACCCGCCACCCTGGAGCTGTGCCTGAACGAGGCGGGCGCCGGCCAGCATCCGGACTGCCGAGCCATCCTGCAGCCCGAGGCGGCCCTGGTCCCGGACGCCCTGTTCAACACGGCGATCGAGACACCGCCAGCGCGTCGGGACGGGTGGCTGGGGGTGATCTGCGGGCCGGACCGGCTGGCGGCCGGCCAGACGGCCGAGATGTGCCGGGAAGACGCTCAGGCGCGGCTGGAACGCGCTCGGCTGGCACGTCTGGCCCTGGCGGGACGCACCCCCTCGGGATTCACGGAGGATCCGGAGGATCGCTGGGGCACGGGCGGCGAGAGCGCCTTCGACATCGCCCTAGCGGAGGCCCAGCGCGAGCATGCCGAAGCCAGCACGACCGTAACGAGAGGGCCGGCCGCTCAGCCGCAACGCGAACGTTGCCAGCGCCGTGAAGACGTCCGGCGCGACCCCGACACCGGCGATTCCTCGGCCAGCTATTCCTTCAACTGCTCCTGGGGCGACGGCGACCCGGAACAGGAGGCCCGCGCCCGCGAGCTGATGGAGAGCCTTCTGGGCGGGGACTGATACGAAAACGGCCGGCGGGAGGACCCGCCGGCCGCTATCGTGGTGGGACGGTCCGGATCAGACGCGCTTGTCGCCGCGCATCGTGTCCTTCATGCCGCCGACGGTGTTCTGGACCTTGCCCTCGAACTTGTCGGCCTTGCCTTCGGCCTTCAGCTTCTCGTCGCCGGTCATCTTGCCGACGCCTTCCTTGAGGCTGCCGCCCATCTGTTTGGCGGAACCTTCGACGCGATCATGATCGGGCATGGGGGTCTCCTCGGGAATGGTCAGGGACGCGACATTGCGCCTCTGCGAGAAAAACCCGCGCCGAACCCCGCGGTTCCGCTCAGCCCTTGCCGGGGACCTTGGTCCCGACCGGCTTGGCTTCCTTGCCGCCGCCGACCTTCATGCCCGGGGGCGGCGCGCCCGCGGTCTTCTTCCCGGCCATCTCGGCCTGCTTCTGAGACGCGCCGGGATTCATCTTCGACTTGTCCATGGGGGTTCTCCCGCGTCGCGCGGTTCGCGACGGAGACTCAACGCGCCTATACAGCCAAGGTTCAGCCCCGGCGAAGCCAGCGCAGCACCGCCCAGGCGTGGGCTTCGTGGCGCAGGGAGGCGATGGCCCGAAGCGGGTCCAGCCACTCCAGTGTGTGGTCGTCCTCGATCTTGGCCGAGGGGTCTTCGGCGAGCAGTTCAGCGGTCCAGAAGCCCGCCAGGTTGCGCACCGGCTCGCCGTCGCTCTTGCGATAGCGCTGGGCCGCCTCGCCGAGCCGGGTGACGCCGCGGACGGTCAGGCCGGTCTCCTCGACGAACTCGCGGGCCAGGGCCTGCGCCTCGGTCTCGTCGCCGTCGATCGCGCCGCCGGGCAGGTCGTGATAGCTGCGCTCGCCCCGCTCGACGCGGACGCAGGCGATCAGCCCGTCACGGATGACGATGCCGAAGGCGCAGAGGCGGTCGCGGTACTCAAGGCCGGGCTCGGCGGGGCCGAACTCGATCATCAATCCGTCCCGTAGAGGGAATCCCACGGATTCGCCGCGCCGGACTCGACGTCGGCGACGCTGACCTGGGGCCAGCCGACGCGCACGCCGGCCGAGTCCGTCCAGGCCGCGGCGATCAGGTCGCGCAGCTCGGCCGCGCCAGCGGCCAGGCGCCGGGTCATGAAGGCCTGGGATTCCTCTCCGGCCGCAGCCAGCTCGCCCGACTTCTCGAGGCGATAGAGCGGCGCGACCTCGGCCAGGCCTTCGAGGATGTAGGCCGGGGTGCGCACGCGGATGTCGCACGGGCTGGCGCAGGGTCGCGCCGGTCCCATTGCGGCCGAGATGTCGTCGAGGTCGATGCGGTTGTAGGGCCAGCTGTCGACCATGCCGTGGAACTGGCGCGAGGTCGTGAAGCCCTCGGGGTTCGGATAGTCGCCCCAGCCATTGTAGTGGACCGACAGGTGCAGCGGCTGGGCCGCATCGCCGACGTAGTGGGACAACACCCCGATGTCGCGCAGGATCAGCGCCTCGCGGCGCTCGCGATCCTCGCGATACCAGGCGCGGCGGCCGGGATCGGTCTCGCGCGCCTCCACGGCGTTGAGCACCCGCCAGTAGGAGAAGTCGCGGACCAGCTGCTGGTAGCCGTCGATCAGGGCGTAGGGCAGGTAGCCGGCGTCGTCGACGTCGATGCCCGCCGCCGTCAGCATCCGCTCGTATTCGGAGCGCAGCTCCGGCAGGGCGTTGATGTGCGGACCGGCCGCGGTCATCGCGTGGCCGTCGTCGGTCAGGTCGATGAAGTGGGCCGTGTCGCGGTCGCGGTCGTGGGTGCGGCCGGCGCCCTTCCAGCGGTCCGGCTCGCGCGACAGTTCGCCGACTTCGGCCGCGGCCTCGGCCGTGCGCAGGAAGGCCGGGAGGTCGTCGGGCAGGGCGCGGATCGCGGCGATCCCGACCATGCGGTGGCCCGACGAGCCCCAGGCGCCGGCGTCGGCGACGGGCAGGGCGACGAGGGCGGCGAGGGACAGGGCGACGGCGATACGCTTCATGGTCAGGACCTCGGAGAGGGAGCGCATCCGCTCTAGCCGATCCCCGCCGCGCGCAATAGGCTCGCGCGCATGAGCACCCCTTCCAAGCCCAACCCGATCCCCAACCTCCTGACCGCCCTCAGGCTCTTGGCCGGGGTCATCATGTTCCTGATGCTGGCGGGGGCCATGGGCGGGGTGCCGCTGCTGTCGGCCTATCTCAGCCCCGAGGACCAGTTCGCCCTGCAGCGGACAGCCTTCATCATCTTCGTCATCGCCGCCTCGACCGACTGGGTCGACGGCTTCCTGGCGCGGCGCTGGCACGCGGAGAGCCGCTGGGGCGCGATCCTGGACCCTATCGCCGACAAGATCCTGGTCACCGGCACCATCGTGGGCCTGCTGGCCTCGGGCACCAGCGCCGACGTGGTCATCCCCTACGGCCTGATCCTGTTCCGCGAATTCGCCGTCTCGGCGCTCCGCGAAACCACCGCCGGCCGGATCGAGCTGAAGGTGACGATGCTGGCCAAGTGGAAGACCACGCTGCAGCTCGTGGCGCTCGGCGCCCAGCTTCTGGCCCTGATCTGGACTGGCGCCGAGGACAACTGGATGCCCACGTTCGTCACCTTCGCGGACATCCTGGTCTGGGTCGCGGCGCTGGTGACGCTGTGGACCGGCTGGCAGTACTTCGCCAAGGCGCGCGAGCAGATGCGCTAGGCTGCTGGATCGCGCGGACTCTCCGCGCGTTTCCAGTGACATGCCCTCAAGCGTCATCCGCCGCTTCGACTACCATGCGCCCGAGCGTCGGCTACGCATCGTGTTCACGTCCGGCGACGTCTACGACTACGAGCAGGTTCCGCCCGAGGTCGTGACCGACTTCCGGGCGGCTTTTTCCAAGGGACAGTTCTTCGGGCCCAACATCCGCGATCGGTACCCCTACCGGCGCGTCATTCGTGGACGGCCCTAGGCGTCGTCCTCGGTCGCCATGCCCATCATGTGGAAGCCGGCGTCGACGTGGATGACCTCGCCGGTGGTCGAGAAGCCGAGGTCCGAGCAGAGCCACAGGGCGCAGCCGGCGACGCCTTCCATGGAGGTGTCCTCCTTCATGGCCGACATCTCGCGGCCCTTGGACAGCATGCCCCGGCCGCCCGAGATGCCCGCGAGGCTGAGGGTGCGCATGGCGCCGGCGGAGATGGCGTTCACGCGGATGCCCTTGGGACCCAGGTCGCGGGCGATGTAGCGGGTCGCGGCCTCGAGCCCGGCCTTGGCCACGCCCATGGTGTTGTAGTTCGGGATGGCGCGCTCGGAGCCCAGATAGGTCATGGTGACCATCGAGCCGCCGTTCGGCATGATCCTGGCCGCCCGCTTGGCCACGTCGACGAAGCTGAACACCGAGATGTTCATGGCCAACAGGAAGCTGTCGCGCGTGGTGTTGTCGACGAAGGAGCCCTGAAGCTCGTTCTTGTTGGCGAAGGCCACCGAGTGGACCACGAAGTCCAGCGTGCCGAAGGTCTTTTCGATCTCGGCGAAGGCGGCGTCCATGGAGGCGTCGTCGGTGACGTCGGCTTGCACGATCAGCTTGGCATCCACGCTCTCGGCCAGCGGGCGCACGCGACGCTCCAGCCCCTCGCCGAGGTAGGTGAAGGCCAGTTCCGCGCCCTGGGCGGCCAGCTGCTGGGCGATGCCCCACGCGATGGAGTTGGCGTTGGCCACCCCCATGATCAGGCCCTTCTTGCCCTTCATCA
>CBIHLR010000160.1:0-4852 GCA_966210875.1 uncultured Brevundimonas sp. | reverse complement strand
CTGCTTCCGCGCCGCCGCCGGCCGCCATCCCGTCGGAGGCCGAGGCGTCCACCCCCGCGTCTCCGGCGGCCGGAGCCCCGAGTTCGGTCTCGTCCGCCCGCCCACAGGCGGCGAGGCTCAGGGCGGCGGCGGACAGGGCGATCAGCAGGCGGGACATGGGAGATCTCCGGGTTTCGAGATCAACCCGCGCTGCGTGGGCCGGTTCCGTGCGCGCCGGCCTAGGCGGCGCGCCAGCGCTCCAGCTGGGTCAGGACGTCGGCGATGATCCGCTCGCGCGTATAGCCGGTGATGTCCTGGCGGCGCGCCCCGGGGCCGGACGCGACCAGCCGCCACTCGTTGCTGCGGCGCGGCTCCGGCGCCTCGAGCGGCGAATAGGCCGGCAGCGGCCGCGACACCGCCCTCAGCTCATAGGCGAAGGCTTCGCCGCCGGGCGGTCGGACCCGCAAGGCGAGGCCTTCCGGCGTCGAGGCGACCTCGGTCGTGTTCAGCCCGCCGGCGCCCAGAGCGGCGCTGACGCTTTCGAGGGCCGGGCGGCCGTGACGTTCGATCTGGCGCTCGATGTCCTGGCGTCGGGCGGGCGCGAGGATGCGCTTGACCCGCTCGGTCAGGGGCGCGGCTCCGGTCTCGACAGGGCGACCGGCGACGTCCGCCTGCGCCTGGCGCACCAGTCCCCAGGCCAGCAGGATCATGATGGCCGCGAACGGCAGGGCGGCGACCAGCGTCGCGGCCTGCAGCGCGCCAAGCCCCCCGGCCAGCAGCAGCAGGGCGGCCGCCAGGCCCTCAAGCCCGCACCAGTAGACCCGCTGCCACCGCGGCGTCTCGTCGGCGCCCCCGGACGCGATGGTGTCGATCACGAGAGAGCCCGAATCCGCCGAGGTCACGAAGAAGACCGCGACCAGCACCACCGCCAGGGTGGAGGTGATCGCCGTGCCCGGCAGGTATTCGAAGAAGCGGAAGATCGCCGTCGACAGGTCCGCCGACACCGCCGTCGAGATGGCGCCCGCCGCCTCGCCCATGTCGAGCGCGATGGCGGTGTTCCCGAAGACGGTCATCCAGATGAAGGTGAAACCGGTCGGAACCAGCAGCACCCCGATGATGAACTCCCTCACCGTGCGGCCGCGCGAGATGCGGGCGATGAACATGCCCACGAACGGCGACCAGGCGATCCACCAGGCCCAGTAAAACAGGGTCCAGTTCGCCATCCAGCCGCGCGGCTCATAGGCGTAGAGGTTGAAGGTCCGAACGAAGAAGTGGTCCAGCCACAGGCCGAAGTTCTGCACCAGCGCCTTCAGCAGGAAGCCCGTCGGCCCCACCGCCAGCACGAACAGCATGAGCAGGACCGCCAGGAGCAGGTTCAGCTCCGACAGCCGCCGCACGCCGCGGTCCAGTCCGGTCAGCACCGAGGCCGTCGCCGCCCCCATGACCACGGCGATCAGGCCGACCTGCACCCACGGGCCGGTCGGCAGGCCGACCAGATAGTTCAGCCCGCTGTTGATCTGGGCCACGCCCAGGCCCAGCGACGTCGCGATGCCGAACAGCGTCCCCCAGATGGCGAAGATGTCGACCGCGTCGCCGATCGGCCCGTCGATCCGCCGCCCCAGCAGCGGATAGAGCCCTGACCTCAGGGTCAGCGGCAGGCCCTTCCGGTGCGCGAAGAAGGCCAGGCTCAGGCCGACGATGGCGTAGATGGCCCAGGCGTGGACGCCCCAGTGGGTGAAGGTGATCACCATGGCCTCGCGCGCAGCCGCGAAGGTGCCGGCCTCGACCTCGGGCGGGGCGGCGTAGTGCTGCACCGGCTCGGCCACGGCGAAATACATCAGGCCGATGCCCATGCCGGCGGCGAACAGCATGGCCAGCCACGAGACGTACGGATAGTCGGCCTCGCAGTCGTCCGGCCCCAGCTTCAGCCGGCCCGTCGGCGCCAGGGCCAGGAAGGCCACGACCAGCAGAAAGCCCGCCACGACCGCCACATAGAACCAGCCGAAGGCCCCGATCACCCAGCTCTGCGCCGCCTGGAACACATAGTCCGACGCCCCAGGGGCCAGCACCGCGGCGGCCAGCAACAGGCCGATGATCACGCTCGCGCCCCAGAAGACGCGCGGGTTCATTCGTGTCTTGAGCATGACGGTTAAGCCGTCGCCCACGGTGAAGGTTCCCGGTGCCCGGCCAGGCGGGAGCAGCTGAGCCCGTGCGGCTATCCCGCCAGCCGCTGCCGCACCTCGGCGCGGTCGGCCGGGTTCAGGTCCATGCCGGCGGCGGCGCGCCAGCGCTCCCGCGCCTCGTCGGTCCGGCCCGACGCGGCCAGCGACCGGCCTAGCGCGAGGTGCAGGGCGCCCCAGCGCGGCGCGCGCTCCATCGCCTGACCGTACCGGCGGATTGCGCCGCGATGCTCGCCCTGGGCGGCCAGGGCGTCGCCCCAGAACTTCAGCGGATCGGCCCAGCGCGGCGCCCTGTCCGCGGCCAGTTCGAACTGTTCGATCGCTCCTGCGTGATCGCCGCGTGCGAGCCGCGCGCGGCCCCAGGCGAGGCGCCCGTCCGCCAGGCTCGGGGCCAGGGCCACGGCGCGGGCGAACCAGCGCTCGGCGGCCTCGGCGTCGCCCGAGAGGGCGAAGATACGGCCTCTCATTTCGGCGGCGAGGTAGGTGTCCGTCGGCGTCTCTGCGATCAGAGACTGCGCGCCCGCCAAGTCACCGGAATGCGCGCGTCCGAGCGCGATGAAGGGCGCGTTCGAAATGAGCCAGATCTGTCGGCTGGCCGCCTCAGGACGGTCTGGCGCCGGCGCCGGTGCGAGCACCGCGTCCATCAGGCGCGTGAAGCACGGCCAGTCTTCCAGGATCAGGCATCCGACGGCCTCATAGCTGTCACGCGAAAGCAGGGCCTCGGAGTCCTCGGTTGTCGGGGCTCTGCCGAGCGCTCGCCGGCCGCGCGCCACATCGTGCAGGTACGCATGCTGCAGGGCGACTTGCAGACCAGCCCCCCTTTGGCTGCGACTGTCGAACTCGGCTGCCCGCTGCAGCAGCGCGGCGGCGCCCTGGTGGTCGTGCTCTACGTCCAGAACCGTCGCCTCCATCTCCAGAATGAAGCCGGCGCTGATCTCCGGATTGAGGTCCGCGTCATTCCGAAGCGCTTGCGCCGTCCGCAACTCGTGCTGGTATGATTCCTCGATCCGCCCGACCGTGCCGAGCACACCGGCCAGGTTGGCGCGCGCCAGGCCGAAGTCCGGATCGATCTCGAGCGCCTCCTCCGCGCGGGCGATGGCGCCGTCGAAGTCCCCGATGCGCTGCAGCTGCAGGCTCAGGCCCGCCAGCGCCCATTTCCGGTCGGTCTCGTCGCCGGTGGCGGCCAGATTCTCGAAGGCCGCGATGGCGTCGGTCATTCGTCCCGTGCGGGTCAGGTAGACGGCGTAGCGATAAGGCTGGGTTTCCTGGAAGATGGCTTCCGCCACCTGGTCGAGCAGCGCCTCCAGTTCGGCCTCGTCGCCGAGGACGGGCGGCGGCGCATCGCCGCCCGCGCGGGCGGTGATCTGGAGGCGGCCGTCGGTCTGGCGCACCAGCTCGCCGGTGATCTTGACCTCCTCGCCCAGCCACGACCGCAGGAACCGCCACAGCTCGCCGGCGGAGACGCCCGTCTGCGGAATCTCGACCTCCACCGTGTCGCCCCAGCTGTTCGCATAGGAGTTCGGCGCCCGCAGCGAGATGGTGCCGTTCTGCAGCGCGCTCAGCTTGTCGAGCAGTCGGGCCGCCACCGCCGAGCCGTCCAGGCCGCGGGCCTCCAGTTCAGGCGGCACGGAGAACGGCTGGATGGTCAGGCCGCGATAGTTGGCCGCCGAGATCAGCATGGTCGCCACGATCACCGCGACCACGATCCCGACCACGGCGGTCAGCACCTTCAGGCTGAAGTTCGCCCGCTCGCTGGCGATCTGCCAGCCGACCAGCCGCGCCTGGGTGCGGATCAGGTCGGCGGCGGGGCCCGAGGCCGGATGGCCCGCGGCCTCGGCCTCCATGGCCAGCTCGATGGCGTCGTCCGTGGTCAGGAGCCGCGTGGCCCGTCTGGCGCGCTTGGGGCGCGGGCCTGTATCGACGTCACTCATCGGCTTCCCCCCGCGCGCCGTCCCCAACGGCAAGTGTCAGATTGGCATGAGTTTCGTCGGGAGAACACCGATCAATGCGCGGAGGCCTTGTGTGACGCTGCGGCCACACCCACCTGAACCGCATCGGGTCCGGCGCGTCGCTTGCACAGAGGGCGTCCCGGGCCGCATTCCGCCTCATCAGGGGAAAGCATGAACCTCGACCTCTATTCCGACCGCGCCAAGCAGGCGATCCAGTCGGCCCAGTCGCTGGCGCTCGCCCGCCGCCATCAGCAGTTCGCGCCCGAGCACCTTCTGAAGGTGCTGCTGGAGGAACGCGGCGGCCTGGCCCGCAATCTCATCACCGCCGCCGGCGGCGACGCAAAGCGCGCCGAGGCGGACACGGAGACCGCGCTGTCGAAGCGCGCCCAGGTCTCGGGCGGCTCGGGCCAGCTCTATCTGGACGGCGACACGGCCCGCGTCTTCGCCGCCGCCGAGCAGGCCGCCAAGAAGGCCGGGGACCAGTTCGTCACCACCGAGCGCCTGCTCCAGGGCCTGGCGAAGGAGGGCGGGGTCGCCAAGACCGTGCTCAACGCCGCCGGGGTCAAGGCCGACGGCCTGGACGCCGCCATCAACGATCTGCGCAAGGGCAAGACCGCCGACTCCGCCGGGGCCGAGGACGCCTATGACGCGCTCAAGCGCTACGCCCGCGACCTGACGCTGGCCGCCGCCGACGGCAAGATCGACCCGGTCATCGGCCGCGACGAGGAGATCCGCCGCACCATC
>CBIHLR010000159.1:0-4914 GCA_966210875.1 uncultured Brevundimonas sp. | reverse complement strand
ATCTTCCGCATCCCGGGCCAGGAAGCGCTGGCGGACATGCTCTGCGAGAAGTCCTTCGCCGACGTGGTCTTCTTCACCAACTCGGGGACCGAGGCCGTGGAGTGCGCCATCAAGACGGCGCGCAAATATCACCACGCCAACGGCCAGCCGGAGCGCATCGACGTTTACGGCTTCGACGGCTCGTTCCACGGCCGCACCTACGGCGCGATCAACGCGGCGGCCAACCCGAACTACACCGAGGGCTTCGGCCCGCCGATGCAGGGCTTCCATCAGCTGAAGTGGGGCGACCACGACGCCATCAAGGCGGCCATCGCCAATCCGACCACCGCCGCCATCATCGTCGAGCCGGTGCAGGGCGAGGGCGGTTGCCGCGCCATGCCGGAACAGTGCCTGCGGGGCCTGCGCGAGCTGTGCGACCAGCACGGCGTGCTGATCATCTTCGACGAAGTCCAGTGCGGCATGGGCCGGACCGGCAAGCTGTGGGCCCACGAATGGGCCGGCATCGCCCCGGACATCATGGCCATCGCCAAGGCTTTGGGCGGCGGCTTCCCGATCGGCGCCTGCCTGGCCACCACCGAGGCGGCCAAGGGCATGACGGTCGGCGCCCACGGCTCGACCTTCGGCGGCAATCCGCTTGCCATGGCCGTCGGCCAGGCGGCCTTCGAGGAGGTGTCGAGCCCCGAGGTCCTGGCCAACGTCAACGACATCGCCGGCTACCTGTCCCAGCAGCTGCACGGACTTAAGGACCGCTACCCGGACCTGATCGTCGACGTGCGCGGCAAGGGCCTGCTGATCGGGGTCAAGCTGGTTCCCAACAACCGCGAGTTCATGGGCATCGCCCGCGACCAGGGCCTGCTCATCGCCGGCGGCGGCGACAACTGCGTGCGCATGCTGCCACCGCTGATCCTCACCCGCGAGGAAGCCCAGGAAGCCATCGCCAGGTTCGAACGGGCGCTCGACGCCGCTCGGGCGAAGGCGGCGGCTTGATCCAACAATCCGATCACCCCGGCGAATGCCGGGGCCCAGATCGTAAGACGCCGGCGGATCGGGACTGTTCGATGAGCCACCTACGGCTGACGCAGAGCCATTTCATCTGGGCCCCGGCATTCGCCGGGGTGAGCGGAGCTTGGGAATGACCCGGCACTTCCTCGATATCTGGCGGCTGGACGACGCGTCGCTGCGCGCCATTCTGGACGACGCCCATGCGCGCAAGCAGGCGCGGGCCGGCTGGCCCAAGGGCCGGGTCGACGCCGACGCGCCCGCGACGGACCGTGTCCTGGCCATGGTGTTCGAGAAGAACTCCACCCGCACCCGCTTCTCGTTCGACGCGGCGATCCGCCAGCTAGGCGGCGACGCCATCATCGCCAACGCCTCGGACATGCAGCTGGGCCGCGGCGAGACGGTCGAGGACACCGCGCGCGTGCTGTCGCGCATGGTCGATGCGGTGATGATCCGCGCCAACAGCCACGAGGACGTGCTGCGCTTCGCCCAGGCGTCCAGCGTGCCGGTCATCAACGGCCTGACCGACAAGAGCCACCCCTGCCAGATCCTGGCCGACCTGATGGCGATCGAGGAGCGGCTGGGGCCGATCGCCGGCAGGACCGTCGCCTGGGTCGGGGACGGCAACAACGTCTGCGCCAGCCTGATCCACGCCGCCCCGAAGTTCGGCTTTCACCTGCGGATCGCCTGTCCGGGCGCCTATCACCCTGACCTCTATGACCTGCAGCGCGGCGGCGCCCACGTCAGCCTCGGCGACGACCCGCAGGCCGCCGTCACGGGCGCCGATGTCGTCGTCACCGACACCTGGGTGTCCATGGGCGACCAGGACCACGAGGAACGGCTCCACGCCTTCGAGGCCTATGCGGTCGACGAGGCCCTGATGGAGCGCGCGGCGCCGAACGCCGTCTTCCTGCACTGCCTGCCGGCCCACCGCGGCGAGGAGGTCACCGACGCCGTGCTGGACGGACCGCAGTCCGCCGTCTGGGACGAGGCGGAGAACCGCATCCACGCCCAGAAGGCGGTCCTGGCCTGGTGCCTGGCGGGCGCCTAGGCCCTACTGCAGATTCACATCCACGACCCCGCCTTCGTCCGGCGTGGTCTTGGTCGCGTTGGCCTTGGCGATTTCGAAGGCGAAGCGCATCAGGCCGCCCTTCTGGACCCAGATGCGCGCCTCTTCCGCGTCGAAGCGGAGCACGGTCAGGTGCGGATCGTCCTTGCCGTCCGGGTACCAGGCGGCGAGCACCGGATTCCAGTAGCGGTCAATGATCTCGCGGTCCTGGCCCTGGACAGACAGCTGGCCGGCCACGCAGGCCCAGACGTGCTGGTCCTTCGAGCCGTAGTGGAACATGGCGCTCTGGCCGCCGGGCGAGGCGACGTCGCGCGCCAGGTCGGTGTCGTCGCGCGTGAAGAACCAGATCGTGCCGGTCTCTTCCTCGCGGAAGGCGGTCATCGGCTGGGCGTGATAGCCCGGCTGGTCCAGGCCGAGCATGCCGGTGTTGGACTTCTTGAGGTGATCCCAGAAGGCGTCTTCGGCTTCCTTGGGGGTGAGGACGTCGTCGGCCATGCGGGGCTCCTTGGGCTGTGTTCGGGAAGGACGCCCTCCCAACGGCCCAGGCCCCGACGCCGTTCCGTCAGCGGCCGGTGGTGTAGCCCAGCAGATTCACCAGATGGACCAGGAACAGCATGGCCGCCGCCGCGGACATCACCATGAGGAAGCGGTACGGCACCATCCGCGGCCCCTTGATCAGGTCCGGCGGCTGGGCCCCGCGCCACGCGCAGAACGCCCCGAAGGCGAGGGCGGACAGCAGAAGCGCGACGGTGACCTGCAGGTTCATGGCGCCCAGATGGGCCCAGCCCTCCTCGCGGGCAACGCTTACCGCGAAGTTAACTCTTCACCGCCTGTTAACCACGTTCGTCGGACTGAAGGGCTGAGGCGGCGGTGCGGGGGCAGGATGTCCACAGGAACCCGATAGCAGCGCTACATCTTGGGGTTAACAGTGCGTTTACACCCTAGACATGGGCGTTTACCGTCCTCGTGGGTGGACTGGGAGTCGAATCGATGAGTGCTGCGGCGCCGTGGAGCGTCAAGGGGATCGATCCGAAGACCCGTGAGGTCGCCAAGGATCTCGCCCGCCGTTCCGGCATGACGCTCGGCGAGTGGCTCAGCTACATGATCGCCGACAGCGACGAGGACGACGGCTACACGCCGCTGGCGCGCCGCACCCATGCCGAAGACGCCCATGAGCGGCGCCGCCGGGCCCGCCGGCTGGACGACGCCTATGGCATGGACACCTCCGCCTCGGCCCTGGCGGCCATCGAGGCCCTGAGCGCCCGGATCGAGGGCGCCGAGCGCCGCAGCGCGCTCGCCATCGACGGCGTCGACCGCGCCGTGGCCGGCCTGGTCCGCCGCCTGGAGGAGACCGACACCGCCAACGCCACGCGCGACCGCCGCATCGACGAACTGTCCGAGGCCATGCGCGAGGGCCGCGGCCGCCTGCGCCGCTTCGAGGACGAGGTCGGCCCCCGCCAGGCCGAGGCCTTTGGCAAGATCGAGGAGGCCATCGGCAAGCTGGCCGGCCGCTTCTACGAGGCCGAGGCTCGGGGCCGCGACGCCCAGACGACCCTTCGCGACCGCATGGACCGGTTCGAGCGGGAGTCCTCGCCCGAACGTCTCGCCGAGGCCGTGGTTGAGCGCGTCAGCGCCCGTCTCGGCGACGCCCAGAACCGCACCGCGGAGGCCATGCGTCGGCTGGAAGGCTCCTTCGCCGACCTCGATCGCCGCATTGGCTCGGTCGAACGCAACGGCGGCCAGGGCGGCGCGCTGGAAAAGCTCGCCGAGAGCCTCAGCCGCAAGGTCGAGGAAAGCCGCGCCGAGATGCTGCGCCGGCTGGACGGCGCGGTCCACGACGGCCGCATGGACCGGGTGGAGCGCGCCGTCGCCGACCTGGGCCAGCACGTCCAGGAATCCGAGCGCCGCTCGGCCCAGGCGCTCGAGGCCATGGGCCGCGAGGTCGTGCGCATCGCCGAGAACCTGAACGGCCGCCTCGAACAGACCGAGCGCAAGCAGGCCGACATCCTCACCGAATCCCAGGAACGCGCGCTGAAGGCGGTCGAGACCATGGGGCAGGAACTCTCCAAGTCGCTGGGATCGGACATGGCCCGCGTCGCCGACGCCATCGAACATCGCCTGCGCCACGCCGACGACCAGCACGCGCTGGCGCTGGAGAAGCTGGGCGGCGAGATCACCCGCATCTCCGAGCGTCTGGCCGAACGGATCGCCCAGGGCGAGCGCCGCGCCGCCCAGGGCGTCGACGATCTCGCCGAAAAGCTCAACCGCGCCTCCGAGAAGATGGAGTCGCGCTACGACCGCGCCTCGGGCGAACTGGCCGAGCGCATGCGCCAGAGCGAGGAGCGCACCGCCAAACTTCTGGCCGAGGCCCGCGAGAGCATCGACAAGCAGCTGGCCAAGCGCGAGCCCGCCGGGACCGACTGGCGCGAACAGGCCTTCCCGCAGGAGACCTTCGATAGCGACTGGCGGGAACCCGCCGCCGACTTCCCGGCGGCCGAGACGCTCGATCCCGGTTTCCCGGCGGCGCAAGAGGCTTTCGCCGACCCCGTCTTCGAGGAACCCGCGCCCAGCTTCGGCGAGCGCGCCGGTTTCGGCCAGGTCGCCCACGAAGCCGTCGAGCCGACCTTCGAGGCCGAGGAAGACCTGGCTCAGTTGGAGCCGGCGCCGCAGGTCGCCGCCGCGCCTCAGGTCCCGGTCATGCCCGTGTTCGGCGCCTCCGAGCCGCCGGCCCAGGCCTTCGTCCAGCCGGCCGCCGACCTCGACAGTTTCGAGGCCGAGGACGAGTTCGTCACCGACCGGCGCCCGCGCGGCGATGGTCTCGCCGATCTCGATGGCACGCGCGATCG
>CBIHLR010000158.1:0-4958 GCA_966210875.1 uncultured Brevundimonas sp. | reverse complement strand
GGGGCCAGTTCGGCGTCGGCGAAGGCGCGGGCGGCGTCCTGGATGGCGCGCTGGTCTTCGGTGAGGCTGAAGTCCATCAATCCTGTTCCTGGCTGCGGCGGTTCCCGCCGTCGTGAATTCGGGCTAAGCGGCGGACCTTGGCTATCGGCCGCCGGGAGTCGCCCATGTCGGACGCAGGTTCTAGTGGAGCCGCCTCGCCTTCGTCGAGCGACGATCGCACCCTTTGCTATGTCGTCTACGCCCTGATGTTCGCCGCGCCCTTCGTCGTGGGCCTGACTGGGCTGATCGGCGTGGTCATCGCCTATGTGCGCAAGCCCGAGGCCCCGCCGCTGGAGGCCAGCCACTACCGTTTCCAGATCCGCACCTTCTGGATCGGCTTCGTACTGGCGCTGATCGCGGCGCTGGCGCTGGTGGTCGGGGTCGGTTTCCTGTTCGCCGACATCCTCCGTTACGTCTTCGCCAACATGCCGTCGGACGCCTGGGACGCGGTCTCGCAGGACATGGAGATGTCGTTCCCGATGGTGACCTTCATCGGGGTGCTGGTCTCTGCGGCCGCCTGGGTCGCCTGCGGGTTCTGGATGGTGCTCACCTCGATCGTCGGCGCGGTCCGCCTGAGCGGCGGACGCCCGATCGGCCGCCTGCAGTCCTGAGTTCGCCCATGCATCCGCCCTCGCCCGCCCTGTTCCCCTTCGCACGGCCGCGCCGCCTGCGCTCGGCGCCGTGGATCCGCCGGCTGGTCGCCGAGGCCGTGGTGACGCCCGCCGACCTGGTCTGGCCGCTGATCGTCCACGACGGCTCGGACGACCGAGTGCCGGTGCCGTCCATGCCGGGCGTCTTCCGCCTGTCGCCTAAGGAGGCCGCGAAGGCGGCGGTCGAGGCCCGCGACCTGGGCATCCCGGCCGTGGCCCTGTTCCCCAACGTCGACCCGTCGATCAAGGATACGGTCGGCACGGGCGCGACCGATCCGGACGGGCTGGTCCCGGAGTGCGTCAAGGCCATCAAGGACGCCGCGCCCGAAGTCGGCGTCATCACCGACGTGGCGCTCGACTGCTACACAGACCACGGCCACGACGGGGTGCTGGAGGACGGTCGCATCCTCAACGACGCGACGCTGGAGCGTCTGGCCGAACAGGCCTTCATCCACGCCCACGCCGGGGCCAACATCGTCGCTCCGTCCGACATGATGGACGGCCGGGTCGCCGCCATCCGCGAGGCGCTGGAGGCCAACGGCCTGCAGGACACGATGATCCTGTCCTATGCGGCCAAGTACGCCTCGGCCTTCTACGGGCCGTACCGCGACGCCGTGGGCTCGGCCAGGGCGTTGAGCGGCGACAAGAAAACCTACCAGATGGATTTCGCCAACACCGACGAGGCGCTGCGCGAAGTCGCCATGGATCTGGCAGAGGGCGCCGACATGGTCATGGTCAAGCCGGGCATGCCCTACCTCGACATCGTCCGGCGCGTCGTCGAGGCCTTCCGCGTCCCGACCTTCGCCTACCAGGTGTCCGGCGAATACGCGATGATCCAGGCCGCGGTCGCCAACGGCTGGCTGGACGAGGACCGCGCCATCCTGGAGACCCTGACCGGCTTCAAGCGCGCCGGCTGCGCGGGCGTGCTGACCTATTTCGCGCCGAAGGCCGCCCGGCTGCTGGCCGGCTAGACGCGGTCGCGGACGAGAAATTCATTTCCGCCCTGTCGGGATCGGGTGTTTCCTGTTCGTCCTAGGAGAACGCCACGGTCGGCGCCGGAGGGAGGACCCCATGAAGATCGTCACCAGCCTCAGCTTCAACGGCCAGTGCCGTGAAGCCTTCGAGTTCTATGCCCGGGTGCTGGGCGGCAAGGTCACCGCCGCCTATCCGTATGGCGAGGGTCCGCCCGACATGCAGGTGCCGCCGCACTACAAGGACTGGCTGATGCACTGCTGGCTGGAGGTCGGAGACCAGGCGATCATGGGCGCCGACATGGGTCCGGAGTTCGCGCCCAACATCGAAAAGCCCAAGAACGGCTTCGACGTCACCCTGCACACCGAGGATGCCGACCAGGCCCGGCGCTGGTTCGACTCCCTGTCGGAAGGCGGCCGGGTGGTGATGCCCTTCCAGGAAACCTTCTGGTCGCCGGGCTATGGCTCGCTGATCGACCGGTTCGGCGTGCCGTGGATGGTCAACACGATCCCCGCCGCCGCCTGATCTACTGCTGCAGACCCGTCGGGAACGGCGCGCCGATGGCCTCGGCCATGGCCTGCTGGACGATCAGGAAGACCGTGTCCCGCTGGTGGTAGTTGTTGGTCAGGACGACCACCGACACCTCCTGTCCCGGCAGATAGCTGACCATGTTGCGGAAACCGGCCCAGCTGCCGGTGTGGTAGATCTGCGGGGCGTGAAACTGCGGGTCGGCGCCCGAACCCAGGTCACTGGTGAACAGGCCGAAGCCCCAGCCGCGCGGGCGCGCGCCGGGCCGCAGCCCCTGATCGGCGGGGGCATGGTCGGCGATCATCAGCCGATAGCTCTCCGGCGACAGCAGATGACCGCTGTGCAGCGCACGCTGCCAGGTCAGCATGTCGTCGGCGGTCGAATAGAGGGCGCCGGCGCCGGCGATGATCGAGACGTTGGGCAGCGGGCCGTGGACAGGGCCCCGCGAGCTGCCGTTGTGGCCCTTGACGATGTCATGGCCTCCGGCGTCCGCGTCCGACCCGGTGTCGTCCATGCCCAGCGGTTCGAAGAAGGCCTCTTCGAGGAAGTCTTCGTAGGTCTGGCCGCTGGCCCGCTCCACGATATCGGCCAGCAGATTGTAGGCCGCGTTGTTGTAGTCGGCGCGCGCGCCGGGCTCGAAGCGCGGACGGAAGGACGTGGTCTCGGCCGTCAGCTCGGCCAGGGTCGCGGGGGCCACCCGGCGGTCGCCCCAGCCGGGGCGATCCATCAGGTCCGGCAGGCCCGAACTGTGGCTAAGCAGGTGCGTCAGGCGGATCGTCTCCCAGCCTTGCGGACACGGCGTGATCCAGCGGCAGACGGGGTCGTCGACCGAGAGCCGCCCTTCGTCCTGCAGGCTCAGGACGGCGGCGGCGGTGAACTGTTTGCTGACCGACGCCAGGCGGAAGCGGTCGTCGGTCGCATTGGCCCGGCCCGTCTCGGCGTCGGACGGGCCATAGGCCTCGCGCATCAGCAGGCGGTCGCCCTTGGCGACGATGACGACGCCCATGAACCGGCCCTGGGCCTCCAGCTCATCCAGCCGCGCGCGCAGGCGCGGGAGGGCCGCGGCGTCCACGGCGAGCGGCGCGAGGGTGATGCTCTGGTCCTGCGGATGGGCGACCGGCGCAGGCTCTCGCTGCGCGACCGCCTCGCCCACCAGCATGCCGAGCAACAGCGCCCCCGCCCCGGCTGCCCCGCAGAGCGCGATGAGGCTCGACGTCCTCACGGGCGGCGGCGGTCCTGCAGCCGAGCGGCCAGGCTGGAGGTGTCCCAGCGCGCCCCGCCCATGGCCTGGACCTCGGAATAGAACTGGTCGACCAGGGCGGTCAGGGCCAGGTGCGAGCCGTTGGCGCGGGCCTCCTCCAGCACTAGGCCGAGGTCCTTGCGCATCCAGTCGACGGCGAAGCCGAACTCGAACTCGCCCTTCGCCATCGTCTTCCAGCGGTTGTCCATCTGCCAAGACTGGGCCGCGCCCTTGGACACGGCGTCATAGACCGCGTCGGTGTCGAGGCCCGCCGCCTGGGCGAAGGTCACGGCCTCGGCCAGGCCCTGGACAACGCCGGCGATGCAGATCTGGTTGACCATCTTGGTCAGCTGGCCGGACCCGACGGGGCCCATGTGCTTGATGGCCTTGGAGTAGGTCTTCATCGCCGACTCGGCGCGGGCCAGGGCCTCGGCCTCGCCGCCGGCCATGACGCTGAGCTGGCCAGCCTCGGCTCCCGCCTGGCCGCCTGACACCGGAGCGTCGACGAAGGCGCAGGACCAGCGCGCCGTCAGCTCCGCCAGCTCGCGCGCGACCTTCGCCGATGTCGTGGTGTGATCGACGAAGACGCAGCTGGCCGGCGCCGCATCGATCGCGGCGGTGACCACCTCGCGCACGTCGTCGTCATTGCCGACGCACAGGATGAACAGCTCGGCGCCCTCGGCCGCCTCGGCGGGCGTGGCCGCGAAGACGCCGCCGTGCGCCTCGGCCCAGGCCTGAGCCTTGGCGGGCGAACGGTTGAAGCCGCGCACCTCATGGCCCGCGCGGACAAGGTGGCCCGCCATGGGCCCGCCCATCACACCCAGACCTGCGAACCCGATCTTCATTCCGCCCCCCTGGCCTGGCTGTAGCTTCCCTTGAAGAAGAGAAGGCCGTCGCGCTCGCGAGTTTCGAAGCTTTCGACCTCGGCGAGGATCAGCATGTGGTCCCCGGCGTCGATGCGCCGAGTCGTCCGGCACAGGAAGCGCGAGACCCAGCCCTCGATCATCGGCGGACCGTCGCCCTCGCGCAGGACCTCCTCGGGCGCGAGCCTGGGGTCGCCCCACGCGAAGCGGCGGCAGGCGTCCTCGCCTCTCCCGTCCAGCACCTGGACGGCGAATCGCTCGGCGGTCGAGAAGACCGGCCAGCGGTCCGACCGTCGTCCCAGGCTCCACAGAACGGTGGGCGGATTGAGCGAGACCGAGGTGAAGGAGTTGACGGTGATCCCGACGGGCCCGTCGGGACCGTCCGCGGTCACCACGCACACGCCGGTCGCGAAGCCCGACAGCGCGCGGCGCAAGGGACGGGAATCGGTCTCGGGGCTGGCGGGGAGTGTCACGCCTCGCACCTAGGGCGGCGGGGTCCCGGGCGCAACCGCAACGGCCCCTTAACCTTGACGCGACAGGTTCACGGAACAGCTTCGAAGGCGTCCCCACCCCATGTCGTTGAGCGACCGGCCCATCCTCATCAAGAAGGTAAAGAAGGTCGCCGGCCATGGGCATCACGGCGGCGCCTGGAAGGTCGCCTACGCC
>CBIHLR010000157.1:0-4992 GCA_966210875.1 uncultured Brevundimonas sp. | reverse complement strand
ACTTCGCCCGCTCGGGCAAGCGCTCGGGCGCCTGGGCGACCACCTACCGCAGCCACTCGAACCTCGACGGGAACGAGAAGAACGTCGTCGGCTCGAACAACAACAACTTCATCAAGGCGCCGGAAGGCGAGCCGCTGCTCATCTCGCTGGACGACACCGAGACCCTGTTCCACGAGTTCGGCCACGCGCTGCACTACTTCCTGTCGACGGTGACCTATCCGAGCCTGGGCGGCACGCCCCGGGACTTCGTGGAGTATCCGTCGCAGGTCCACGAGAAGTGGGTGCTGAGCCAGCCGATCCTCGACCAGTTCGCCCGTCACCACGAGACGGGAGAGGCCATGCCGGCCGAGCTGCTGGCCAAGATCGAGGCCTCCTCGACCTTCGCCCAGGGCTACCACACGGTCAGCTACCTCTCATCGGCCCTGGTCGACATGGACCTGCACAACCGGGCCGAGCCGGTCACCGACGTCGACGCCTTCGAGCGCGAGAGCCTCGAGCGCATCGGCATGCCGAGCCAGATCGTGATGCGGCACCGCCTGCCGCAGTTCAATCACCTCTTCACCTCGGACGCCTACTCGGCCGGGTACTACAGCTATCTGTGGTCCGAGGTGATGGACGCCGACACCTGGGCGGCCTTCGAGGAGACCGGCGACGTCTTCGATCCGGAGACGGCGCGGCGCTTCAAGGAGATCATCCTGGCCCCGGGCAACACGATCGACCGGGCCGAGGCCTATCGCGCCTTCCGCGGCCGGGATCCGGACGTGACGGCGCTGCTGCGCTCGCGCGGCTTCCCGACGAGCTAGGCCTCAGGCTCGAACGCCGCCCGGCAGATGACCTGCCGGTGCGGCACCGGGCCGTCGGTCGCCGGTTCGAAATCGAAGACGAGATTGGCCGTCGTGTCATAGGCGGTCAGGCGCGCTCCGGTCACCCGCCGGGGCGCGTCGTCTATGAGGCCCAGGTCTCCGTCCCAGCGGAGCGTGGCGTTCGGGCCGACCGACAGCGCGCCTTCCGTGGCCGAGCCGTCCGCCAGCGCCAGCCGATACCGGCCGCCGGTCACCGCGAGCGCGCCGTAGGCCGCGCGTTCGTGCTGGGTCTCCAGCATGGGGCCGCTGTATTCCGGCTCCCAGATGTCGCAGGCGTAGTCGAGCGCCGGCGCCTGGCCGGTCTCGATCGCGCGCGCCACCAGGCGGCCGGCCGGATCGTCCGCCGGCGTCCCGGCCGGAGCGCCGCCGCTGCACGCGGCCAGGACGACGAAACTCAGACTTCCGGCGAGCAGCCGCATCGCGATTCCTCCAGCGAGGTCCGCAGCTTGGACCCGGTCGGCGGCGCAACGCAATCCCGACCTCAGGTTCTGGTCCTGAGGGTGATGTAAAGGGCGCCGTCGCCGCCGTGACGACGGTGGGCGGGCGAGACCCCGCTGACGATGGCCCTCAGCGGCGGCTGGCTGACCCACTCGCCGGCCGAGGCGCGGATGACGCCCGAGCCGGCGCCGCGCGAGCCCTTGCCGGTCACGACCAGCACGGCGCGATGGCCGCGCGCGTGCGCCTCCAGCAGGAAGGCGGTCAGCACGTCCTGGGCCTGGAAGCGGCCCAGGCCGTGCAGGTCGATGCGGGCGTCGATCGGATCCCGCTCGCGCGCCAGGCGGCGATGGCGGCGCGGCTCCAGCTCATGCGGCGCGGCGCTGGGGTGCGGACGCGGGGAAGAGGTTGGCGGTGCGGGCGGCTGAGGGGCCGGTCGCGCGGGTTTGACGAACTTCGGCGGGGTCTTGGCGGGCGGAGCGGCCGGTTCGGGCTCGGCCGCGGCCCTGGCGGCGGCGGGATTGGTCCGGTTCAGGGTGCGGGCCACCCGGCTCCACAGGCGGCGTTCGTCGGGCGTGAGGGTCCGGCGGACCATCAGGCCGCCGCTTCGTCCTCGTCGTCGAGCACCTCGGACGGCCCGGGCTCGTAGGCGAGCAGATCCCCGGGCTGGCACCGCAGCTCACGGCACAGGGCGTCGAGCGTCGAGAAGCGGACGGCGCGGGCCTTGCCGGTCTTGAGGATCGACAGGTTGGCGAGGGTCACGCCGACCCGATCCGCCAGTTCCGTCAGGGACATCCGGCGTTCGAGCAACAGGCGGTCGAGGTTCACGCGGATGGCCATCAGATGGTCAGCTCCGTTTCGCGGCGCAGACGGGCGCCTTCGCGGAAGACCTCGGCCAGAACGAAGACGACGAGCACCGAGAACAGGGGGGTCATCAGCTGGGTGAAGCCTGGCGCTTCGATGGCGCCCGGTGCGATGCGCGAGCCGACGTACTGGGTGGCGAACTGGGCCGCCACGATGAGGGAGAGGAACAGGCCGATCTCGCGCAGCCGGCGCGTGTTCTCAGGCCGGAAGGGGTCGCCGGCGGTCAGGGTCGCAAAGATGCGGCGCAGACGATGCACGATGGCCACGAAGCCTCCGATCCAGGCGATTACGCCCACCAGTGAGCAGGCGACGAGCGAACGGGTGAGGGCGAGTTCGCGGACCTGGCCCGCGTCGTCCTCGAAAGTGGCGCTGAAGTTGTCCAGCGGCACGAAGAAACTTGAGATCAGCGCCAGGACCAGGGCGCCGAGCACGATCCAGAGGAGGAAGAAGGCCACGTCGAGCGCGATCTTGAGGAGGCTCGAGACGGAACCGGGTCCCAGGGCGCGCATGGCCGAAAGGTCTCTTCAGGCCCGGCGAAAAGTCTGGCGCGAGATCACCGCATGCGGCGCCGGGGTGTCACCGCATGCGGGGTCTGGGATCACGCACTCAGGCGTCATAGCAGAACGCCTGAGGCTTAGAACGACTGGATCAGGATGGCGATCACGCTGGCGGGAATGCCGGCGATCAGAATGCCGTTGATCACGGTCATGCCGATCTTTTCCATCCACATGGAAGCGTTCATGGTTTGCATCGTCTTTCTCCGTTTTCCTGAGCTGAAGCTCTTTTGTTGCGCCGCATCATTAAGTCGGTGTCATTTTTTGCACCTGCGAACGGTTGCGGCCCCGTTCATGTCGATTATCAATATGGGCACATCGAAAAACAGGCAAGCGGATTTATCGTTTTTCGATATTAAACTTTCGCAATGCATTACGGGCGCGTAAGAACGGGTCATGACTCTCAAGCTTCTCAAGGGTTCGCGCCTGCTCGTCGCCACCCACAATCCCGGCAAGGCGGTCGAGATCGCCGAGCTCCTGGACGGCAATTTCGAGGTTCTGGCCGCCTCCGAGCTCGGTCTGCCCGAGCCGGAGGAGACGGAATCGACCTTCGTCGGCAATGCGGTGCTGAAGGCGCGCCACGCCGCCGAGGCGTCGGGCGTCGTGTCGCTGGCCGACGATTCGGGCCTGTCGGTGCGCGGCCTCGATGGCGCGCCGGGAATCTACTCCGCCCGCTGGGCCGGCGAGGGCAAGGACTTCTCCGTCGCCATGGCGCGGGTCGAGCGTGAACTGGGCGACCACCTGGATCGCTCGGCCTTCTTCACCAGCGCGCTCGCCGTCGCCTGGCCGGGCGGCCCGGTGGTGGCGGTCGAGGGCGTGGTCGAGGGGACCCTGACCTTTCCGCCGCGCGGCGACCGGGGCTTCGGCTATGATCCGATCTTCCTGCCCGAGGGCGCCGACCAGACCTTCGGCGAGATGGATCCCGTGGCCAAGGACGCCGTGAGCCACCGCGCCCGCGCCTTCGCCAAGCTCAAGGCCGCCCTGATTGACTGAGGCCCCGCCCCCGGTCGCGGTCTATCTCCACTGGCCCTATTGCGCCCGGATCTGCCCCTATTGCGACTTCAATGTCGTGCGCGATCGCGGCCGGACCGAGGAGCAGGCGGGGCTGGTGGCGGCGATGCACGCCGACCTTCGGGCCCAGGCCGCCCTGCTCGGTCCGCGCCGGCTTGTCTCGATCTTCTTCGGCGGCGGCACCCCGTCGCTGATGCCGCCCGAGGCGGCCGGCCGGCTGATCGAGACGGCCCGGGCGCTGTTCCCGACGACGACCCCGGTCGAGGTCACGCTCGAGGCCAATCCCACCGACGCCGAGACCGCGCGCTACCGCGCCTTCGCCGAGGCCGGGGTGAACCGGCTGTCCCTGGGCGTTCAGTCGCTGGACGACGCGGCGCTGCGCTTCCTCGGCCGCGACCACGACGCCGAATCCGCTCGTCGGGCGATCGAGGCCGCCCAGGCCGCCTTCGGCCGGGTCTCCATTGACCTGATCTACGCCCGGCCCGGCCAGACCGCCGAGGCCTGGCGCGCTGAACTGGCCGAGGCGATCGCGCTCGGCCCGGAGCACGTCTCGCCTTACCAGCTGACCATCGAGCCCGAGACCGCCTTCGGCCGCGCCCATCGCCGGGGAACGCTGATCCCGCCGCCGGAGGACGACCTGGAAAGCGTCTATGACGTCACCCAGGAGGTCCTGGAGGGGGCTGGCCTGCCGGCCTACGAGATCTCCAACCACGCGCGCGGCCTGGCGGCTCGCTCGGCCCACAACCTCGCCGTCTGGCGCGGCGTCGAATACCTTGGCGTCGGCCCCGGGGCCCACGGCCGCCTGAACCTGCAGGGCGCCCGGACCGCGACGGCCGCGCACCGCCGCATCGCCGACTACGTCGCGGCCGTGACCACGACCGGCGTCGGTTTCGCTGAGACGGAGCCGCTGACGCCGCTGGCGGCCGCCGAAGAGCGTCTCATGCTCGGCCTTCGCACCGTGGAGGGAACCGCGCTCCCCGCCCTGGCTCCGCTCGATCTGTCCAGCCGCATCGCGCCCCTGATCGAGGACGGCTTCCTCACGATGGCGGACAGCCGCCTCGCCGCCACGCCGCGCGGCCGCAAGGTGCTGGACGGCGTCGTCCGCGCCCTTCTGGTCTGAACCGCGAGTTGACCTCCTCCGCTGGGGGCTTATGTGTCCGGCGCGCCGCCCCACAAGGAAACTCCCATGGCCGAAGCCGCCGCCTCGCAAGCCTATGACGTCGTCATCATCGGGGGCGGGCCGGGCGGCTACAACGCCGCCATCC
>CBIHLR010000156.1:0-5023 GCA_966210875.1 uncultured Brevundimonas sp. | reverse complement strand
CGGCGCAGCGACGCCTCGGACAGATCGGCCTCCTGCATGTCGGCGCCGAAGAAGTTGGCGTTATCGAGCTTGCAGCCAGACAGGTCGGTCCCGTGCATGACCGAGGCGGAGAAGTCGGCGTCCGCCAGATTGCGCCCCTTGAAGCTGAGGCCGGACAGGTCGCACCAGGCGAAGACCGCGCGCGCGCCGCCGGGACGGGCCTTCCACAGCCGCTCGTGCCGGGCGCAGATGGCGTCGGCCTCCGCCTGGCTGAGGCGGCGGAGTTCATGGGTGCGGGCGCGGTCCTGCATCGCGCGCCACAGTAACCATGACGCGTTAAGGAATTCCTCGCGCGCACAGGGGTCAGCGAGCCAGCAGGCCCTGCGACTTGAGGGCTTCGGCGAGGGCGCCCTCGGGCACCCAGACGCGCATGTAGCCGGCCTCGCCGAGCCTGCGGAGTTCGGCCTCCAGGTCGGCCCGGGGCGCGGCGGCGAAGCGGGCGTCGAAGCCCTGGCCGTCGGGGCTGACGCGCACCAGCGGCAGGCCCGTCTTGAGACGGTTCAGATAGCCCTCGGCCAGGACCGCGGCCTCTTCGGCCATGAGACCGAGCTCGACTTCGAGGCCGGCCGAGCGAAGTTTTTCCACGCCGCGTCCGGCGGCGAAGGGCGAGGGGTCCTCGCAGGCCACGACCACCCGGCTCACCCCGGCGTCGATCAGGCGCTGGGCGCAGGAGGTGCGGCCGGACGACCGCGCGCCGCAGGGCTCCATCGTCACATAGGCTACGGCGCCGCGGGCGGCCTCGCCGGCGGCGGGGATGGCCTGTTCCTCAGCGTGCGGGCGGCCGCCGCGCGAGGTGGCGGCCTCTGCCAGCACCTGGCCGTCCTTAACCAGCACGCAGCCGACGGGCGGGTTAGGGGCGGTCTGGCCGAGCTGGCCCTCGGCCAGTTCGATGGCGCGCGCCATGAAGCGGCGGTCGTCGGTCTCGCTCATGGCAGCTCCGGCAGGGCGACGGCCCGCTCTTCGTCGAGGTACTTGGCCGACAGCGGATCGAGGCTGTCGTCCAGCACGATGGCCAGGGGGTTACCGGTCGGAATCTCCACGCCGACGATAGCCTCGTCCGACACCTTGAACAGGTGCTTGACGATGGCCCGCAGCGAGTTGCCGTGAGCGGCGACCAGCACGTTCTTGCCCAGCTTCAGGCGCGGCGCGATGGCCTCTTCCCAGTAGGGCAGGACGCGGTCGAGCGTGGTCTTCAGGCTCTCGGTGGCCGGGACCTGGGCTTCGAGATAGCGGCGGTCCGAGGCGAAGTCGTGCTCGCCGCCCGGGGCCAGGTCCGGCGGCGGGATGTCGTAGCTGCGCCGCCAGATCTTGACCTGATCCTCGCCATGCTTCGCCGCCGTCTCGGCCTTGTCCAGCCCGGTCAGGCCGCCGTAGTGCCGCTCGTTCAGCCGCCAGTCCTTGATCACCGGCACGAAGGTCTGGCCAGACGCGTCGAGCGCCAGGTTGGCCGTGCGGATGGCGCGGGTCAGGACCGAGGTGAAGCACTCGTCGACGTGCAGTTCGGACGCCTTGATCAGTTCGCCGGCCTTCCTGGCCTGGGCCTCGCCGGTCTCGGTCAGGTCGACGTCGACCCAGCCGGTGAAGCGGTTCTCGAGGTTCCACTGGCTCTGGCCGTGGCGCAGCAGGATCAGAAGCGGCATCGATTTCCCTTGGTGACGAAGGCGTGGGCTAGACCCCGGCCGCCGCGCCCGTCAAGCGCCGGGTTGGAGGGCGCCGCGCCAGCGGCTATAGGCCGAACCATGTCGGACAAGGTCTTCTACGTGCTTTCGGGGCTGGTCGCCGTCGGCCTGATCGCCCTGGCCCTGGTCTGGCCGCCGCGCTCGGCGACCGGCCTGGACGAGACGCGCGCGCCGGCGCCCGCTGCGCCGCCCGCCGCTGAGGCCGAGGCCGCGCCCGAGGCGGCGGCTGAGACCGCGCCCGTCGAGGAAGCCGAGCCGGTCGAAGAGTCCGCGCTCGCGGCCGAGGAGCCCGCCGGTGAGTGACGCCCTGTCCGTCGGCCGACGCGTGCTGGGGATCGAGGCGCGCGCGCTGGAGCACCTGTCGGCCTCGCTCGGCGAGGCCTTCGAACAGGCGGTGGGCCGGCTGTCGGACCTGACCGGCCGGGTCATCTGCACCGGCGTCGGCAAGTCCGGCCACGTGGCCCGCAAGATCGCCGCCACCCTGGCCTCCACGGGGCGGCCGGCCATCTTCGTCCATGCCACCGAGGCCAGCCACGGCGACCTCGGCATGATCGGGCCGGAGGACGCGATCCTGGCCCTGTCCAAGTCCGGCGAGACGCGCGAGCTGGCCGATGTCGTTGCCTACGCCAAGCGTTTCGGCGCGCCCCTGATCGCCATGACCGCCCGGGCCGACAGCGCGCTGGGCCGCGCGGCGGACATCCTGCTGCTGCTGCCCGACGCGCCGGAGGCGACGCCGCAGGTGGACGCGCCGACGACCTCGACCACCCTGCAGATCGCGCTCGGCGACGCGCTGGCGGTGGCCCTGCTGGAACGGCGCGGCTTCACGGCCCAGGACTTCCGGGTCTTCCACCCGGGCGGCAAGCTCGGCGCCATGCTGCGCACCGTGCGCGACCTGATGCACGGGGCCGACGAGCTGCCGCTGGTGACGGGCGACGTCTCCATGCAGCAGGCGCTCCTGGAAATGACGCAGCGCCGCTTCGGCTGCGTCGGGGTGACCGACGGCTCGGGCGCGCTTCAGGGCCTGATCACCGACGGCGACCTGCGCCGTCACATGGAAGGCCTGATGGCCCATTCGGCGGCCGAGGTGATGACCCCCGCCCCCAAGACCGTCACGCCCGACACCCTGGCGGCCGAAGCGCTCAAGCTCATGAACGAGGCGCGGATCACCGTGCTGTTCGTGGTCGACGAGGGCCGTCCGGTCGGGATCGTGCATGTGCACGACCTGCTGCGCGCCGGCGTGATCTAGGCCAGCGCCCAGACCGCGCTGCGCTTGACGGCCTGGTCCTCGAGCTCGCGCGTGGTCGGCACCTGGTATTCCGCCAACCGGACCAGGCCTTCCTTCGGGAAATAGGTGCGGCCGGGATCGCCAATCAGGACGCGCGCCCCGCGCCCGGCGGCCTCGCGCAGCCAGGGCAGGACGCGGTCGGCCATGGGCTTCTCGTAGAAGACGTCCGCCGCGCAGATCAGCTCGACCTCAGGCGGCGTGCCGGACAGCAGGTCGGCAGTGGTGAAGTCCATCGCCACGCCGTTGGCCGCGGCGTTGGCCCGGACGGCGGCTTCCGCGAAGGGATCGATGTCGCTGCCCAGCACATGGGCGGCGCCCGACGTCATCGCCGCGATCCCGACCAGGCCGGAGCCGGTGGCGAAGTCGAGCACGCGCTTGCCCGCCGCCTCCTCGGGATGATCCAGCAGATAGCGCGCCAAGGCCTGTCCGCCGGCCCAGGCGAAGGCCCAGAAGGGCGGCGGCAGGCCCATCTCGCCCAGCTCCTCCTCGGTCAGCCGCCAGATCGGCGTGACCTCATCGGCCAGCCACAGCCGGATCTCGGGCGTGTGACTGACGGGCTGAAGGCGGGTGTTGTCGCGGATGAAGGCGGATGGGTCGGCGATGGTCACGCCGGTCGATACTCGTGGAGCAGGAAGCGATTCCAGCCCTTTTTCGTGCGGCTCTCGACCGCGAAACGGAAGCCGGACCCGCCGTCCTCCAGCGGCCAGTAGATGAAGCGCGCCAGGCCCTGCGGCATCTGGGCCTCGAAGGCGACGGCCTGGGCATCGACGTCGGAGCCGTCCGCCAGCCGCCCCTGCGACCGCTTGCCGTCGGTCGTGAAGGAGAAGAAGGACAGGCCCTCCTCCCCCGCGCCGAACAGGGCGATCTCGGAATAGCTGAAGCCGGGCATGTCCCAAACGGCCTCCAGCCGGACCCAGCCCTTGCCGAAGGGCTCGAACCGCCGCGTGCACACCAGCGGGCCGCCGTTGTGCTCGCCTTCACGGCGCCAGTCGCCCAGCAGGGGCTTGAGCGGGCCGAGCAGGCCGCGGCCGGGCTTGAAACTCATCGTTACGATCTCGGAAGCCAGCCCAAAGGCCTGCCACGCTTCGGCGGCGTGCCGAAGCGATTGGGCCACACGGACCCAGGAATGAACCCCAGAATTGCCGCACCCCCAAGCACTACGAGTTCACCCCATACGGCGGTGACTGCCAGGGGGACGGCGAGATGCTCCGACGGGGTCAGACCGACCGCGTCTAGGCCCAGCATTGCAAAGACAGCGACCATCGGAAGGGTGGTGAGCGGCACTGCCCACCATCCTGAAAAACCGAGGTCGTGCAGGCGTCTCACGACGGACGACGCCAGAAGCCAAGTGGCCATCGCATAGAAGGCCGCCGAGAAGCCCACCCAGGGCCAGTTCGTTTCATCATTGAACAAGCGGCGAATGGCGAAGACCATCAGGAGGCTCATCCAGTAGCTTCCGCGAGCGACTCTTCCGCGGAAGCTGAAGTCGAAGCTGTCGCTCACGCCGCCCTCGCCGAGGCCGTGCGCAGCACGTCGATGTAGCCCGGCGCCACCTCCATGCCATTCGTCACGCCCTTGGCCGCCAGCAGGCGGTGCGCGCGGGGCAGGCTCCAGCAGGGCAGGTGCATGAAGACGTGATGCTCGGCGTGGAAATTGACCCAGTAGGGAGCGATGAAGGCGCGCTCCCACCAGCTGGCATGGGTCGTACGCGCTTGGCGCAGCGGGTCGATGGCCGAGTTCTCGACGCAGGCGTGCTCGGCGATGTTCCTCAGGCGGGTGACCAGCGGAAACCAGGTCGCCATCGGCAGCAACCACAGGGCGAGGAAGGCCCACCAGACCCCGGCGAGGCTGAGCGCCAGCAGCAGGGCGCCGTTGAAGGCCAGGAACGGCAGGGCCGACTTGGCCGTGACGCGGGCGCCCTCGGGCGTGTCGTCATCCGCGACCCCGCGTCCGGAGAAGGGGGCGACGCGCTGCTTGAAGAAGGTCTGGCCGGTCAGGTCGCGGACGATCTTGCGGCGCA
>CBIHLR010000155.1:0-5100 GCA_966210875.1 uncultured Brevundimonas sp. | reverse complement strand
GTGGACGCCGACGCCGCCGTCCACCGGCCCCTTCGCCTTCGTCACCGACACCGACGCACTCCTCTCCGAGCGCGGACCCCACCGGCTGCTGATGGAGCCCACCGCCAACGACTGGGTGATTTAGCGCAGGGGTCTACCGACCTGCCGCCCCGCCTGTCGCATTTCGGCGACATCGGGGCGGTTCTGTGTTCCCAACCGTGACCGTAGGTTTGACAGATCACTGAATCCCGTTCAGGTTCCCGGAAAATCATTGAACGCTGAATAAATAAACAGCGCGATCCGGAAACACCGTCGGGAGACACATCATGAAGACCTTGGCCAGGACCGCCTTTCTGGCGGGCGCCGCTTGGGGCGCGCTTTCCGCCGCCGCCTATGCTCAGGACACGGCCCCGCCGGCCGAGGAGCCGACCGCGGTCGGCGAAGTCGTCGTCACCGCGCGCCGCCGCGAGGAAGTCCTCCAGGACGTGCCGATCGCGGTCACCGCGCTGGGCCAGGAGCGCCTCGAGACCACCGGCGCGACCGACATCACCGCCCTGCAGCAGCAGACCCCGAACGCGACCGTCCAGATCGCGCGCGGCTCCAACTCGACCCTGATCTCCTTCATCCGCGGCGTCGGCCAGCAGGACCCGCTGTGGGGCTTCGAGCCGGGCGTGGGCCTCTACATCGACGACGTCTATGTCGCGCGTCCGCAGGGCGCGGTGCTCGACATCTTCGACATCAACCGGATCGAGGTGCTGCGCGGGCCGCAGGGCACGCTTTACGGCCGCAACACCATCGGCGGCGCCATCAAGTACGTCACCGACCGCATCGGCCAGACCCCGGAGTTCGAGGTCCAGGCCACGCTCGGCTCCTACCGCCAGGCGGACCTGGTCGTCTCGGGCGGCGCGCCGATCTCGGACACCTGGTCGGTGGGCGGCGCCTTCGCGCGCTACACCCGCGACGGCTTCGGGACGAACCTGGAGACCGGCGAGGAGCACTACAACCGCGACGTCACCGCCTGGCGCCTGTCGACCGAGTGGACCCCGACCGACAGCCTGTTCTTCCGCGCCTCCTATGACCGCGTGGAAGACAACTCCGCGCCGCGTCACGGCCACCGCGAGGTAAACTCCCTCGTCGGCGGCTACACCCCGCCGGCCAGCGTCTACGACACCCGCTCGGGCATCACCGGCGACCAGCGCGTCGTAACCGAGGGCTACTCCCTCACCGGCGAGTGGGTCGTGAACGACATGCTCACGCTGAAGTCGATCTCCGCCGTCCGCCGCGGCGACACGGCGACCATCATCGATTTCGACAACACCCCCCTGCCCACCCTGGACGTCCCGGCCATCTATTCGGACAACCAGTTCACCCAGGAGTTCCAGGCCCTGTTCACCGGCGACCGCTGGTCGGGCGTGGCGGGGATCTACTATCTCGACGCCACCGCGGCAGGCGTCTTCGACACCATCGCGGGCAACCTCGGGGTGGTGATCGCCGCCGCCGGCTCGGTGGACACGGAATCCTGGTCTGTGTTCGGCGACTTCACCTATGAGGTCACCGACCGCCTCGATGTGTCGATCGGCGGCCGTTACACCTCGGACGACAAGACCGGCGACGTGTTCCGCGCCTTCTATCTGGGGGCCACGCGGTCGCCGCTGACCGGCGGCACGCCGCGGCCGATCCTCGCGACCCGCACCAACTACACCGCCTCGGAGACCTTCGAGCGCTTCACGCCGCGCCTGTCGGTTTCCTATGATCTGACCGAGGACCTGACCGGCTACTTCTCGTATTCGGAAGGCTTCAAGTCGGGCGGCTGGGATATGCGCGGCGACGCCTTCCTGACCCCGCAGACCGTGAACGGCTACGATCCCGAAGTCGTGGACACTTACGAGTTGGGCCTGAAGGGCGACCTGTTCGACGGCGTGGTCAGCTTCTCGTCGGCCGTCTTCTACTCGGCCTATGAAGACCAGCAGATCACCAGCCAGGCGGTGGCCACGCCGCCGGCCACGGGCGTCGCCTCGATCGTGGACAACATCGGCCAGTCGACCATCTACGGCGCCGAGTTCGAGGCGTCGGCTGTGCTGACCGACAACCTGACGGCGCTGTTCTCCTACGGCTACCTGCACGCCGAATTCGACGAGTTCATTACCTTCATCACGGGCTCGCCGGTCGACATCTCCGACACCCGCGTGTTCCAGAACTCGCCGGAGCACTCGGCCTTCTTCGCGGTGACCTGGTCCGACGACCTGTGGGGCGGCGAGATCAACGTCACCCCGTCGGTGTCCTACCGGTCGGACTTCCACCTGTTCGAAGCCGAGGATCCCATCCTCGACCAGGACGGCTACGCCCTGGTGGACGTGGCGGCGATCTGGAACTCCGACAGCGGCCACTACTCGGTCGGCCTCTACGGTCGCAACCTGACGGACGAGGAGTATCGCGTCGGCGGCTACAACTTCCCGGGCGCGACCTTCAACAACTCGATCACGGCCTTCTACGGCCCGCCGCGGACCTTCTCGGTCCAGCTGACGGCGCGCTACTGATCGCCATCTGAATCCTGAGCCTGACAGGGCGGCGAACCGGTTTCGCCGCCCTTTTTCTTTGCAGCGACGCCGGCCCGCTCTAGGGTCGGATCAACGAGTTTCTCGGGGGAAACCATGACCACGGCCTCTGCCGAACCCGCCGTCCGGCCCGGGTACCGCTACTACGTCCTGGCGGTCCTGATCCTGGTCTACATGCTGAACTTCCTGGACCGGCAGATCATCGGCATCCTGGCCGCGCCGCTGAAGGCGCATTTCGGCCTCTCGGACAGCCAGTTCGGCCTGCTGGGCGGTATCGCCTTCGCCTCGGTCTATTCGACCCTGGCCATTCCGCTGGCCTGGCTGGCGGACCGGTTCAGCCGGGTGTGGATCATGACCGGGGCGCTGGCCGTCTGGTCGGGATTCACGGCGCTCTGCGGCGTGGCGACCTCCTTCACCCAGCTGTTCCTGTTCCGCATGGGCGTGGGCGTGGGCGAAGCCGGCGGCGTGGCCCCGGCCTATTCGCTGATCGCCGACTATTTCCCGCCGCAGCAGCGGGCGCGGGCGCTGGCCGCCTTCGCCTTCGGCATCCCGATCGGCACGGCTGCGGGCACCCTGGTCGGAGGCCTGCTGGCGGTCGCCTATGGCTGGCAGACGGCCTTCATCGTGGTCGGCCTGCTCGGCCTGCTGGTCGCGCCCCTGCTGCGGCTGACGGTCAAGGACCCCAGGCGCGGCGCCACCGACATCCCCAAGGCCGTGGAAACCACCGCCCCGGTCGAGGGCGCGCCGGTCGCCTCCCATCCCCTGCCGGTGCGCTCGTCGCGGCCGGGGCTGATCGCGGCCCAGATCATGTTCGGCCTGGCCGCCGGTGCCCTGGCGCTCGCCGCCCTGATCCAGTTCGCCGGTCTGGCGCTGGGCAATCCGCTGGTCTTCGGCTTCGCCGGCCTGCTGTTCCTGGTGATCGGGGTGTCGGTGATGGTCGCGCGCTCGACGGCGTCCGTGGTCATTCCCAAGCCCAGCTTCTGGCTCCTGGCGCTGGGCGCGGCGTCGTCCTCCGTCTGTGGCTACGGCGTGGCGGGCTGGCTTCCGCTGTTCTTCATGCGCAGCTTCGACCTCACCCTGTCGCAGGTCAGCTGGTACTACGCCGGCATCGCCCTGATCGGCGGCATCCTCGGCATCTGGCTGGGCGGCGCCATCGCCGACAAGCTGGGCAAGCGCGGCAAGGGCGCCTATCCCCTGACGCCGGCGATCGCCTTCCTGATCTCGGCGCCCTGCTTCATCCTGGCGATGAACTCGGACTGGCTGATCGCCCAGGTGCTGCCCGGCGGCGGGACCCAGGTCCAGGCCCTGACCGTGGCCTTCCTGATCTTCCTGATCCCCACCGGCCTGAACCTCGCCTGGCTCGGTCCGATCACCGCCTCGGTCCAGCATCTGGTCCCGGCGCCCATGCGCTCGACCGCCTCGGCGCTCTTCCTGCTGATCAACAACCTCTTGGGGATCGCGGTCGGCTTCTACTACTTCGGATGGATGAGCGACCTGCTGGCTCCGCGCTTCGGCGACGAGAGCCTGCGCTGGGCCATCTACACCGGCATGGGCTTCTACGTGCTGGCGTCGGTGCTGCTGATCGGGGCCTCGCGCACCCTGAAGCGCGACTGGGTCGACTGAGGCGGGCCTGCGCGGTTGCGCCGCTCGGAAGGCGGGGCCTATAAGCCCCGCCTGTCCCCGAACATCGCCGACGGTCTCCACGCATGAACATTCACGAATATCAGGGCAAGCAGGTCCTGAAGGGCTTTGGCCTGCCGGTCGCCGAAGGCGTCGCCATCACCTCCGCCGACCAGGCCGAGGCCGCCGCGCGCCAGCTGCCGGGCCCGCTCTACGTCGTGAAGAGCCAGATTCACGCCGGCGGCCGCGGCAAGGGCCGCTTCAAGGAGCTGGGCGCCGAGGCCAAGGGCGGCGTGCGCCTGGCCCGCTCGGTCGAGGAGGTCGTCTCCAACGCCCGCGAGATGCTCGGCAATACGCTGGTGACCGCCCAGACCGGCCCGGCCGGCAAGCAGGTCAACCGCCTCTACATCGAGGACGGCGCAGACATCGCGCGCGAGCTCTATTGCTCGCTGCTGGTGGACCGTTCGGTCGGTCGCGTCGCCTTCGTCGTCTCGACCGAGGGCGGCATGGACATCGAGGCCGTCGCCCACGACACCCCCGAGAAGATCGTCACCCTGCCGATCGATCCCGAGACCGGCGTCACCCGCGAGGACGTGGCCCGGCTGAACGCGGCGCTGAAGCTGGACGGCGCCGCCGCCCAGGACGGCGAGTTCGTCTTCCCGGCGCTCTACAAGGCCTTCATCGAGAAGGACATGTCGATGCTCGAGATCAATCCGCTGATCGTCATGGAGAACGGCCGCCTGCGCGTGCTCGACGCCAAGGTCAGCTTCGACGGCAACGCCCTGTTCCGCCACGAGGACATGAAGGCGCTGCGCGACGAGACCGAGGAAGACGCCAAGGAGATCGAGGCCTCGGAATGGGACCTCGCCTATGTCGCCCTCGACGGCAACATCGGCTGCATGGTCAACGGCGCCGGCCTGGCCATGGCGACGATGGACATCATCAA
>CBIHLR010000154.1:0-5114 GCA_966210875.1 uncultured Brevundimonas sp. | reverse complement strand
TAGCCGCCCGGGATCTTGCCGGCGGCGAAGGTCTTTTCCTGGTAGTTGACGGTCAGCGGGAAGAAATCCAGGCCCGGCTTGGGCGCGCGGCCGTAGACGACGGTGGCCAGGACCACGGTCTCGCCGTAGGTCGCCAGCACGGCGCCGTCGGCCTGACGGGCGATGCGGCCCGTTTCCAGCGTCAGCGGGCGTCCGGCCCACTCGATCGTCTTGCGTTTGATATCGAACATGTTTCGTCTTTCGTATCCCGCGGGCGGATTCCGCGCGGGGTCCCATCAGTGGGTGGAGCGTCGGGCGTTCAGTCCTTCGGTCCATGGGCGTCCGCGCCATCGCGAACCGCCCGGGAGAAGAGGACCGGTATGGCCCTCGCGTACTGCGCCGATACGTACCGCGGCGCGCGGCTGGTTCTGGATGCGGAACGAGGCGCGGACATGGCCCGCGCCTCGAAAAACTCTTCCGCGTCGTCCGGGGCCCCTTAGCGGCGCAGGTTCAGCTTGGTGATCAGCGCCGTGTAGCGCTCGCGATCGACCTTCGACAGGTGGTCAAGAAGGCGACGACGCTGCGAGACCATCTTGAGCAGGCCGCGGCGCGAGTGGTTGTCCTTCTTGTGGGTCTTGAAGTGCTCGGTCAGGTTGGCGATCCGTTCGGACAGGATCGCGATCTGGACCTCGGCTCCGCCAGTGTCCCCTTCGGAACGGGCGTTGTCGGCTATGACGGCGCTCTTGCGCTCGGCGGTAATCGACATCGTGGTCTCCTTATTGGAGGTTGAAAACGCGGTCCGGCTCGAGCCGTCCGGCCTTCAGGCTGCACAGGGCGACCAGGACATCTCCCTCGAAGGCCGAAACGATCCGGGATCCGGCGGAGAGCCGGGCCTTGAGCGCTTCGACTTGTCGGGGGAGCAGAACGATCGGCCGACCCTGCCTCAGCCGGAAGGCGTCTTCGGTCGTCACGGCCAGGTCCGGGATGTCGTCCAGAGCGGTCGCGACGGGAAGCAGGCCTTCCGAGGCGGCGCCCCTATGCACCAAATCGGCCAGAGAATCCAGCTTAATCGCCCGTTCCAGCGTGAAGGGACCCACGCGCTCGCGCCGGAGCGCCGAAACATGCCCCTCCGCGCTGAGCTCAGCGGCGAGATCCCGGGCCAGGGAGCGGATGTAGACGCCCTTGCCGGTGCGCACGACGATCTCGACTTGGTCGGCGTCCGGCGCGTTTGTGACAGCGGCCTCGTGGATCGTGACCCGGCGGGCGGCGAGCTCAACCTCAACACCGTCGCGGGCCAGGTCATAGGCCCGCTCGCCGTTGACCCGGATGGCGGAGAAGGCCGGTGGGACCTGATCGATCTCGCCGACGAAGGCCTTGAGCGCCTCGGCGACCTGATCGGCCGAGGGCCGGACTTCGGAACGGCCGGTGACCTCGCCCTCACGGTCGAGCGTAGTGGTGGAGACGCCCCAGCGGATCGAGAAGCGGTAGACCTTCTCGGCGTCCATCATGAAGGGCACCGTCTTGGTCGCCTCACCGAGCGCGATCGGCAGGATGCCGGAGGCCAGCGGATCCAGCGTGCCGGCGTGACCGGCCTTCTGGGCGTCGAACAGGCGGCGCACCTTCGAGACCGCGTCGGTCGATCCCAGCTCTAGCGGCTTGTCGAGGCAGACCCAGCCGTGGACGGCCTGGCCGCGCTTGCGGCGGGCCATCAGTCCTCGGTCTCGCCGGCGGCTTCCAGGTCACGGCGCACGCGCGGATCGTCGAACAGCCGGTCCATGCGACTGGCGGCGTCGAAGCTCTCGTCGTGGCGGAACCGAAGATCAGGGGTGAACTTCATGTCGATGTGCCGACCGAGCGCGCCGCGGAGGAATTTCGCGTGTGCATTCAGGGCCTTGATGATCTCTTCGGTGTGGCCGGCGGTCGCCGCCTCGGCCACGCCGGCGCCCAGCGGCTCGACGAAGCAGGTGGCGTGCTTGAGGTCGGGGCTCAGCCGCACCTCGGTGACGGTGACGGACACGCCCTTGAGCGCCTCGTCGTGGATCTCCTCCTCACGCAGCACCTCGACCAGGGCGTGGCGGATCAGCTCGCCGGCGCGCAGCTGGCGCTGGCTCGGGCCCGTCTGGGGTTTATCGTGGCGGCGATGACGGCTCATGGGGCGCGGGGTCTAGTCCTGTGCGGCGCGGGAGTCCAGTTTCGCCCGGCTCAGAAGCGCGGCGGCGAGACGGGGCCTTCGCCGCGCACGTCGCGCGGGTCCGGCTGGCTCCACTCGCCGCGGTAGGTGTACTCGAGGGTGGCGCAGTGCAGCGCGGTTCCCGCGGCTCCGCGCCCGATGGCGTGCATGGTCAGGGTGCGCAGCGGACGGACCCGCCCAACCACCAGGAAAACCTCCTGGGCGCCCGGGCAGAGCACCCGGCCGAGCGCGGCGCCGGCGCCCTCGGGCTCGATCCGGTAGACATTGGACTCGGTCGCGCCGGCGGGCAGGGCGCCGCGCAGTTCGCCGTCCGACAGGCCGCCGCGATCCAGCGCCGCGGAGCCTTCGCCGGCCGTGGAATAGAGCCGCTCGACGCGGGTGGCTCCGAACCAGCCGCGCTCGACCTGCAAGGTGACGCCGCGCGTCATCAGGCGCGCGGAGCTGTTGGCCGGGTCGAAGGCGTAGAAATGCTCGTCGGCGAGCGCGGGCCCGGCGAGGGCCGAGGCGGCGAGGGCGAGCGGCAGGATCAGGCGCATGGATCCTCCTTTGCGGCGATCGGCGGCGGTTTTGGGGCCGCCGCCGCCAGACCTAGAGGCTACGCGCCACTTCCTCGACGGTGAAGCACTCGATGAGGTCCCCGACCTTGATGTCCTGGAAGCCCTGGAAGTGCATGCCGCATTCGTAGCCGTTGGTGACCTCGGCCACGTCGTCCTTGAAGCGCTTGAGCGTCTGCAGGGTGCCGAGCTCCAGGACCACGACGTCGTCGCGGACGATACGGACCTTGGCGCCACGGCGGACCACGCCTTCGGTGACGCGGCAGCCGGCGATCTTGCCGACCTTGGAGATGTCGAAGACCTGCAACACCTCGGCGTTGCCGAGGAAGGTCTCGCGCTGGATCGGCGACAGCAGGCCGGACAGCACGCCCTTCAGGTCGTCGAGCAGGTCGTAGATGATCGCATAGTAGCGGATCTCCACGCCCTCACGCTCGGCCAGGTCGCGCGCCTGCTTGGAGGCGCGGACGTTGAAGCCGACGATCGGCGCGCCGGCGCCCTTGGCCAGCATGACATCGCTCTCGGTGATGCCGCCGACGCCCGAGTGGATGATGCGCGCGCGCACCTCGTCGGTGGCCATCTTGTCGAGCGAGCCGATGATGGCCTCGCCCGAGCCCTGGACGTCCGACTTGAGAACCAGGGGAAGCTCCTTGAGCTTCTTGTCCTGAAGCTTGGACATCATGTCGGTGAGCGACACCGCGGCGACCGGCGAGATCGACTTCTCGCGGCGCTTGCGCTCACGATATTCGGTCAGTTCGCGGGCGCGGGCCTCGTTCTCGACGACGGCGAAGGCGTCGCCGGCCAGCGGCGCCTCGTCCAGGCCGAGGATCTCGACCGGAACCGACGGTCCGGCCTCGGCCAGCTGCTCGTTGCGCTCGTTCAGGAGCGCGCGGACGCGGCCCCAGGCCGAGCCGGCCACGACGATGTCGCCGCGACGCAGGGTGCCGCGCTTGACCAGGACGGTGGCGACCGGGCCGCGGCCCTTGTCCAGCTTGGCCTCGATGACCACGCCTTCCGAGGTGCGTTCCGGATCGGCCTTCAGGTCCATGACCTCGGCCTGCAGCAGGATGGCGTCGATCAGACCGTTGAGGTTGGTCCGCTCCTTGGCCGACACCTCGATGATCTGGACGTCGCCGCCCAGGCTTTCCGAGATGACTTCGTACTGCAGCAGTTCGTTGACGACCTTCTGCGGATTGGCGTCCGGCTTGTCGACCTTGTTGACCGCCACGATGATCGGGGCGTTGGCCGCCTTGGCGTGCTGGATGGCCTCGATGGTCTGGGGCATGACGCCGTCGTCGGCGGCCACGACCAGAACCACGATGTCCGTCACCGTGGCGCCGCGCGCCCGCATGGCGCTGAACGCCGCGTGGCCCGGGGTGTCGAGGAAGGTGACGCGGTCGCCGCTTTCCAGACGCACCTGATAGGCGCCGATGTGCTGGGTGATGCCGCCGGCTTCGCCCGAGGCGACGTCGGTGGTGCGCAGGGCGTCCAGCAGCGAGGTCTTGCCGTGGTCGACGTGGCCCATGATGGCCACCACCGGCGCGCGCGGCGTGACCGCCTCGTCGTCGATGGCGTCGGACAGGAAGCCCGTTTCGATGTCGGACTCGGAGACGCGCTTGACGGCCATGCCGAACTCGTCGGCGACCAGCTCGGCCGTGTCGGTGTCGATCACGTCGTTGATCTTCATCATCAGGCCCTGACGCATCAGGAATTTGATGATGTCGACGCCGCGCACCGCCATCCGGTTGGACAGTTCCTGCACGGTGATGACGTCGGGGATGATGACCTCGCGCGGACGGTTCGGCGCGTCGGTCGAGCCGCCCTTGCGCTTCTCCTTCTCGCGTTCACGGGCCCGGCGAACCGAGGCCAGCGAGCGCATCCGCTCGGCGGCGTCCTCGTCGCCACCGGCCACGGCCTGGATGGTCAGACGGCCTTCGCGGCGCTTGGGCTCGCCGCGCGTGCGGCTGACCGCCTTGCCGGGGCCGGCGTCGCTGAAGCGCTTGTCGCGATCGTCCTCGCGGCCGGTTCCGGCCGGACGGCCGAAGCCGGCGCGGGCCGGACGGGCCACCTCGGGGGTCGCCGGCGGCTGGTTGGCCCCCGGACGGGCGCCGGGGCCGGTGCGCGGACCGCCCGGACGGGCGGCGCCGGGAGCCGGGCGCGGATTCAGGGCCGAGTAGCGGACCGGCTCGGCCGGGCGAGCGGGGCGGCCGGCGGCCTGCGGACGTTCGGCGTAGTTGCGCTCGCCGCCGCCCATGGCGGCTTCGCGGGCCGAGCGACCGCCGAAGGCGGGACGTTCGGCCGGAGCCCGGCCGGGTGCCTGGGGCTTGGGCGTGCGCTGGCCGAAATTGACCACCGGACGGGCCGGAGGGGCCGGCCGGTGGTCAATTTCGGCC
>CBIHLR010000153.1:0-5331 GCA_966210875.1 uncultured Brevundimonas sp. | reverse complement strand
CCAGGGCGTCGGCGTTGATGTCCTGGATGCGCGCGCGGCCATGCGCGTCGTCGGTGCGGATCGGCAGCTGCCAGGCCAGCCAGGAACGCGCGTTCACCCCCAGGCTGCGCAGCATCATGGCCATCAGGCCGGTGGTGATCTGCTCGCCCGAGGTGACGACCACGTCGTATTCGTCGTCGCTGGAGGGCAACCCCTGGGCCGCAGGGCCGATCTGGTCGGCCCAGGCGACCATCTGGTTGGTGATGCCGGCCATGGCCGAGACGACCACCGCCACCTGCTTGCCGGCGCACACCTCGGAGGCGACCAGCTCGGCCGCCGGGCGAATGCGCTCGAGGTACGTCATCGACGTCCCGCCGAACTTCATCACCAGTCGCGACATGCCGTCCGTCAGCCCCAAACCGCTTGCCTGCGGGCGATAGGCCGTCCATCACGCGGGCGCAATGGTCGCCGCCCCGCAAACGCCCGCTTCCAGCATCGACCCGGACGAAGTCGCCCGCTTCTCGGCCCTGGCCGAGCGCTGGTGGGACGCCACCGGGCCGTTCGCGCCGCTGCACCGCTTCAATCCCGTCCGGCTCGGCTTCATCCGTGACCGCGCCGCCGACCGTTTCGGCCGCGATCCGAAGGCGCCGCGTCCGTTCGAGGGCCTGACCCTGCTCGACATCGGCTGCGGCGGCGGCCTGCTGTCCGAGCCCATGACGCGGCTGGGCTTCAAGGTCACCGGCGTCGATGCGGCCGAGCGCAACATCGGCGCGGCGCGGGCGCATGCCGAGGCGCAGGGACTGGAGATCGACTATCGCGCCTCCACAGCGGAGGCCCTCAAGGCCCAGGGCGCCGGCCCCTTCGACGTGGTCCTGAACATGGAGGTGATCGAGCACGTCGCCGACCCGGCCGCCTTCCTGATCGACACGGCGTCTCTGGTCGCGCCGGGCGGGATGATGGTCGTGGCTACGCTCAACCGGACCCTGAAGTCCCTGGCCCTGGCCAAGATCGGCGCCGAATACGTGCTGCGCTGGATCCCGGCCGGCACGCACGATTGGAACAAATTCCTCAAGCCCGAGGAGCTGCGCGGCTTCATGTCGGGCCAGCCCTACGAGATCGCCGGCCCCTTCGGGGTGGAGTACCGGCCGCTCGAGGGCCGCTGGACCGAGACCTCTGACGCCTCGGTCAACTACATGATGGTCGTCACCCCGCGCTGAGGCGCGCTTTCGAACCCCGTTCGGCTAGGGCATAATCCTCTTTGGGAACAGGGAGGGACGCCCATGGCGATCCGTGCGCGCGGCTATCTGGCCAAGGTGCTCGCCGACGACGAACAGGTGCTGGTCATCGGGCGGCCGCACTGGCTGGTGCTGCTCGGCAAGACGCTGCTGTGGATCGTGCTGACCGCCGCGGCCGTGATCGCCGCCATCTTCTACGGCCCCGGTTCGCCCTACTGGTGGGTGTTCCTGGCCGGGGCGCTGATCCCGCTGTCCTTCTGGATCTGGGAACATCTGGTCTGGTCGAACCGGATGAACGTGCTCACCAGCCGCCGCATCCTTCAGATGGAGGGCGTGCTGAACAAGCAGGTGGCCGACTCCCTGCTGGAAAAGCTGAACGACGTGAAGACCGAGCAGAGCTTCCTCGGCCGCATCTTCGGCTACGGTGATATCGAGATCCTGACCGCCAGCGAGCAGGGCGCCAACGCGCTGCACATGATCGCCGACCCCCTCGGCTTCAAACGCGCCATGCTGAACGCCAAGGAGCGCATGGAGGACGAGCACCCGGGGGCGGGCTAGGCCTTCTGCGGCGTCCGGCTGCGCAGCGCCCGGGGCGGGCGAGTCCTGCCTTCGGGCGACGCCTCCTGGAAGGCCCGGCGGAACTCGTCGCGCTTCTCGTGGATCGAGGCCAGCACCAGCCCCATTGGCACGCCGAGGTCGACCAGGGTGTTCTCGGCCAGCTGCAGGCTGGCTTCGGTCGTCTCGGGCACCGCGTCGGTGACCCCGAGTTTGTAGAGGCGGGCCGCATGCCGCTCGTCGCGGGCGCGCGCGATGAGGACCATGTCCTCGCGAAGGGCCCGGGCGGCCGCCACGACTTCGTCGACCTTGCCCGGCGCGTCCATGGTGACGATCAGCGCCTCGGCCTGGTCCACCCCCAGGTGGCGGAGCATGTCCGGCTTGGCCGCATCCCCGTACCAGATGGCCTCCCCGTCGCGGCGCGCCTGGGCCACCAGCATCGGATCGGAGTCCACCGCGGTGAAGGCGACGCCGTGCTCCCTGAGCAGCGATCCGACCAGCCGCCCGACCCGGCCGTAGCCGACGATGACCGCGCGTGCGAACGGCTCGTCGTCCGAAAGGTCGGGTGCGGCCTGCATCACCGTTTCGGGGCGCATTCGCCGGTTCAGCCGGGGCGCCAGCGCGGCCAGGAGCGGAATGAGGAAGATGCTCACCGTCGCGGCCAGCAGGACACCCTGGGAGAAGGCCGCGGGCACCAGGCCCGAGCCCATCGCCTCGTTGATGATGATGAAGGCGAACTCACCGCCCGGGCCGAGGACGAGGGCGGTCTCCACGGCCGCCGATGTCTGCAGTCGAAAGGCCTTGGCGATGGCGAAGATGGCCGCGGCCTTGAGCGCGATCAGGCCGAGCGCCAGGCCCGCCACCGTCAGGGAGTGTTCGGCCACGGTCTGGAGGTCCAGCCCCACGCCGACCGAGATGAAGAAGAAGCCGAGCAACAGGCCCTTGAAAGGCTCGATGACCACCTCGACCTCGCGCCGGAATTCGGTCTCGGCCAGCAGCAGGCCCGCAACGAGCGCGCCGAGCGCCATGGACAGGCCCGTGACCTGGGCGGTCACCCCGGCCCCGAGGACCACGAACAGACAGGCGGCCAGGAACATCTCGGTGTTGCGCGTCTTGGCCACCGACCGGAACATCGGTCGCAGCGCCAGCCGTCCGAGCAGGAGGATCAGGCCCAGGCCGATAACGGCGGGCACGAGGCTGAGCAGACCGATGCGGATCGTCTCGGGACTGAGGCCTTCCTCGCCCGAAGCCGCGCCGGCCGCGAGGACCGAGACCATGACCAGGATCGGCGCGACCGCCAGGTCCTGGGCGAGCAGGATCGAGAAGGTGGCCCGCCCCGACGGCGTCCTGAGGCGCCCGCGTTCGGCCATCACCGGCATCACCACCGCCGTCGAGGACAGGGCCAGGGCCAGGCCCAGAACGGCCGCGGCGGCCAGGTCCTGCCCCATGATCGAAAAGACGGCCATGAGCACGAGGCCGCAGCCGAGAATCTGCGCGACGCCCAGTCCGAACACGAGCCGCCGCATGGACCGCAGCCGCTCCCACGACAGCTCCAGCCCGATCATGAACATCAGGAAGACCACCCCCCATTCCGCCAGCACGCTGATCTGCTCGCGGTCGGTGATGGTGACGTAGGAGATCCACTCGGCCTGTTCGGCGAACCGGCCCAGGCCGCTGGGGCCGAGCAGGACGCCGGCGGCCAGGAAGGCGAGGACCGGGCTGATCTTCAGGCGGCTGAAGATCGGCACCAGCACGCCCGCCGCGGCCAGGAAGACGATCAGGTCCTTGTATTCGGTCGGCGCCGGTCCGTGCGTCATGGGCCTAGTTAAGCACGACCGTGGGGTCGCGTGGCGCGCCCCTGAACCCCGCATGAAATTTTTTTAAGGTCGGAGTCCGGGTAGCGCCCCCTATGGTGCCGGAGACGCCGGAGGAGCGCCGCGCAAGAGGTCGCGCGAAACCTACGAGGACATCCCATGAAGAAATCCATCCTGCTGGCCGCCAGCGCCCTGACGCTCGCTTGGGCCGGCGCCGCATCGGCCCAACACAACGACCACGTCTGCCTGGACGAGACCTGCGACATGGTCTCCCTGTTCGGGCTTGAAGCCGCGGCCCAAGGGCCGTCCGTCGGCCGCATCGAAGGCGTCGAGGCGCCGAGCTTCGGGACCTGGGGCTTCGACCTGGCGGGCCGCGACGCCTCGGTGCATCCGGGCGACGACTTCTTCCGCTTCGCCAACGGCGCCTTCATGGACGCCCTTGAGATCCCCGCCGACCGCACCCGCTACGGCGCCTTCGACATGCTGCGCGAACTGTCGGACAACCGCATGCGCGCCCTGGTCGAGGAGTTCGCCGCGGCTGAAGGGCTCGACCCCGCCTCGGACGAAGCCAAGGTGGCGGCCCTGTATCGCAGCTTCATGGACCAGGCCCGTGTCGACCAGCTCGACGCCCAGCCGATCCAGCCTCTGTTCGAACAGCTTCGCGCCGCCGACGATCGCGCCGACATCGCCGCCTTCATGGGCCGCGCCACGGGCGGTTTCGGACGCACCCTGTTCGGCACCTTCGTCAATGACGACGCGCGCAATCCGGAGGTCTACGAGGCCTATCTCAGCCAGTCCGGCCTGGGCCTGCCCAACCGCGACTACTATCTGGAAGAGCGGTTCGCACCGAAGCTTGCGGCCTATCGCGCCTATGTCGAGCAGATGCTGACCATGGCGCGCTGGGACGATCCCGCCGCCTCGGCCGACGCCATCGTCGCCTTCGAGACCCGGCTTGCCCAGGCGCACTGGACCCAGACCGAGAGCCGCAACCGCGACCGCACCTACAATCCGATGAGCGTGGCCGAGCTGGAGGCCGCGGCCCCCGGGTTCGAATGGCGCGCCTTCCTTGGCGCGGCCGGCTACGGCGACCACGATCGGTTCATCGTGTCGCAGAACACGGCTTTCGGGCCGATGGCTGCAGCCTTCGCAGAGACGCCCATCGAGACCCTGCGCGCCTGGCAGGCCTTCCACGTCACGGATCAGGCCGCCCCGTACCTGTCGCAGCGCTTCTCGGACGCGAACTACGCCTTCCGTCTGCGCGAGCTCGGCGGCCAGCCGGAACAGCGCACCCGCGAACGCCGCGGCGTCTCCTTCGCCGAGGGCGTGATGGGCGAGCCGCTCGGCCGCGCCTATGTCGCCCGCTGGTTCCCGCCGGAGAGCCGCGCCCAGATGGAGGAGCTGGTCGAGAACCTGCGCCGCGCCATGGCCGCTCGCATCCAGACCCTGGAGTGGATGAGCCCGGCTACCCGCCAGGAGGCGCTCGAAAAGCTTGAGCTGTTCAACGTCAAGATCGGCTATCCCGACGAGTGGCGCGACTATTCGGGGCTGGAGGTCCGCGCCGACGACCTGTTCGGCAACGTCGCCCGCTCGCGCGCCTTCGAATGGGCCTACCGGCTGAACCGTCTCGGCGGGCCGGTCGACGAGGACGAGTGGGGCATGACCCCCCAGACGGTGAACGCCTACTACTCCTCGACCAAGAACGAGATCGTCTTCCCGGCCGCCATCCTGCAGCCGCCCTTCTTCGATCC
>CBIHLR010000152.1:0-5462 GCA_966210875.1 uncultured Brevundimonas sp. | reverse complement strand
CCGTCGGAGTGTCCGGCGGCGTGACGGTCATCGACGATTTCGCGCACAACCCGGACAAGATCGCGGCCACGCTTGCCACGTTGACGGCGCAGCCCGGCCGGCTGCTGATCATGTTCCAGCCGCACGGCTACGGCCCGATCCGCCTGATGCGGACCGAGCTGGCCGAGGCCTTCACCCACGGCCTCGCGCCCGACGACGTCCTGATCATGCCCGAGCCGGCCTATTTCGGGGTCACGACCGACCGCAGCGTGGGCTCCGCCGACCTCGCCGAGGACTTGCGCGGCCTGGGCGTCCAGGCCGAGGCCCTGCCGGACCGGGACGCCTGCGCCGAGCGCCTCATGGAGCTGGTCCGCCCCGGAGACCGCATCGTCGTCATGGGCGCCCGCGACGACGGCCTCACCGTCTTCGCCGAGGAGATGCTGCGCCGCCTCGGTTGAGTTTGGCGGGGAACATTGCCCGCGCCGCTCCGGTTGGCTCCGCGAGCAACGCAGGAGCCCTCCCATGAAGCCGAAACTGAAGCCCCTCAAGGACCAGGTCATCGTCATCACCGGGGCCAGCTCCGGCATCGGCCTGGCCACCGCGCAGAAGGCCGCCAGGGCCGGCGCCGCCGTGGTCCTGGTCTCGCGCAACGAGGCCGAGCTCGAGCGCATCGCCGAGGACATCCGCCTGGACGGCGGCCGGGCCATCGCGGTGGCCGCCGACGTCGGCGAGCAGGACGAGATCGCCGAGGTGGTCGAGGCCGCCAAGGAGGCCTTCGGCGGCTTCGACACCTGGATCAATGACGCCGGGGTCGGCCTTTATGGCGAACTCAGCAAGGTGCCCGTCGCCGACCAGGAGCGGCTGTTCAAGACGAACTATTGGGGCGTGGTGAACGGCTCGCTCGCCGCCGCCGGCCATCTGCGCGAACGCGAAGGCGGCGGGGCGATCATCAACCTCGGCTCGATCCTGTCCGACATGGCCGCCCCGCTCATGGGCGCCTATACCGCCTCCAAGCACGCGGTGAAGGGCTTCACCGACGCCCTGCGCATGGAGCTACGCGCCGAGGGCGCGCCCATCGCCGTGACCCTGATCAAGCCGGCCAGCATCGGCACGCCCTTCCCGCGCCACGCCCGCAACTACATGGAGGGCGAGGCCCAGGTGCCGCAGCCGGTCTATGCGCCCGAGGTCGTGGCCAACGCCATCCTGCACGCCGCCCAGTTCGAGAAGCGCAGTGTGACCGTCGGCGGGGCCGGCCGTCAGATGGTCATGTTCAAGACCCTCGCGCCCAAGCTGGCCGACCGGTTCTACGGCTGGATGATGCCCATGGTGCAGCAATCGAGCGAGCCCAAGTCGCCCGGTGACAATCTGCACGCCGCCGGCTCGGACGGCGAGACGCGCTCCGACCAGCTGCAGCGTCCGTTCAGCGTCTATACCGCCGCCCACAACCATCCGCGCCTGACCGCCGGGCTGGGCCTTCTGGCCGGCGCGGCCGTGACTGCGCTGGTCTTCCGCAAGGCGCCGAAACCCGCGCGGATGGCCGCGCTGGGCTATGTTGCGCGCGGACCGCTGAGGCGTCTCGCGGCCTGATTTCATCTGCCGTTAACCACGTTCCCGCAGGAGTGAAGGCCAGCACTCGGGGCCAGTCTTGCGTCATCTCGTCTCCGCCGTCCGGGCCGTCGATCCGCTTGTCGTGACCGGCAAGGTGGCCGCCGTGTCCGGCCTGCTGATCGAGGCGCGGGGCGCGCTTTCCCGGCTTTCGGTCGGATCGCGGGCCGAGATCGGCCGCTCGGGCGGGCAGGAGGCCCTGCCGGCCGAGGTCGTGGGCTTCCGCGATTCCAAGGCGCTGCTGATGCCCTTTGGGCCGGTCGAGGGCGTGGCGCCGGGCTCGGACATCCGGGTCGTGGCCGACGCCGCGGTGGTCCGGCCGACCACCGCCTGGCTCGGGCGGATCATCGACTCCTTCGGCAATCCGATCGACGGCAAGGGACCGCTGCCGCGTGGCCGGACGCCCTATCCGCTGCGGGCCTCGCCACCGGCGGCGCATTCGCGCGACCGGGTGGGCGAGCGGCTGGACCTGGGCGTGCGCGCGCTCGACTGTTTCGTGACCACCTGCCGGGGCCAGCGGCTCGGCATCTTCGCCGGCTCGGGCGTCGGCAAGTCGGTGCTGCTGTCGATGCTGGCGCGCGAGGCGTCCTGCGACGCGGTCGTGGTCGGGCTGATCGGCGAGCGGGGCCGCGAGGTCCGCGAGTTCGTCGAGGAGACCCTGGGCGAGGCCGGCCTGCGCCGCTCGATCGTGGTGGTGGCCACCTCGGACGAGCCGGCCCTGAAGCGCCGCCAGGCGGCCTACATGACCATGGCTTTGTCCGAGTTCCTGCGGGACCAGGACCTGGAGGTCCTGTGCCTTATGGACTCGGTGACCCGCTTCGCCATGGCGCAGCGGGAGATCGGCCTGGCGGCCGGCGAGCCGCCGACGACCAAGGGCTATACGCCGACCGTCTTTTCGGAACTGCCCAAGCTGCTGGAACGGGCCGGGCCGGGACCGGTGCGGGCGGACGGGCGCAGGGGCGGGCCGATCACCGGCCTGTTCACCGTGCTGGTCGACGGCGGCGATCACGACGAGCCGATCGCGGACGCGGTGCGCGGGATCCTCGACGGCCACATCGTCATGGACCGCAAGATCGCCGAGCGTGGCCGCTTCCCGGCCGTGGACGTGCTGAAGTCGGTCAGCCGGACCATGCCGGACTGCCAGTTGCCGGAGGAGCGCGAGCTGAACCGGCGCGCGCGCCAGTGCCTGTCGGCCTACCAGAACATGGAAGAGCTGATCCGCATCGGGGCCTATCGGGCCGGATCGGATCCGATCGTGGACCGGGCCATCGCGCTCAATCCCGCGCTCGAGGGTTTTCTGACCCAGGCCAAGAACGATGTGACGCCTCTTAACGAGTCGTTTGCGCGACTGGAGGCCATACTGAACCAAGGCATGATCAAGGAGCCGTCGTAATGACCCAGTGGGCCCAGTCGCTCATCCGCATCTCGGGCTATGAGGTCGAAACGCTCCAGAAGCGCCTGGCGGAGATCGCCACGCGCCGGGCCACGGCCGAGATGCGGCTGGCGGTGCTGGACGCCGAGCGTGAGCTGGAGACGGATCACGCCCGCGCCGACGCTTCGCAGCGCGGCCTGCTGGAGGCCTATCTGGACGGCTGGAAGATCCGCAAGGACAGCGCTGCGACCGAGCTCCGCGCCATGGAGATGGAGGAGGAGGGCGCCCGCGACGCCCTGATGTCCGCCTTCGAGGAGCTCAAGAAGTTCGAGCATGTCGCCGAGGTGACCCGGCTGAACGAGCTGGCCGCCCTGGCCCGGCGCGAAAGCGCGGCCATGGACGAGCAGGCGATCCTGAGAGCCGCCCGGGCCTGAGGCCCTACCAGCCCTCTGCGCGATAGGATTCCTGGCCGTCGACGATGGTCAGCAGGGCGCGGCCGTTGGGAATCTCCTCAACCGGCGCGGTCATCAGGTCGACGTCGAAGACGGTGAAGTCGGCGCGGAAGCCCTCGCGGATCATGCCCAGCTCGTCCTCGCGGAAGGAGGCGTAGGCCGGCGCCGTGGTGAACATGGACAGCGCCTGCTGCCGGCTGACGGCCTCCTGGGGACGCCAATCCGGGCCCTGGAAGCCCTGCAGGTCGCGGCGGGCCACCGCGGCGTAGAATTCGATCAGCGGCGAGCCGCGCTCGACCGGAGCGTCGGATCCTCCCACGACCACCGCGCCGTCCTCGATCAGGGTCCGCCAGGCATAGGCGCCGTCCAGCCGCGCGTCGCCCAGTCGGGCCGGGGCGAAGTGCAGGTCGCCGATGGCGTGGCTGGGCTGCATGGAGGCGATCACGCCGTCGTCCTCGAAGCGATGCAGGTCCGAGGGCCGCACGATCTGGGCGTGTTCGACGCGCCAGCGGGCGTCGGGCGTGACGCCGGCGGCCTCGTACCAGTCCAGCACCTCGTCATTGCCCCGGTCGCCGATGGCGTGGGTGGCGATCTGGACGCCCGCCTCGAGCGCGCGCCGGTAAGCGGGCAGGACGGCCTCGGCAGTCGTCTGCATCAAGCCCGAGGTGTGGGGCGCGTCGGCATAGGGTTCGAACAGGGCCGCGCCGCGCGAGCCCAGGGCGCCGTCGGCATAGACCTTGATCGAGCGGGTGATGACGCGGCCGTCGTCGGTGGCGCGCGGGCCGCCGTCCAGCAACGGCTCCGCCTCGGCCAGATCCACGGCGTTGTAGACCTTGATCTCCATGTCGCCCGCGGCGTCCATGGCCTCCATGATCGCCACGTCGTCCCAGGCCACGCTCATGTTGTGGATGCCGGTCCAGCCCTGGGACGCATAGACGTCGACACCGGTGCGCAGCGCCTGGCGGCGGGCTTCGGGCGTATCGGCGGGGCGCAGGGCCTCGACCATCGGCATGGCCGCGTCGATCAGGACGCCGGACGGCGCGCCGTCCGCCTCGCGCTGGATCTCGCCGCCGTCGGGCGCGGTGCTGGCCGAGGTGATGCCGGCGGCCTGGAGCGCGGCGGTGGAGGCGGCGAGCGCGTGGCCGTCGGCGCGGACCAGCACGACGACCCGGCCCGGCGCGGCGGCGTCGAGATCCTGTCGGTTCAGGAAGCGGCCCTCCGGCCAGTGGGTCTCGATCCAGCCGCGGCCGAAGATGGGCCCTTCGGGGTTGGCCTCGGCCCAGGCGGCCAGCCGCTGCATCGCTTCGGCGACCGAGGCGGAGCCTTCGAGGTTGAGGGTCATCTCCCGCTGGCCGATGCCGATCAGGTGGGCGTGGCCGTCGGTGAAGCCCGGGAACATCGCCGCGCCGCGCAGGTCGATCCGTCGGGTGTCCGCATCGGCCAGGGCCTCCGCGCCGGCGCGATCGCCGACATAGAGGATTACCCCATCCTCCACCGCCACGGCCTCGGCCGTCGGCCGGTCCGGGTCAGCCGTGTGGATCGGGCCGCCGAAAAGGATCAGGTCCGCCTGCTGGGCGGAGGCGGCGCCGGCGAGCGCCAGGGCGGCGACGGAGAGGAGCAGGGTGCGCAGGATCATGAGCGGGTCATAGCGCGAGGCCGCGGTGGTGGGGAGGGGCTTGGGGCCCGAGCCTGAGGCCCGGGTCGCACCATTCTGCTGGATGGCGGGATGGCGGGCCAAAACACACCGCCAGACCGCCAATTCCCGCCAATTCCCGCCACGCAGGTCCGGCGAGTGAAGCCGTGATCGGCGAGGCGGCGATCCATCCCGCGAGTGTACGGCAGCCGCCCGGGATGAGCGTTCCCAAGGGCGAAAAAGATGACTTTTGTCCTGGTTACAGGGACTTCCGCAGCTTCGAAGCGGGGGCTCCGGCGCCCGCGGCTCACAGCCGGCGCCATACGATCTCAAGCCGGGCCTCGTGGTGCGGTGATGACCGGCAGCTGAATGGGCCGGGGGGCCTGAAAGCGGACGTTCCGAGAGTCCGCTTTCGACCCAT
>CBIHLR010000151.1:0-5522 GCA_966210875.1 uncultured Brevundimonas sp. | reverse complement strand
CTCCGTTGCCGCGGGCATCTGCTGCGCAACTACCCCTTGTTAGCCACCGTGGAACAGGCTGCTGGACACTGCCATGTCTCCGCCGCGTACATGACTCGGCTGTTCAAGCGCTTCGATGATGAGACGCCCCTGGCATGCCTCACCCGTCTGAAGCTCTCCCAGGCCGCCATCAAGCTGCGCCAGCCAGACGCGCAGGTGAAAGCCGTGGCTGCGGAGCTCGGCTACAAGTCAGCAGCGCACTTCTCTCGCGCTTTCAAAGCCTGGAGCGGCCGTGCCCCCAGCGCCTCGCGCTGACTCGGCCTCAACGAGAGCCGCTTGCCGATTCGCCATCCCTCGCTCCCGGGCCGGCGGGCCCCTGGGAAATCAGACTGCGATCGTCACCGGGGCCGCCCAAGGCTTGGGCGAGGCCATCGCCCGCATGCTCGCCCGCGAGGGCGCGACGGTCGCCCTGACCGACATCAACGCGGACAAGGCGGCGGCGGTGGCCGAGGACATCAACCGTACGCGGCCGGGGGCTGCCTTCGCCTATGCGCACGACGTGACGTCGGAGGACCAGTGGATCGCGGTGCTCGGCCGCGCGGTCTCCGACATGGGCGGCCTGTCGATCCTGGTGAACAACGCCGGCATCGGCTGCGACTTCGTCACCGCCGAGAACGACACGCTGGAGAACTGGCGCCGGGTCCAGGCGGTGAACGTCGAGAGCGTCATGCTCGGCTGCAAGCACGCTATGAAGCACCTCAGGGCCTCGGCCCCGGCCTCGATCGTGAACATCTCCTCGATTGCGGGACTGGTCGCGGCGCCGAACATGGGCGCCTACAACGCCACCAAGGCGGCCGTCTGGCTCTATTCCAAGACCGTCGCGCTGGAGGCGGCGCGCGCCGGCTGGAACGTGCGCTGCAACTCGGTCCACCCGGTCTTCATCAAGACGCCGATCCTGGATCCCTTCGTGGCCATGGCCGGCGGTGACGAGGAGCTGGCGCACCAGAAGCTGATGCGCGGCATTCCGCTGAAGCGCATCGGCGAGCCCGACGACGTGGCCTATGCGGTGCTCTATCTGGCGTCGGACGAATCCAAGTTCGTCACGGCCACCGAACTGAAGGTGGATGGCGGGCTGTCCGCCCAGTAGTCAGCCGACGAGGATGGTGCCCAAAAGCACGCGGGCGCCGCTGCGGCCGAGAGTGCGGTCGGTCGCTGCCTGGAGCGTGCGCGCCAGCCGGTCGGCGTCCGGCGCATGACCGGGCAGAAGGGCCGCGCCGAACTCGCGCAGGGCGTCGGTCAGGGCGGCGCGCAGGCGCGGCTGCATCGTCACGGCGGTGTAGCGCAGTTCTTCGTCGGCGACATCGATCCCCGCCTCGACCGACAGCACCCCGCGGCGCCCGCCCGATCGCATGATGGTGGCCGTCAGCGTCGGGAACAGTGCGTAGCTGGGCTCGGGTCTGGAGGCGGCGCCGGCTGAGCGCGCCACGGCGGGCGCGGCGGCGAAGGCCAGGGTCACGGCGAGGGCGTCTCTGCGGCGCATGGGAGGACCATGCCGCCCGGCCGTTGACGTTCGGTTTACGCTGTCGCCACGGCCATCGGCTGGAGGTCCAGGGCCGCGAACAGGGCGGCGTCCTCGCCCTCCTTCGGGTTCGGCGTGGTCAGGAGCTTGCCGCCGACGAAGATGGAGTTGGCCCCGGCAAGGAAGCACAGCGCCTGCATCTCGCGGCTCATGGCCTCGCGGCCGGCGGACAGGCGCACCATCGACTTCGGACAGACCAGACGCGCCACCGCCACGGTGCGCACGAACTCGATCGGATCGATCGTCCCTTCGGCCTGCACCCGGTCCCCCAGCGGCGTGCCCGCGACGGGCACGAGCGCATTGACCGGCAGGCTGTCGGGATGAACCGGCAGGGTCGCCAGCGCGTGCAGCAGGCCCGCCCGGTCTCGGCGCGCCTCGCCCATGCCGACGATGCCGCCGCAGCAGGTCTTCATGCCGGCGTCGCGCACGGCCTGAAGCGTATCCAGCCGGTCCTGGTAGGTGCGGGTGGTGACCACCTCGCCGTAGTACTCGGGGCCGGTGTCGAGGTTGTGGTTGTAGAAGTCGAGCCCGGCGTCCTTCAGCGCCGTCGCCTGGTCCGGCGTCAGCATGCCGAGCGTGGCGCAGGTCTCCAGACCCAGGGCCTTCACCTCCGAGATCATGGACTGGAGTCGGGGCAGGTCGCGGTCCTTCAGCTCGCGCCAGGCCGCGCCCATGCAGAAGCGGTCGGCGCCGCCCGCCTTGGCCGCCCGCGCCTCCGCCAGCACGGACTCGGTTTCCATCAGCTTCGAGGCCTTGAGTCCGGTCTTGAAGTGCGCGGACTGGCTGCAATAGCCGCAGTTCTCGGCGCAGCCGCCGGTCTTGACCGAGAGCAGGCGCGACAGCTGCACCTGGCTGGGGTCGAACCAGCGGCGGTGGACCTCTGCGGCCGCGAAGACCAGTTCCATGAAGGGACGGGCGAACAGGGCCTCGACCTCCGCCAGCGTCCAGTCGTGCCGCGGCTCGGCCAGGTCCCGCAGCGTCGGCGACAGCGTCCCGTCGGCCATCAGCGAGCGGCCTCGCTGGCGGCCTCGGCCTCGGCGGCGCGGGCGCGCGCCTCTGCGGCGTCCGCTTCGGCGCGAAGCTGTTCCGCCGTCTCCCGTTTGGTCGAGGCCTTGCGGCTCCACATGTTCAGTCCCTCGACCAGGGCCGAGAAGGCCATGGCGGCGTAGATGTAGCCCTTGGGCACGTGCACGCCGAACGCGTCTGCGATCAGCACCATGCCGATCATCAGGAGGAAGCCCAGCGCCAGCATGACCACGGTCGGGTTCTTGTTGATGAAGTTGGCCAGGGGATCGGCGGCCAGCAGCATGACGGTCACCGCCACCAGCACCGCCACAACCATGATCGGCAGATGGTCCGTCATGCCGATGGCGGTCAGGATCGAGTCGATCGAGAAGACCAGGTCGAGCAGGATGATCTGGAAGATCGCCGCCCCGGCGTTGTTGATGACCGCGTGCTTGGCGTCCATCACGTCGTGCGTCGGGGTCGGGTCGACCGTGTGGTGGATCTCCTTGGTCGCCTTCCAGACAAGGAACAGGCCGCCGGCCAGCAGGATCAGGTCCTTCCAGCTGAAAGCGGTCTCGAACGCCGGCTCGCCGTGCTCGCCAATCGGGCCGACCAGGCCCAGGTCGACCACGGTGGCGGTCAGGCCGACCAGCCAGGCTATGATCGACAGCAGCGCCAGCCGCATGATGAGGGCCAGACCGATGCCGATGCGACGCACCCGCTGCCGCTGGTTCTCAGGCAACTTGTTCGAGAGGATCGAGATGAAGATCAGGTTGTCGATCCCCAGCACCACCTCCATGACCACGAGCGTGACCAGCGCGGCCCAGGCGGCCGGATCCGACAACAGGGGAATGATCGAGTCCAAGGCGGCGATCCTGAAAGGGGGTGAATGAGGTTACGCCCTGTTAGGCGGGCCTGCCTCTCGGCGCAACGGCCCGGCGGTCCGACCCGTAAGCGGATCCTTAACCGACACGGCCCAGTCGAGGTCCAACCCAGACGGATCGGGAGGGCGCGATGCGCGCGGTCATGGTCAAGGGCGCTTCGGCCTACGACGGTACGCGCCTGTTCATCGACGAAGCGGCGGCGGCCTTCCAGCGCGCGGGCCACACCGTCGAAATCGTCGACCTGACGGTCGAGCCCGACCACTGGGCGGCCCTGGAGCGCGCGGGCGCGGGCGGCGGCGACCTGGTGTTCAGCATCAACTTCCTGGGCGAGTCGCGACGGGCCGACGGGCGCACCGCCGCCCAGGTGGTGGGAGCTCCCCACGTCGTTTGGCACGTCGACTATGTGCTGAGCCAGGAACCCCGGCTGAAGGCCACGCCGCGCGAGACCGCCATGCTGCTGGTCGACCACAGTCAGGTCGACGCGCTGAACAGCGTCATGGGCCAGGATCGGTACGCCCACGTCGGCTTCTGCCCCCACGCCGCCGTGGGCCCGGCCGCGCCGGACGACCCGGATGCGGACGCCTTTCAGGCCCGACGCGACATTCCCATCCTGCTGAGCTGCACCCTGACACGCCCCGGCCCCGCGCCATGGGCCGGGCTCGGCGCGCGCATCAGGGCGGTGTTCGACGACGCCTTCGACCTGGCCATGGCGGCGGACTGGATGCGCCCGCTCGACGCCCTGGATCAGGCCATGCGGGCGCGGGGCATGACGGTCGAGACGCTCGGCCTGACGCAGGGCCGGCTGGCCGCCGCAGCCCTGGACTCGCAGATCCGCCTGACCCGTCGCTTCGCCTTCGTCCGGGCCCTGGCCAAGACCGGCCTGCCGGTCCACATCCGCGGCCGGGGCTGGGAGCGAGACCTATATCGCTTCGGCAAGGCCGCCGCCTTCGGGGGCGAGGCCACGATGGCGGAGGTGGCCGGCCTGATGGCCCGCTCCCGCATTGTCCTGAACACCAACGGCAACTTCGGGGAAGGCTCCCACGAGCGTCCGCTCAGCGCCCTGCTGGCGGGCGCGTGCGTGTTCACGGACGAGAGCCGCTTCTACGCCGAGGCGTTCGGGCAGGATGAGGGGTTGGTCAGCTTCCGATGGTCCGGGCTCGACGACGCCATGGCGCAGCTGGCCGCGCTGCATGCCGACCCGGTCCGGGCCCATGCCCTGGCGCGTGCGGGACAGAAGCGGGTCATGGCCGAACACCTCTGGGACCATCGCGTGCCGGTGATCCTGGACGCGGCCCGTGCGGCCGCAGACCGCTGGCGCGCCGCCGCCTGACGCATAAGGCCCTTCACGGCCGCCGCATCGGTTGCTCCTGCGAAACTTCGATGCTATCAGGCGCCCGGCTTCCGACGGGGCGGTCCGAAAGGGTCTGTCCCGTCGTGTGCTTTTCCAAGCATATCAAGCCCTTAGCGGAGGTGAGCGATCACCGCCGATTTTGACCCGAACGCTGTTCCTTTAGGCGGACCCAAAGTGGCGGACGATCTCAAGGCCGACGAAGTCTCCGAACGCTACGCGCGCGCCCTCTTCGAACTCGCCGAAGAGGCGGGCGAACTGGACGCCGTGCGCGCGGACCTGAAGTCGCTCAAGGCCATGATGGCCGACAGCGGCGACCTGCGCCGTCTGGCGTCGTCGCCGCTCTACTCCGCCGAGGACAAGGGCAAGGCCTTCGTGGCCCTGGCCTCCCAGGCCGGTTTCCAGATGACCACGGCCAAGTTTCTGGGCCTTCTGACCCAGAACGGCCGCGCCGCGGCGCTCGGCGGCGTGATCGCCGCCTATGAGCGCCTTTGGGCGAAGAAGACCGGCGTGGTCGCCGCCGAGGTGACCAGCGCCAAGCCGCTGACCAAGGCCCAGCTCGACGCCGTCAAGGCCTCGCTGCGCCAGGCGCTCGGCAAGGATCCCGAGATCGAGACCCGCGTGGACGCGGGCCTGCTCGGCGGACTCAAGGTCAAGGTGGGCTCGCGTCTGTTCGACGCCTCGCTGAAGACCAAACTCGACACCCTGAAATTCGCCCTCAAGAGAG
>CBIHLR010000150.1:0-5592 GCA_966210875.1 uncultured Brevundimonas sp. | reverse complement strand
GCTGGTGGGGCTTCAAGATGGAGAGCCTGGACGGCATCGAGGAGAACGCCGCCCTTCTCGAGGCCGCCGGCGCCTGCGCCGTCATCCACTCCGACGACGCCACCCTGACCCAGCGCCTCAACCAGGAGGCCGCCGCGGCCCTGTCCGCCGGCCGCCGCGCTGGCCTGGACATCGCCGAGGAAGACGCCATCGCCTGGATCACCCTGAACGCCGCCCGCTCGATCGGCGTCGAGGACCAGACCGGCAGCCTGGAGGTCGGCAAGCGGGCCGACGTGGTGATCTGGAGCGCCAATCCGTTCTCGATCTACGCCCGCGCCGACCAGGTCTTCATCGACGGCGCCCGTGTCCACGACCGCTTTGACCCGGCCTATCAGGCCCGGTCCGACTTCGAACTCGGCCAGCCCGGCCTGGAGGACCGCTGATGAACAAGGCCCTCACCCTCGTCGCCGCTGCGGCGGCCCTGGCCCTGTCCGCGGGCGCCGCGCTCGCCCAGACCATCGCCGTCACCAACGGCCGCGTCCTGACCGGCACGGGCGAGATCGCCCGCGGCACGGTCGTCATCCAGAACGGCCGCATCTCCGCTGTCGGCGCCGATGTGGCCGTACCCTCGGGCGCCCAGGTCATCGACGCCCAGGGCGGCGTGATCGCCCCCGGCTTCGTGGCGGTCGATTCCGGCCTCGGCGGTGTCGAGGTCTCGGCGCTGGCCGACACCAACGACCTGCGCCAGAGCTCCAACTCGCTCAGCGCGGCCTTCGACGTCTCCTGGGGTCTGGATCCCGACAGCTTCGTCATCCCGGTGACGCGTCTGGGCGGCGTCACTCGCGCCATCGTGACACCCCAGCATCCCGGCTCCAGCGGCGGCCATGTCCACGAAGAGGACACCGCCGGCGTGGGCGCCGGCGGCTATCACTCCCCGGGCCTGTTCGCCGGTCAGGCGGCGGTGATCCATTTGGCTGAGGGGACCGACATCCTCGTCGAATCCCAGGTCGCCATGGTCGCCCCCTTCGGCGACGCCGGCGCCGGCGTGGCCGGCGGCGCGCGGGGGGCGGAGTTCACCCTGTTTCGCGAGATCCTGCGCGAGGTGCGGCTCTACGCCCGCAACCGCGCGGCCTATGACCGCGGCGACCTGCGCGACCTGCAGCTGTCGCGCGCCGACCTCGAGGCCCTGATCCCGGTGGTCGAGGGCCGCATGCCCCTGATCGTCACGGTCCACCGCGCCTCGGACATCCGCAACGTCCTGCGCCTGGCCCGCGAGGAGAACCTCGACATCATCCTTGACGGCGCCGAGGAAGGCTGGCGCGTGGCCGCCGAGATCGCCGCCGCCGACGTCCCGGTGCTGATCAATCCGCTGGACAACCTGCCCTCGTCCTTCGAGGTGCGCGGCGCGAGCCTGGAGAACGCGGCGCGGCTGCACGCCGCGGGCGTGATGATCGCCATCAAGGGCAACGAGGGCTCGGTCCACCGGGCGCGCGAAGCCCGCTACAACGCCGGCAACGCGGTCGCCCACGGCCTGCCGTTCCTGGCCGCCATCGAGGCCCTGACGGTGAACCCGGCGCGCATCTTCGGCCAGGAGGACCGCTTCGGCGCCCTGCGTCCGGGGCTGGAGGCCGACGTGGTGGTCTGGACGGGAGATCCGCTGGAGCCCCTGTCGCAGCCGATCGCGGTGATCATCCGTGGCCAGCCTCAGGACCTCAACTCCCGCGCGCTGGAGCTGCGGGACCGGTACCGCGGGGGCGCGCCGACGCCGCCGGCCTATCGCAACTGAGGAATCGACAGTCCGCCTGTCTTGGCTTAGCCAAGTAACGGAGGTTCACGAGGGCCTCATGGAGGGATTCTATGCGTAAACAGCTCATTGGCGCCGCGAGCGTCGCAATCCTGGCGTCCGTCGTGCTGGCGGGCTGCAACTTCGGCTCCGAGAAGAAGGAAGACGCCGGGACCGAGGAAACCGGTTCGGGCGCCGACGCCGGTTCGGGCGAGGCCGCCTCGGGCGGCAAGCCGGCGACCGGCGCCGCGGCGACCGGGGGCGAAGGCGCCGAGAGCGGCGGGTCGGGCGACGCCTCTTCGCCCAAGCCGGACGACGGCGCCGCCTCGGGCGAGGCGCCGTCGGGCCCGGCTCCGTCCACGGGCGGCTCGGGCGGTGGCTCAGCCGGCGTCCAGACGGTCGGCCAGGTGCCGGACGAGTTCGCCAACTTGATGGTCCAGTACCTCGACCACTACGTCGAGAACTTCGGCCAGGGGCTGTCCAGCTTCGGCCAGCGCGACGTCGTCACCGCCCTTCGGGCCGGCGAGGAGTACCGCTGGACGGTCAACCTCGAAGGCGGCCGCAGCTACGGCTTCTTCGGCGCCTGCGACAACGACTGCAACGACGTCGACATCATCGTCGAGGACGCCAACGGCAACGAGGTCGCCTCCGACGTCCTGACCGACGACTATCCGGTGGTCGGCATCCAGAACGCCACGGCGGGCCGCTACACCGCCCGCATCCTGCTGGTGAACTGCTCGGTCGAACCCTGCTTCGTCGGCGCCCGCGTCCTGCGCCAGTAGGGTGACGACGCCGCCCGTCCGCGAGGAGGAACTGGAGTTCCGGTTCTTCCGCGCGGGCGGTCCCGGCGGCCAGAACGTCAACAAGGTCGAGACGGCGGTCCAGCTGCGCTTCGACGCGGCGGGATCGCCGTCGCTTTCCGACGAGGTCCGCGAGCGCCTGATCAAGCTCGCCGGCTCGCGCGCCACCAAGGACGGGCTGGTGCTGATCACCGCCCAGCGCTTCCGCACCCAGGAGCTGAACCGCGCCGACGCCATCGAGCGCCTCTACGCCCTGATCGAACGCGCGAAACACGTCCCCAAGACCCGCCGCCCGACCAGGCCGACCAAGGCCTCGAAGGAACGCCGCCTCGCCGGCAAGGCCGTCCGCTCCGGCGTCAAGAAGGCGCGCGGCAAGGTGTCGTTCGACGACTGACGGCTCGCGCCCGGCGCGCGTTCGCGTCATAAGCCCGCCCATGAAGTTTCTCGACCAGGCCAAGATCTACATCCGCTCCGGCAACGGCGGCGGCGGCGCCGTGTCGTTCCGGCGCGAGAAGTACATCGAATACGGCGGCCCCAACGGCGGCGACGGCGGCCGTGGCGGCGACGTCTGGGTCGAGGCGGTCGAAGGGCTGAACACCTTGATCGACTTCCGCTACCAGCAGCACTTCAAGGCCGGCACCGGCGAGCACGGCCAGGGCCGCTCCATGCACGGCGGCGCGGGCGCCGATGCGGTTCTGAAAGTCCCCGTCGGCACCCAGGTCCTCTCCGAGGACAAGGAGACGGTGATCGCCGACATGGACGTCGCCGGCAAACGCGTGCGCCTGCTCCAGGGCGGCAACGGCGGCTGGGGCAACGAGCGGTTCAAGGGCCCGATCAACCAGGCGCCGAAACACGCCAATCCCGGCCAGGAAGGCCAGGAGATGTGGATCTGGCTGCGGCTCAAGCTTATCGCCGACATCGGCCTGGTCGGCCTGCCCAACGCCGGCAAATCGACCTTCCTGGCCGCCGTCTCGGCCGCCCGGCCCAAGATCGCCGACTACCCCTTCACGACCCTGGCGCCCAACCTCGGCATGGTCGATCTGTCGCCCGGCGAGCGGTTCGTCATCGCGGACATCCCCGGCCTGATCGAGGGCGCGTCGGAAGGCGCGGGGCTCGGCACCCGCTTCCTCGGCCATGTCGAGCGTTCGGGCGTCCTGATCCACCTGGTCGACGGGACCCAGGAGGACGTGGCCGCCGCCTACCGCACCATCCGCGGCGAGCTTGAGGCCTACGGCGAGGGTCTGGCCGACAAGACCGAGCTGCTGGCGCTGAACAAGGTCGACGCCCTCTCGCCCGAGGAGCGCGAGGAGAAGGCCGCCGCTCTCGAAGCGGCCTCCGGCGTCCGTCCGCGCCTGATCTCCGGTGTCTCTGGCGAGGGCGTGCGCGACATGCTCCGCGCGGCCTGGGCCGAGGTGAAGAAGAGCCGCGGCGAGACCCCCGACGAAGAGACCGAGCGCACCGGAGACACCGGCTGGACCCCGTGATAGGGCTCAGCCTGAGCATAAGGTTTCCTTCCACGGATGTTCCAGGCCGGTCCCGCGCCGAAGAAGCCCGCCCATGCCCCGGGCGCCCTGCGTGACGGCCTGAACCTCCAGCCCGGCATGCGCGTCGGCCTGTTCGGCGGCTCCTTCAATCCACCGCACCAGGGCCACCTGCACGTGGCCGAGACCGCCCGCATCCGCCTGGGGCTCGACCGCATCGTCTGGCTGGTCTCGCCGCAGAACCCGCTGAAATCCGCCGACGAGACCGCCCCGCTCGACCAGCGCATGGCCTGGACCCGCGCGCTCGCCGACGGCCCGTCCATGATCGTCTCGGATTTCGAGACCCGCGCCGGGACCTGGTGGACCATCGACACCCTGCGCCTGCTCAAGGCCCGCCATCCGGGGGTCAGGTTCGTCTGGGTCATGGGCTCGGACAACCTGGCCGGCTTCCATCACTGGAAGGGCTGGACCGACATCGCCCGGCTCATGCCCATGGCGATCATCGCCCGGCCCGGCTCCATCCTCGGCAGCCGCTTCGCCCCCACCTCGACCTTCTTCGCCGAGAACCGCGTCCCCGCCTCCCGCGCGCCGGTGCTGGCGGAAATGAAGGCTCCCGCCTGGGTTTATCTGACCGCGCCGCTCAATCCGCAGTCCTCGACGGCGATCCGCCGTGGGCGTAGGGCGACCGACTGAGCTGAGGGAGTGCACATGTTGCAGCGATATACCTGCCAAACGTGCGGCCTGATCCACGACGACCTTCCCGCGGTCAGTTTTGACGCACCCACGCCATATCAGTGGGCCACGCCAGAGGCGCGGGCGGAGGAATGGCGGCTGGACGCCGATCTCTGCGTTCACAACAGCACCGACCACTACGTGCGAGGCGTGCTGTCGATTCCCATTATCGGGTCGGATCGTCGGCTGGACTTCGGGGCCTGGTCGACCCTCAGCGAGACAAACTTCCATCGCTATGCTGATGCGATCGAGGATCCATCCAAGAACCCTCCAGGCGATATGCTCGGATGGTTTTCCAATCAGATTCCGGGCTACCCAGAGACGATGGGGCAGAAGTGCCTTGTCGTGCCGCAGTCGGGCGAGCGCCGCCCGATACTCGAGCTTGAACCGACCGACCATCCATTAGCGGTGCAACAGATAAGCGGCGTCACAATGGATGCCGCGCTGGAATATCTGCACAGGTATCTGGCTTGGGGTTGAGCCCATCCCGCAAGGGATGACCGGAACCGCCGTTCGTGCTATGGCTTTCGTTTGAGTAGGCCGCCTGGAGCACTCCGCTGACCACCCCTTCCGCGCATGACGCGCAACCCGACGCCGTTTCCAACACCGCCCGGGAAAATCAGCCGATCACCCCAGTCAAAGGCGAAGACGGTCCGCTGGACCAGCTCATTCTTGATCGTCTCGAAGACGACAAGGCGCAGGACATCGTCACCATCGACCTGCGCGGCAAGTCGTCCATGGCCGACACCATGATCGTGGCCTCGGGCCGCAGCCACCGCCACGTCGGCGCCATCGCCGACCACCTGCTGCGCGCCCT
>CBIHLR010000149.1:0-5642 GCA_966210875.1 uncultured Brevundimonas sp. | reverse complement strand
GGGTGATCCGCTCGCGCATCTCGCGCGCGGCCTTGTTGGTGAAGGTGACGGCCAGGAGGTCCCAGGGACGCGCCTTGCCCATGGCGAGGATGTGGGCCAGCCGGGTGGTCAGCACCCGGGTCTTGCCGGTGCCAGCGCCGGCCAGGACCAGCACAGGGCCCTCGATCGCCTCAACGGCGGCGCGCTGCTCCGGGTTCAGGCCGTCGAGGTAGTCGGCGGCGCGAGGAGCGTCGGCGCGGGCGAGATCGGAGACCTTGAGGGCAGGCGGGTTGGACACGTAGGCCTTGTGCAAGCGGAAGCTGAATCAGGAGAACATAAGTAGCACACGCGCTCAGGCCAAGGCGTTAGCGCGCAGGGTCTGACCGGAACCGCCAAGCCGAATTCCCGTTCCGTCCAGCGAAGCTGTGGAGACGGATGGGATGGCGCGGCGCGGATCGGGCGTGAGCAACTGGACGGTAGTGCTGGGCGCGGCCCTGCTGCTGGCGGTGGCCGCTATCGTCTGGGTGCTGGCCAACCGGACCGCCGAGCGGACTGAGGATGCGGACCTGACCGTGCCGCCCGTCGAGCTACCCGACGCACCCATACCGCCGGGTCCGACGCCGACCCCCGATCCGCCGACCGTGCCGATCCCCGGCCCGACCTAGCGCCGGCCAGGCCTAGCGAAGGCGGTAAGTGATCGTGGTCACCACGCGGATGCGCTTGTTGACCGAGGCCGTCTCGTCGCCGTCGACGCTGGGGTCGCGCGGCAGGATCTCGAACGACCCCTGAGTGGCCTGCTTGATCGGGCCGAGCGAAGTGCCGGAATCGCGGGCGAACTGTTCAGCGCCGGAGCGGGCGCTGGCGGTCGCCTCGGCGATCATCGAGGGTCGGACGTCATTCAGGCCGGTGAAGAAGTAGGAGGGGCCGCGGAAGTCCTGCAGCACCACGCCCTGGCGGACCAGGTCGCCCAGCGCGCGGCTGGTCGCCTGAACGCGGGCGACGTCGGTTGTGCGGACCACCAAGGTCTGGGCGACGATGAAGCGGGCGGTGACGTTGTCCGGCCGGTATTCTCGGGCGAGTACGTCAGTGACCTCAAGTCGGCCCAGGTCGATGTCTTCCGGACGGTAGCCCTGGGCCTGGAGGAAGGCGCGGACCGTGGCGGTGTCGCGGTCGATCTGGGCCTGGACCTCCGACAGGACGTCGCCCGAGGCGGTGATCCGCAGGGGCAGGACGGCGATGTCGGCGAGCACGTCACGCTCGGCCAGGCCACGCACGGTGACCGCGCGATCGCCCACGCGGGCGTTGACCACGCCCTGTCCAATGAAGAAGCCGCCGATACCTAGTCCCAGCGCCAGCAGGACGCCCAGGACGATGGCCGAAAAGGTGAGCTTGTCAGTCATGGCGACGCCTCCGCCCAGACGTTCACCATGAACCTTGGCCGTAGGGAGTCAATCGGGCTTCCATTCCAGCGCGGCCACCCGGCAGGCCGACGCGAGCGGGCGTTCGCCGCGGCCAGCGTCGAGGCCAGCGATGAGGGCGGCGAGGGAAAGGCCGCGCGCGGCGGCCATGCGTTCGAGCACGGCCCAGAACTCAGGCTCCAGCGCCACCGAGGTGGCGTGGCCGGCCAGGGTGAGCGAGCGCTTGCGTAGTCCGTTCATTCTTGAAACTGACCCATGGTCGGCTAGTATGGCGTCGCTTTCGCGAGACGCCACGCCTGATGACGACGCTCGATCCCGCCGCCGACCACACCTACATCAACGGCGGCCGCCCGCTGGAGCCGCTGCGCGCCCTGCGCGCCTTCCGGCGGCTGGTCGCGGACAAGGAAGACACCACCCAGGTCTTCGAGATCATGGAAGCCCTGACCGGCTCTTCGGTGCCGTGGGGACTGAACCGGTTGCTGCGGACGCCGGGTGGGGCCCGGCTGGCCTATGAGCGGGTCGAGCTGAACCAGAAGCTGAACGACGCCGCCTGGCTGGACCAGTTCGCCGACGGCACGGTGGGCGCCGCCTATCGCGAATTCATGCGGGGGGAGGGGCTGTCGGCCGAAGGCCTGGCCATGCAGAGCCGCGAGGTCCGCAAGGAGATCGAGGCCAAGAACCTCTATGCCTGGTACGCGCGGCGGATGCGCGACGTGCACGACATCTGGCACGTCCTGACCGGCTATGGCCGCGACGCCTTGGGCGAGGCCTGCGTGGTCAGTTTCTCCCACGCCCAGACGAAGAGCCTGGGGTTCGCCTTCATCGGCTTCGGCGCGGCGCAGGAAATCCGGCGCGAGGCGCGGTCGGTCCCGGCGCGGCGGGCGGTGCTGGAGGCGTGGCGCAACGGCAAGACCGCCGAATGGCTGCCCGCGCAGGACTACGAAGCCTTGTTCGCGGAGCCGCTGGACCAGGCGCGCAAGCGTCTCAAGATCCGCCGCCCGGCCCTCTATCAGTCCGTTCCAGCCGAGGTGCGGGCAGGCCTGAAGCTGCGCGCCGCCTGAAGCATTCGGGCGCAAGATGTGAGGCGCGGCCCGTCGGGGTGCGTGGTACGCGGCGCTACCTCCCCAAGCTTCGCCGGATTCGATTGAAGTGACCGCGCCCGTGATCCCGCAGCAGCGTCCCGTGGACGTGAAGGCGCTGTCGTCCGTCCTGATCTGCAGCGTCATCTGGGGCACGACCTGGTACGCGATCACGCTTCAGCTTCCGGCGGCGGATCCCGTGGCGTCGGTGACCTACCGCTTCGCGCTGGCGTCGCTGACGCTTTTCGCCTTCTGCCTGCTGCGCGGGCACAAGATCGGCCTGACGCGAATCCAGCACCTGGCGGTTTTCGGCCAGGGGGTGCTGACCTTCTCGATCCAGTACTCGATGGTCTACGAGGCCGAGCGGCACGTGGCCTCGGCGGTGGTGGCGGTGATCTTCGCCGGCCTGGCCTTCGCCAATCTGGTGCTGTTCCGGCTGCTGCTGGGCCAGAAGGCGTCCTGGCGCGCCTGGCTGGGCGCCGCGCTGGGCGTGGCCGGGGTCGCCGCGCTGTTCATCGCCGAGCTGAGACGCACGGACGCCAGTCCCGAGGCCGTCTTCGGCCTGGTCATCGCCCTGATCGCCATGGTCATCGCCGCGGCGGGCAACCTGGCCGCCTGGAAGGCGCAGAAGGAGGGCGCGCCGGTGCTGCCCGCCCTGGCCTGGGCCATGGGCTATGGAGCTGGGCTGGTGGCGCTCTACGGCCTCGTGACCGGCATCGACTGGTCGTTTGATCCGACGCTCAGCTACATCGGCTCGCTGCTCTATCTGTCGCTGTTTGGCTCGGTCATCGCTTTCGCGCTCTACTTCGCCCTGGCGCGGGCCAAGGGCTATGCGCTGGCGTCCTACATCTCCGCGCTGACGCCGCCGGTGGCCATGCTGGTTTCGGTGGTGTTCGAGGACGCCCGCTTCGGCTGGGAGGCGGCGCTGGGGCTGCTGCTGGTGCTGGCTGGGCAGATCCTGCTGATCCGGGCGCCGAAGACGGCCTAGTCCTGGTCGTCGTCCGGCCGCTCGATCCGCGCGCCGTCCAGCTCGTGATCGCGGCGATCCTTTTCGGCGCGGGTCCGGTCGCGCTCTTCCTTGGACCGGCCGTGGGCGGCCCGATTCTCCGCGGCCTGCGCCTTCGCCGCTGCTTTCGCTCGGGTCTTGCGGGCGCGGTTGAGATTGATGATCTCGGCCATCCCCGCAGCCTAGCTGAAGCCACCCCGCCTGTCCGGAACGAACGGCGGCGCGCCCTCGTTTCCCGTCCGAACATTGGACAATGGAGGCCGCCGTGGTCGTCACCGAATTCATCCGCGAGCACATGGTCGTCATCGCCTCGGACGGTCATCGCATCGGCCGCGTCGATCACGTCAAGGACGGCCAGATCGAACTGGCCAAGATGGACCTGGAGACGGGCTTCAAGCACCGCATGATCCCGGTCAGCTGGGTCGATCACATCGACGAGCACGTCCACCTCAACCTCACCGAGGACGAGGCCAAGGAACGCTGGACGGACAAGCAGTAAGCGGTTCCCCTTTGCGGCCACGGGGGTCTCGCTCATAAGTCGAGCATGACCCTCTCGCCCGTGAACTACGACGACCGCCAGCATGTCGGCTACGCGCGGGGCCGACGGATGCCGCACGCGGCGCGCGATCTCTGGATGCGAACGTTCACCGAGCATGCGCCGCGGCAGCGCCCGCTTCATGTGCTCGACCTGGGTTCGGGTGTTGGCCGGCTGACCCCCGCGCTGGCGCAGACCTTCGGGAGCGCGACGGGGGTCGAGCCCTCCGACCGCATGCGCGCCGTCGCCGAGGTCGAGGCGGCGCATCCGGGTGTCCGCTACATCGCTGGCCGGGCCGAGGCGATCCCGCTGGCCGATGACAGCGTGGATATCGTCCTGATGATGCTGTCCTACCAGCACGTCCGCGACCGCGCCGCCGCCGCGGGCGAAATCGACCGGGTTCTGAAGCCGGGCGGCCGGGTGTTTATCCGCGGGGTGTTCAGCGACCGCATGCCGGACATCGACTGGCACCGCTTCTTCCCGCGCGCCCGCGACATCGAACTGGCCATGTTCCCGAAGACGGTCGAGGTCGAGGACGCTTTCGCGCCGGTCGGCCTGAAGCCCGTCGAGATGGTGCGGGTGCGCGAACCGATGTCCGCCAGCCTGGCCGAGACCGCCGAACGCCTCAGTCACCGCGCCATCTCCACCTTCGAGCACCTGACGGAAGCGGAGATCGAGGAGGGGTTCGCGCGGCTGAGCGCCGCTGTCGCTGCCGAGATGACGCCGGTGGCGAGCTACAACGACAGCGACCTCATGGTGCTGGCGCGGGTCTAGGACGGTCCTATCATCTTCTCCGGACGCACCGCCTCGTCGAACTCGGCGTCGGTGAGGTAGCCGCCGCCGACGGCTTCTTCGCGGAGCGTCGTGCCGTTCTTGTGGGCGGTCTTGGCGATCTTGGCGCAGGCGTCGTAGCCGAGCTTGCCGTTCAGCGCGGTGACCAGCATCAGCGAGTTCTCGAGCCCGCGCTTGATATTGTCCTCGCGCGGCTCGATGCCGACCACGCAGTTGTCGGTGAAGCTGACCGCCGCGTCGGCCATCAGGCGCACCGACTGCAGGAAGTTGTAGGCCATCACCGGGTTGAAAACGTTCAGCTCGAAGTGGCCCTGGCTGCCGGCGAAGGTGATGGCGGCGTGGTTGCCGAACACCTGGACGCAGACCTGGGTCAGGGCCTCGGACTGGGTCGGATTGACCTTGCCCGGCATGATCGAGGAGCCCGGCTCGTTCTCCGGCAGGGCCAGTTCGCCCAGGCCCGAGCGCGGGCCCGAGCCGAGGAAGCGGATGTCATTGGCGATCTTGAACAGGCTCGCGGCCACCGTGTTGATCGCGCCGTGCGAGAAAACCATGGCGTCGTGGGCGGCCAGGGCCTCGAACTTGTTCGGTGCGGTCTTGAAGGGCAGGCCGGTGATCTGGGCGATCTTGTCGGCGACGCCCTCGGCGAAGCCGATCGGGGCGTTCAGGCCGGTGCCAACGGCGGTGCCGCCCTGGGCCAGCTCCATCAGGCGCGGCAGGGTCTGCTCGATGCGCTCGATGCCGTAGCGGACCTGGGCGGCGTAGCCCGAGAACTCCTGGCCGAGCGTCAGCGGCGTGGCGTCCTGGGTGTGGGTGCGGCCGATCTTGATGATGTG
>CBIHLR010000148.1:0-5725 GCA_966210875.1 uncultured Brevundimonas sp. | reverse complement strand
ATCGGGCGCTGGATCGACCAGGGCAGGATGCCCTCGCGGAACTCGGTGACCTGCTTGCCGTCCTTCAGGACGATGGCGTCCTTGCCGACGAGGTCGATCCTCGACACGTGCGCGTCGAGGTTCACTCGCACCAGCGGCCAGTTCAGACGGGCGGCGACCTGCTCGATGTGGGTCGACTTGCCGGTCCCGTGATAACCCTGAACCATCACCCGCCGGTCGTGGGCGAAGCCGGCGCAGATCGCCAGTGTCGTCTGCGGGTCGAAGCGGTAGGCCTCGTCGATGTCCGGCACGTGGCTGTCGCGCTCGGTGAACATCGGCACCCGCATGTCCGAGTCCACGCCCAGCGCCTCGCGCACCGTCACCTGGCGGTGGGGTTCGAGGGTGAGCAGCGGATCGGGCGTGGCGTCGAGCGGGGAGGTCATGGGGCTGCGGATTACCGCACACTCACCGGGTGGTCGAGGCCCATGCCGATCCGCAGCACCCGGTTGCGGATCGCGGGCGTCCGGATGGCGACAGGCAGGAACAGACGGCGCATCAGGTCGGCGGTTCGGGACGTTTCGCGGACGGCGGCGGTGACGCCCCGCACGTTGCGGACGACCGCGGAATCCACGGCTGTGCGAAGGCGGCCGTAGTCGTCCAGCCGGCCCGTTTCTCCGGCCAGAAAGTCCGCGGCGCAGGCGGCGAAGACGAAGGCGTCCTCGATCCCGAGGTTCATGCCGCGCGCCCCGATCGGGGAGTGGATGTGTGCGGCGTCGCCTCCGAGACAGACCCGGCCGACGGTCATCCGCTCGACCATTCGGTGGGAGATGCGGAAGTCCGAGCGCCAGCGCACCTCGCCCGCCGTCCAGCCCTCGGGAAGGGTGTCGAGCAGCGGCTGTCCGAAGCCGATCAGGCGAAAGGTTCCGCCCGAGAACGGCAGGCAGACGAAGGGGCCGGCCTCGCGCAGGTCGATCCAGCCCTCGTCGGCGGGCGGGCCCGTCAGGTCGACGTCGATGAGCTGCCAGGGCTCGTCCCAGCCGTCGCCGGGAAAGCCGAGACCGAGCGCCTTGCGCGTCTCGGAATGGGCGCCGTCGGCGCCGAACAGGACGGCGGCCCGGAGCTCGTCGCCGTCCGACAGGCTGGCGGTGACGCCCGTGTCGTCCTGGGTGAGCGCCGTAAGACCCAGTCCGCGCTCGGGATGAACGCCGAACGCCGCCAGGGCGCTGGTCAGCAGCGCCTCCGTACGGGCCTGGGGCAGGACGGTCATGCGGTGCTGGGCGCCGATGGCGGCCCAATCGACCTCGAGATGGGCCAACGGGCGGCCGCGCCGGTGCAGTCGCAGGGCGCGCAGCGTCTGTCCCTCAGCCTCGATCCGGGCCGTGATCCCCGTCTCCTCGAGCAGTCCGAGGGTACGGGGATTGACGCCCAGCGCCTTTGAGGTGCGGGTCGGCTCCACCGCCTCGTCGATGATCCGGACGGCGACGCCGCGCCGGGACAGAAACAGCGCCGCAGCAAGGCCGGTCGGGCCGGCCCCGACGATCAGGACGGGCGGCTGGCCCGTCAGGCGAGCCCCGCCTTCTTCAGGGTCCGGAAGGCGATGAGCACCCGCTGGAGCTTGTCCTCGGCGCCGCGGTCGCCGCCGTTCATGTCCGGGTGACAGCGCTTGATGAGGTCGTGATAGCGCATGCGGATGCGGGCCGGGTCGGCGCCAGGCTCAAGGTCCAGATCGGCCAGAGCCTTGCGCTCCAGCTTGCCCAGATGCGCGCCGGGCTCAGCCGCGGGCTCGGCGCGGCGGCGGGTCGAGCCGAACACGTCGAAGGTGTCGCGCCAGGAGCCGGTCCCCGAGTTGTTTCCCGTACCGAATTTCGCGGCGAAGGCGGCGGCCTCGCGCGAGAGCTTGCCGGCCTGCATCTTCCACGTGGGACGCCCGCCCGTGGTCAGCTCGTCCTCGCGGCGGGCACGGATCTCGCCCTCGCTCATGCCGGCGAAGAAGTTCCAGTTCTTATTGTACTCGGCGGCGTGCGGTTGACAGAATTCGTAGTAGGCGCCGGGCATGTCACGCGACTTGGGCGCGCGGGCGCCGGCCGCGCGCAGGCAGCCCGGCCATTCGCAGGCGACCTCGCCCGGCTTGAGGCGCAGGACGTCGGCCTCCGCCGCCTCCTCGCCCGGCTTGGGCGGTTTGACGCGGATGTCGGTGAAGCGCGGGGTGTATTGAAAGGCGTCGTCCATTCTCCCCAAGTGTAGGCGCGTTCGCGCCGCCTTCAAGGAAAGGACCCCAGGAATGAGCGAAGGACCCGTCTCTGCGTCAATTCGCGCCAAGCTTCAGGCCGCCTTCGCGCCTCAGGACCTGGTGATCGAGGACGATTCCGCGCGGCACGCCGGCCATCACCACGAGGGCGGCGTCGACGGCCGGGACGGCGGCGAGAGCCACTTCAACGTGCGAATCGTCTCGGAGGCGTTCCGCGGAAAGTCCCGTCTGGAGCGCCAGCGGGCGGTCAACGCCTGCCTGGCCGAAGAGCTGACCGGACCGGTCCACGCCTTGTCGATCCAGGCGCTCGCGCCCGGCGAATGACGTTCGGCGGACTTCGTCCGTTCACCTCGTCTTAGAACTCAGGGACTTAGGATCACGCCACCTTGGGATAGGGTGGAGGGAATAGATGGCTGAACCGGAGCAGACCCCGGGCGAGACGGCGCGTCCCGAACCCGCCGTGCGTCAGCCGCAGAGCGAAGCGGCCCAGGCCCTGTCCGCCATCCTGCAGACCCAGTACCTCCGCTATGGCCTGATCCTCAGCTGGGGCCTGGCGCTGGCCGCCACGATCGGCGTCACGCCGGCCGCCGGCTGGCTGGCCCTGACCCTGTTCGCCGGCTTCGTGCGCGGCTGGTTCGAAAAGCGCGTCGCCGCCCGCGTCGGCGCCGGCTACGGCTTGATCTTTCCGGCGGTCGCCACCGCCACCACCGTGGCCTGGGCCGTCGCGCCGGTGCTGGCATGGTTCTCGGACGCCGCCTTCGGCAAGCCGCTGGCCATGGCCTTCATTGTCAGCGGCTATCTGCTGGTCTTCACCCAGCTGCGCTCCAGCCCCAAGCAGGCGATGGTGATCTCCTCGCCCTATTCGCTGGTCAGCGTAATCCTGGCGGGCAGCCTGTGGGGCACAGAGCTGTTCTGGCCGTTCGTGGCCTGCCTGCCCTTCATCGGCGCCGGCCTGTTCGTCCACGTCGTCATGACCCTTGTGAAGGAGGCCCGCATCAAGGCCTTCCAGGAGCATCAGGCCCATCTGATCGAGGAGCTGGAGGCCGCGCGCGACCGCGCGGACGCCGCCAACACCGCCAAGTCCGCGTTCCTGGGCGTCATTTCGCACGAACTGCGCACGCCGATGAACGGCGTGCTGGGCGCGGCCCAGCTGCTGTCGGCCACGCGGCTGGATTCGACCCAGCGGGAGTACGTCTCGATCGTCCGCAACTCGGGCGACAGCCTGCTGGCCCTGCTCAACGACATCCTCGACATGACCAAGATCGAGGCCGGCAAGATGGCCTTCGACGTGGTCGACGTGAGCGTCGAGGAGTTGAACGACCGCGTCGCAGGAGTCGCTTCGGCTCAGGCCAAGGCGAAGGATCTGGCGTTCCACGCCGAGTTCGTCGGCGACACCCCCGCGGTGGTGCGCGGCGACCCCGTGCGCGTCGGCCAGATTCTACAGAACCTGCTGTCGAACGCCATCAAGTTCACGGAGAGCGGCCAGATCACCTATCGCATCACCAGCGAAAAGATCGGCGACAGCCGCGTCCGCTTTCAGTTCGCCGTCACCGACACGGGGCCGGGCATCGCGGCCGGCGACCTGCAGAAGCTGTTCGAGCCCTTCACCCAGCTGGACAACTCCTCGACCCGCCGGTTCGGCGGCACGGGGCTGGGCCTGACGATCTCTCGCCGGCTCGCCGAGATCATGGGCGGCACGATCCGCGTGGATTCGCGTCTGGGCGAAGGCTCGACCTTCACCTTCGAGGTGGAGGCCGAGGTCGTGGCTTGGTCCAAGCCGGGCGCGGCCCAGCCGCTGACCGCCGAGATCGAGAACGGCCAGTCGCTGAAGGTGCTGGTGGTCGAGGATCACCCGGTCAACCGCATGATCATCGACGCCTGGATGACCTCCTCGGGCCATATGACGGTGGCGGCCGAGCACGGACAGGCGGCGCTGGAGGCCGCCGCGCTAGAGCCCTTCGACTTGATCCTGATGGACGTGAACATGCCGGTGATGGACGGGCTGACCGCCACCCGGAAGCTGCGCCAGACGGACGGCCCCAACCGCGACACCCCGGTGGTGGTGCTCTCGGCCTCGGCGCGCGCCGAGGATCATGAGGCGGGCTTCGCCGCCGGTGCGGACGCCTATCTGAACAAGCCGATCGACTTCAAGGCGCTGGCCGAGGTCCTCGGCCGGTGCGCATCAGGCCGCGAAGCGCTGCGTCAGGCCGCCTGACGCGCGGCTGCATGAACGGCGGATGACCGGGCCCGTTCAGGCGAGGCTCAGGCTCGATACCGCATCACGGATCCAACGACGGACATGCCGGGACCCCCTCCGGCCCCGCCAGTTGGAGTGTGATCATGAAGAAGTTTCTCACCGCCGCCGTCGCGCTTTCGGTTCTCGCCGGTTCCGCCGGCATCGCCGAGGCCCAGCAGTATCGCGGCGACCGTGACCGCTATGAGCGGCGCGATGACCGGGACCGCCGCGAGGATCGCCAGGAACGGCGTGAAGATCGGCGCGAGGACCGCCGTGAAGACCGCCGCGAAGACCGTCAGGATCGCCGCGAAGACCGCCGCGAGGCGCGCGAAGAGCGTCGCGAGGATCGCTGGGAACGTCGCGCCGAGCGCCGCTACTACGCCGGCCGCTATCAGGCGCCGCGCGGCTACTACCAGCGCCAGTGGCGCCGGGGTGACCGGGTTCCGGCTCACTGGCGGACCCGGGGCTATGTGGTCGACCACCGCCGCTACGGCCTGTCGGCTCCGCCCCGCGGCTATCAGTACACCCGGGTCGGCAACGACGTGGTTCTGACCGCCATCGCCACGGGCGTGATCGCCTCGGTCCTCTTCGGCCTGTTCCAGTAAGCCTGGGACAAGGCCGGGCGTCGGCGCCCCGGAGGGAGACCTCCGGGGCGTTTTCGCTTGCCAACCGCGAGCGGCGCCGTGCGTTAGAGGGCCATGCGCGCCTTTTCGGAGCTTCTCGACAGACTGGCCCTGACCTCGTCGCGCAACGCCAAGCTCGTGCTGGTGCGCGACTATCTGAAGGCGACGCCCGACCCGGACCGGGGCTGGGCCCTGGCGGCGCTGACCGGCGACCTGGCCTTCACCGCCGCCAAGCCGGCGATGATCCGCAAGGCGGTCGAGGCCCGGGTCGATCCGGTGCTGTTCGGCTGGTCCTGGGACTACGTCGGCGACATGGCCGAGACGGTGTCCCTGATCTGGCCCCCCGACCCCGACTATCGACCCAACCGCGAGCCTGAACTGTCGGAGGTGGTCGAGGCGCTGCGCACCGCCACGCGCGCGGAGGTCCCGGCCCTGCTTGAACGCTGGCTGGACGCGCTCGACGCACGGGGGCGCTGGGCCCTGCTCAAGCTGGTCACCGGGGCGCTCAGGGTCGGGCTGTCGGCGCGGCTGGCGCGCACGGCGCTGGCCATGATCCGGCCCGAGGGGCTTGATCCGGTCGACGCGGCCGACATCGAGGAGGTCTGGCACGACCAGCAGCGGCCCTACGGCGAGCTGTTC
>CBIHLR010000147.1:0-5781 GCA_966210875.1 uncultured Brevundimonas sp. | reverse complement strand
GCTTTATTCCACCGACCGGCCCACATTCCTCGAGCTCGAAAGCCACGTCAAGGGCAGGAAATGAGCCGCGCGATGACCAGCGCACAGCGGGACGAGCGCCGGGCCGCCCCAAGCCGGCCCGCATCCTCGGGGGGGCTGAGCCCGGACGTGAACAGTCTGGTGGACTGTTCACGCCTGGCGAAGGGCTGGGCCGCCCGGCCCAGCGCAGTCTGCAAGACCGGCGAACGTACCCGTTCGACGAGGGGCTGACATTTATATGGCGGGCGATTCAAAACGGCTGCAGCCGATCATCATCAAGCGCGTCAAGCGCGGCGGGCACAAGGCCCACGGCGGCGCCTGGAAGATCGCCTACGCCGACTTCGTGACGGCGATGATGGCCTTCTTCCTGCTCATGTGGCTGATCAACACGACGGACCCGGAGCAGAAGCGAGGCATCGCGGAATATTTCGCACCGGCCAGCGTCTCGCCCTCAACTTCGGGCTCAGGCGGCATTCTCGGCGGCACCTCGCTGGGCGACGACGGGGTCAAGAGTGACGGCTCCATGGCCGTCATCAACCAGCTGGCGCCCGAAGCGCCCCAGACGGACGAGACGGGCAACACCACCGACCTGTCCAGCGCCTCGGAAGAAGAGCTGCGCGAGGAGATCGCACGGCGCGAGGCCGCCGACTTCGCCTCGGCCGCGGCCTCGCTGCGCCAAGCCATGCAGGACATGCCCGAGCTGGCGGAACTCAGCCGCCACCTGATCATCGACCAGACGCCCGAGGGCCTGCGCATCCAGCTGGTCGACCAGGAGGGGCGTTCGATGTTCGAGCAGAACTCGGCCCGGCCGAACGAGCGGGCGCGGGTGCTGCTGCGCGCCATCAGCCGGGTGATCAACCAGCTGCCCAACCGGATCACCATCTCGGGTCACACCTCGGCGACCGGCACGCGCGCCAGCGCCCCGGGCGACTGGGCCCTGTCCTCGGGCCGGGCCGACGCCTCGCGTCAGATCCTGGAAGGCGCGGGCGTGGATGCGGACCGGATATACCAGGTCTCGGGCAAGGCCGGGTCGGACCCGCTCTATCCCGACGACCCGACCCTGGCCGGCAACCGTCGCATCGCGATCATACTTCTCAGGGAAGCGCCGGTGCTTCCGGCGGACACGTCACTCTGACGCTTGCGGAAACCGCTCCCATGGCTCCAAATCAGATGTTCAAGGAGCTTAGATCCCGCCGGTGACCCAGCACGTACCCTCGCGACAGCTGAGGTTCTTCCTGACCGGCCCCTCGCCCTGCCCCTACCTGCCGGGCAAGTTCGAGCGGAAGGTGTTCGCGCATCTGCCGATGTCCGACGGGGCGCTGGTCAACGACTCCCTCACCCAGGTGGGTTTCCGCCGCTCCCAGAACATCGCCTACCGGCCCGCCTGCGAGGCCTGCGACTCCTGCCTGTCGGCGCGGATTCCGGTCGCGGACTTCACCTTCTCGCGCTCGCAGCGGAAGATCCTGAACCGCAATGCGGACCTCAACCGCGGCCTGGTCGAGGCCGAGGCGACGGCCGAACAGTTCGACCTGCTGCAACGCTATCTGCACGCGCGCCACCCGAACGGCGGCATGAACGACATGGGCTGGCTCGACTATGTCGCCATGGTCGAGGACACGGCCGTCCGCACCCACCTGATCGAGTATCGCACGGTCGAGGCGCACGGCCCCGGGCGGCTGGTGGCCTGCATCCTGGTCGACCTGCTCTCGGACGGGCTGTCGCTGGTCTACAGCTTCTTCGATCCCGAGATGCCGCGCCGCAGCCTCGGCCAGTTCATCGTGCTGGATCACCTGCGCCAGGCCCTGACGGTGGGCCTGGAGCACGTCTACCTCGGCTACTGGGTCCAGGGGTCGCCCAAGATGGACTACAAGTCTCGCTTCCGCCCGCTGGAAGTGCTGAGGCACGAGGGGTGGACGCGCGTCACCGACGTCAGCCCGGAAAGCGAATAGCCCCTCTCCGGGCCCCAGGCTCGATGGCGCAGCCGGCATTCAGGTCCCGGTCGCCGCTACGCGCCGTCCGGGGTGACGCTCAGTACTCCAGCTGCACCTGCCGCACGAGCGCGCCGAACAGGTTGACGTAGTCGTCGGTCCACGGGGCGGTGCGGCTATGGATGTTTCCGTTCCAGCGCGGATCGGTCTCGAACATGGCCAGGCCCTCGGGCGTGTGCGAGATGACGACGGCCTCGGTCGACGACTCCATGAGCTCGGGCGCGTCGGGGTTCTCCCCGTAGATCTGGTGCATGACCGGCACGTTCAGGGCTTGGGCCGCGGCGATGGCCGGGGTGGTGATCTCCAGGTTGCGGTTCGACAGGTGCAGCACGAGCACGCCGTCGGGCTTCAGCACGCGCAGGTATTCGCCGATGGCCTCGACCGTCAGCAGGTGGGTCGGCACCGCGTCGGACGAGAAGGCGTCGATGATCAGGAGGTCATAGCTGTTCGCAGGCTCGTCCCTGAGGGTCAGGCGGGCGTCGCCCAGCACCGTCCGCACCGGGCCCGAGGCGCAATCGCTGATGAAGCTGAAGCGCGCCGGGTCGCGGGCCCAGCGGTCGACCATCGGGTCGATCTCGAAGAAGGTCAGAGTGTCGCTTTCGCGCTTGTAGGCGGCCATGGCTCCGGACCCCAGGCCGACGACGCCGATGTTGGCGCCCGGCGTGCGGTTCTGGATGGCCACCGCCGCCTGTCCGATGGGCGTGGTGTCGGCATAGTAGAGGGTCGGCCGGCAGGCGTAGGCGGGCGACTGGGACTGGGCCCCATGCAGGGTCGTGCCGTGCATCAGGATGCGGACGGTCCCGACCTCGGGATAGGTCTCCTCGCCGATGCGCAGGACGCCGAAGAAGCTGCGGTCGCTCTCCACCCAGTCGTAGCGGAGCGCCACCTGGTGAGCGGACACCGCGATCATCACAAGCGCCAGGAAGAAGATGCGCACCTTGTCCCGGATCAAGAAGGCGCAGATGGCCGCCGTGCCGAGGACCAGATGCGAGACGATCCGGCCCTGGTCGTAGCTGAAGCCCATGGTGTGCGGACGGCCGTCGCTCTCCAGCCAGCCGAACAGGATCGGCGGGATCAGGCACAGGATCGGGATGACCGCGAAGATGGCCCATTCGCCCGGCTTCGTGCCTGTCTTCGACCAGGGCCGGGCGAGCGCGACGAGGCAGAGCACCATCGGGTACTCGATCACCAGGTCGAAGATCACCGGCGCGACCAGGGCGTTGAACGCCCCGCCGAGCACGCCGCCCAGCGACAGCAGTAGGTAAAACTCCGTGAGCCGATCCGGGGCGGGCCTGCGGCTGGCCAGGATCTGGTGACACATCAGGGCCGAAAAGAAGAAGGTCGTCAGGTGGATGCCGAACAGCATCAGCCATTCGCCGTTCGCCGCCGGCAGGAGCGCGGTGCAGGCCGCGGCGGTGGCCGCCTGGACCATCAAGGTGACTTCCAGCGGGATGGCCGGCCGGGCCTGGAAGGCGACGACGAAGGTCAGCAGATAAAGCGCCAGCGGCACGACCCACAGGAAGGGCGCCGAGGCCACGTCCACCGACAGGTGGGTCGTCACGCCCAGCATCAGGCTGGAGGGGGCCGCGGCGATCAGGATCCAGATCGCCCGCTCTTTCCAGGTGATCGGCGCGCTCTGCGGCAGGGGCGCGAGCTCGACCTGGGTCACGCCACTCTTCCAGACCACATAGGCCAGGGCCACGATCATCAGAATGAAGGCGCCGTACCCCGCCGACCAGGTGACCGTCTGGGCCGACAGGCCGAGCAGCGGCTCGATCAGAACCGGATAGGCGATCAGGGCCGCGAAGCTGCCGAGGTTCGAGGCGGCGTAAAGGACGTAGGGGTTCTGGCCCTCCTCCGTCCCCTGCCGCACCCGGGCGAACCAGGCCTGCAGCAGCGGAGCGGTCGCCGACAGCACCGCGAACGGCGCGCCCACCGACAGCGCCAGGGTGCCGATCAGCCACGGAATGGGCGAGGCCGTGTCCGGCGCGCCCAGCATCTCATTGACCCGGAGCGGCCAGAAGGACAGCAGCGCCAGCAGCAATAGGCCCAGGTGAATCCCGACCTGCAGCCGGATCGACCCGACCCGCTGCAGCAGGTGCGCGTAGCCGTAGCCGACCAGCAGCGCCGCCTGGAAGAACACCATCGAGGTGTTCCAGACCGACGGCGATCCGCCCAGCGTCGGGGTGATCAGCCGGCCCATCATCGGCTGGACCGCGAAAACGAGCGCCGCGCTCGAGAAAATGGCCAGGGCGAACATCCAGCCCGTCGCAGACGGCCGGAACGCTTGCGGAGACGCCGTGACGTCGGTCATTCAGATGCCTTCGGGCCGAACGGAAACAAGGACGGCGGTCCCGACGTTCGCTTCCCCGACTCAAGCCCGCCGGAGACAGGCTCGCATGTTCCCCGCCGATATCGAAGACGCCGCCGATCGCCTGCTGAAGGCCTGCCGCGCGCGCGACCTGTGGGTCACCACGGCCGAGAGCTGCACCGGCGGCCTGCTGGGCGCGGCGCTCACCTGCGCGCCGGGCACGTCCGAGGTCTTCGACCGAGGTTTCATCACCTATTCGAACGCCGCCAAGGTGGTGCTGCTGGGCGTCGACAAGGCGCTGCTGGACGAGCACGGCGCCGTCTCGCCCGAGGTCGCACGCGCCATGGCGGCGGGCGCCAAGGAGAAGGCCGGCGCGGACATCGGCATCGGCGTCACCGGCGTCGCGGGCCCTGGCGGCGGGTCGGAGGGCAAGCCGGTCGGGCTCGTCCACTTCGGCCTGGCTCTGAGGGACGGCTCGGTGGTTCACCACGAGAAGCGCTTCGGCGACCTCGGCCGCGATCAGGTGCGGTTGGAGGCGGTGCGGTTCGGGCTGCAGCTGCTGATCGAGGCGGCGAGCTAAGCGTCCAGCATCCGCGCCACCTCCTCGCCGATGGCCAGCGAACTGGTCAGGCCCGGGCTTTCGATGCCGAACAGGGCGACCAGGCCTTCGATCCCGTGGGCCTCGGCGCCGTGGATCTGGAAGTCCGGCTGCGCCTCGCCGGGGCCGTGCAGCTTGGGCCGGATGCCGGCGTAGTCGGGCGTCAGAGCGCCCTCGGGCAGGCCCGGCCAGAAGCGGCGGATGTAACGCTCGAACTCGGCCAGCTTCTCGGGGCCGACCGAATAGTCTTCCTCATCGACGTAGGCGAGGTCCGGGCCGAACACGGCCTGGCCGCCCAGGTCCTTGCGGTAGTGGGTGCCCAGAGCGCCGGGGATCGGGGGCGGATAGACCAGCCGCTCGAACGGCGCCTTGCCCGCCAGCCGGAAATAGACGCCCTTGCCATAGTGACCGGCCGAGATACGGTCCGCAGGATAGCCCTCGATGCGCGCGGCCGCGTCCTGGGCCTTCAAGCCCGGCGCCGTCACCAGCAGGCGCGTGGTCAGGCTGGCGCCCGCCTCCCCGCCAGCGGTGACGCGAAAGCCGCCGCCCGGCAGAGGTTCGGCCCGCTCGAACGGGGTGGAGACCACGACGGAGCCGCCCGCATCCTCGATCTCGCCCTGCAGGGCCAGCATGTAGCCGTGGCTGTCGAACACGCCGCTCTCTGGCGACAGGATGGCCGCGCAGGCGTTCAGGCCGGGCTCCAGCGCGCGGGCCTGGGCGCCGGTCAGGTGCTCCAGACCCTCCACCTCGTTGGTCGTCGCCTGTTCGAAGATGGCCTCGATGCGGGGGACCTCGGCCGCCTCGGTCGCCACCACCAGCTTGCCGCAGCGGCGGTAGTCGACCTTGTGGCTGTCGAGGAAGGCGTA
>CBIHLR010000146.1:0-5796 GCA_966210875.1 uncultured Brevundimonas sp. | reverse complement strand
TCTGGGCGCCCATGTTCTCGAAGGCGTCTTCCAGCTCGATTTCCTTGGCCACCGAGACGCCGTCCTTGGTCGAGCGCGGGGCGCCGAAGGACTTCTGGATCACGACGTTGCGGCCCTTGGGACCCAGGGTGACCTTGACCGCATTGGCCAGGACGTTGACGCCGCGCAGCATCTTTTCGCGCGCGTCGGTGGAGAACATGACTTGTTTGGCGGCCATCGGGCAGCTCCTTGAAGAATGGGTGGGAAGCGGAATTCAGACGCGGGTGCTTACGACAGCACGCCCAGGACGTCGGATTCCTTCATGATGATCAGGTCTTCGCCTTCCAGCTTGACCTCGGTGCCCGACCACTTGCCGAACAGGATGCGGTCGCCGGCCTTCAGCTCGAGCGCGTTGACCTTGCCCTGGTCGTCACGCAGGCCGGGGCCCACGGCGACGACTTCGCCTTCCTGGGGCTTTTCCTTGGCGGTGTCGGGGATGATGATCCCGCCCTTGGTCTTTTCTTCTTCCTCCACGCGCTTCACCAGCACGCGGTCGCCGAGGGGACGAAACGCCATTTTCTAAGTCTCCGTGTCTTGCACCTGAGGGGCTCTCGGGGCGGCTGTTAGCAGTCGCCCACCCCGAGTGCCAATGCTCGCGGAGATATGGCCGAGGGGCCGGAGCGTCAAGGGCCGGAGCTGTGGAAATCCCGTCTATTCGTCGGCGTAGATCGCGACTTCCGGAGCCGCGTTCCAACTGGCCGAGCCGCGGTACATGCCGGACGTGTTCATCGAGAACGCGACCTCGCCTTCGTCCGTCAGGGCGATGAGCCCGCCGTCGCCCCCAAGGGCTCCGACCTCGCCGATTTCCGCGTCCGCCGCCTGCTGGATCGTCTCGCCTGCGTAGGTGATGCGCCCGCACACATCACGCGCGACCGTGGCGCGGATGAAATACTCGCCCGTGCCCGTGGCCGACACCGCGCAGCCCTGATCGGCGTAGGTGCCTGCGCCGATGATGGGCGCGTCGCCGATACGGCCCCAGCGCTTGGCGGTCGTGCCGCCCGTGGAGGTGCCCGCCGCGATCCGGCCCTGGCTGTCGAGCGCCACCACGCCCACGGTGCCGAAGCGGTGATCGTCCAGGTCCAGCGAAGCCGAGGCGCCCGGCGCCGGCGGCGCGCCCGCGGGCCGCGGCGGATGCGGCACGCCCCGCTGGGTCAGCACCTCCAGCAGCTGGCCCCAGCGCCGCTCGGTGAAGAAGTACGCCGGCTCCACCTGCTCCAGGCCCGCGGAGGCCGCGAAGACGTCGGCGCCCTCCCCCGACAGCATCACATGCGGCGAGCGCTCCATCACGGCGCGAGCGAGTGCGATAGGATGGCGCGTCCGCGAGGCGCCGGCGACGGCGCCGGCCGCCATGGTCTCGCCGTCCATGATCGAGGCGTCGAGCGAGTTGGTCCCCTCGGTGGTGAAGACCGCGCCCCGCCCCGCATTGAACAGCGGATCGTCCTCCATCAGCTCGATGGCGGCCTGCACCGCGTCGAGCGCCGAGCCGCCGTTCCTCAGGACCTCCGACCCCGCCTCCAGCGCGGCCGTCAGGGCGGCGCGATACTCCGCGTCCCGCTCCGGCGTCATCTGCGCCCGCGCGATGGTGCCGGCTCCGCCGTGCAGCGCGATGGTCCAGCGGGCCTCGGCCTCCTGGGCAAGGGCGGATCCGGCCGAAACCAGCAGGGCGAGCGCGGCGCAGGCGGCGAGCTTCATGTCCGAATCTCCGAAGGCTGTCAGTAGCGGGACGCGCGGCCCGGCAGGGGGATCGTCATGTTGAGCGCGTTCTGGGCGTCGTTGAGGAAGCCCTGGATGAGGGTGATCTCCCCCGGCTGGACCTGACCTTGGACCATGCGGACGTGCAGCCGGCCCTCGACCTGCTCAACCGCCGAGACGCGCTCGCCCGCCACGAGCGTGAGGGGCACGCCGAGATCGCGGATCACCCGGTAATCCCCGGGCAGGGGCACGATGGTGCGGCGCTCGCACGTCACCATGGCCAGTTCGCCAGGGACGTTCACCCGCTCCAGGATGCCGGGGCTGTTGGCGATGGAAAAGCGCGGCTCCTCCAGCGTCACCAGCGAACCGTCCTGCTCGACGACCGGCCGGCAGACGTCAGCGATCTGGGCCGCGGCGGGTCCGGAGAGGGCCCCGAGCCCCAGGGCGGCGGCGGTTAACAGCCAGGCCTTCATCGAGTTTCATCCGTCTCCACGCGCCGGGGCAGGTCCGGCAGATGCGCCTTCAGGCACGCCCGGACATCGCGTTTCAGGTCGCCGGGCGCGTGAGCATAGTCCACGCCTTCCGCCGCGAACACCGCCCGCACGGCCGCATCCAGCCCCCGCGGCAGGGCGGCGATGACCCGCTGCTGGCCCTTCTCGTGCAGACAGAAGCCGAGCTCGATGCAGAGCGCGCTGAACATTTCGGTGTGGTCGCCGGTCCCCGCCATCGTCAGCGCCTCAGCCGTTCGGCGTGGAAGGCGATGTGATCGTCCATGAAGCTGGCCATGAAGAAATACGAGTGATCGTACCCCGGCTGCATGCGCAGCGTCAGCTTCTGGCCGGCCTTCGCGGCGGCCGCGGCCAGAAGTTCGGGCTTCAGCTGTTCCTGCAGGAACGGGTCCGCATCGCCCTGATCGATCAGGATGTCATCGAAGCGCACGCACGCGCCGCCGGCCTCGACCAGGAGCGCGGCGTCATGCTCCTCCCAGCCGCCGCGGTCGGGTCCGAGATAGGCGGCGAAGGCCTTCTCGCCCCACGGACAGCGCGTCGGCGAGGCGATCGGCGCAAAGGCCGAGACCGAGCGGAACAGGTCCGGATGACGCAGCGCCAGGGTCAGCGCCCCGTGCCCGCCCATCGAGTGGCCGAAGATCGACCGGACCCCCGTCGTCGGGAACTCGCGGTCGATCAGCTCGACCAGGTCGCCGGTGACATAGCTCTCCATCCGGTAGTGCTCGGACCAGGGGGTCTCGGTCGCGTCGACATAGAAGCCCGCGCCCTGCCCCAGGTCATAGGCCGGATCGTCGGCCACCCCCTCCCCGCGCGGCGAGGTGTCCGGCGCGACCACGATCACGCCGTGCTCGGCAGCCGCGCGATAGGCGCCCGCCTTGGTGGTGAAGTTGTCCTCGGTGCAGGTCAGGCCGCTCAGCCAGATCACCACCGGAAACGGCCCCTCGCCCGGCGGGGTGAACACCGACAGGGTCATGGGCGTGCCGGTCGCGGCGCTGTCGTGGCGCAGGTAGCGGAGGGTCCCGCCGTGGACGACGTGCTGCTTGAGGGTCTGCATGGCCGTTCCCTAGCGGCCCGCGATGACGGCCGTCCAGCGCCAGGGTCGTTGGACGATCGCGGTTCGCCCGCTATCGTGGCGGCTCTTCCGGGGGGACAGGCATGCTGGGCGAGCTGCCGGGCGACGTGCAATCCAATCTGATCGCCGGGGCCATCGCGGCCGCCGCCACGGCCGCCTTCCAGTTCGGCCGTCGGCGGTTCTGGGAGCTCGGCCGTTATCGGCGTCTGTGGCGGCCGATGAGCGCGGACGACGTAGCGGTCGTCACCTCCACCACCATCCGCGACCAGCAACCGGGCCACGTCCGGCTGGCCACCGGCGCCGGTCAGGTCAAGGCGCTGAGCTACCTGAACCGGGCCTTCTACAAGGCCTTTCCGAACCGGGCGATGGACCAGGTCTTCATGTCGGAGGAGGTCACCGACGCCGCCCGCTGCAAGCACCTGATCGTGGTCGGCGGGCCGCACACCAATGCGCTCACCGCGCGCATCCTCAAGGAGCACTCGGCCGTCCTGAAGCTGAGCATCGGCAAGGACAACGCCATCGTCGTGGACGGTCAGAGCTTCGCCCCCGAGATGGAGGACGGCCGCCTGGTCCGCGACGTCGGAGTCATCATCGCCTGCCCCAACCCCTTCAAGGCCGGTAAGCGCGCCATCGTCTTCTTCGGCTCCCACACCTTCGGCACGGAAGGCGCCGCGCTTTTCTTCTCTGAGAACCACGGCTTCAGGAAGCCGTTCGACCGGACCCACTACGTCGTGGTGACCCGCGCGCTGCTCGGGGATTTCTGCGTCACGGAAAACGAGGTGGTGTTGGCGCGCGAGCTGGATTTCGGCGCGACCGCGCCGGAGCGATAGGAGCGCACCAGCGCGTCCCTAAGGCAGCAGCCCCGACAGCCAGCGAAGCACGTTCAGGGCGAACTGCTGGTCGTCATGGCCGTCCGTCTGCAATCCGAAGACGATGTCGGCCTGGCCCGAGTCTTCCGGGAAGCGGACAATCTGCGCCGTCAGCATGCCGGCCTCCCCCAGCACCACGACGCGCCCCCGCCCATGAGCGAAGGCGAGGCCCTGGGCGCGGCCGTCCACCGGCACGGAGAGTTCTTCGAACACCGCGGCCGGGTCTTCGCCGGCCTCCAGCCTTTCGGTTACCTGGATCCGCGTCGCCTGGTCGGGCGCTTCCCGGTCGCCGGGCGCCATCGCCAGCAGGATGTCCGAGCCCGGCGGGCCGCTCACGGACTGGCCGGTGAAGCTTCGGACGACGTCGATCCGCTCCGTCGGGTCGCGACCCTCCAGGATGGGGTGAGACCCGAGCGTGCCCGCCTCTCGCGAGAAGGTCAGGAAGGTGACCGTCCGGCCGTCCTCATAGCGGAAGGCGTAGCCCCGACCCATCGAGACCCCGAAGGCCTGGGCCAGGGCCGCCGACGCGTCGCCGTGCGGCGTGTGGTCGGCGGCCAGCAGCAGGGCCCCGCCATTGCGGACCCACGCCTCGACGGCGGTGATCTCGGCTTCGCTGAAGGCCGAGGTTCCCCTCGGCGTTTCGGCCGGACGCTGGGCGTTGGAGACCACCAGCACGTCCACGCCGTCCAGCGCCCCCGGCTCGTCCCACCGATGGGTCCCGGACTCGACGACATAGCCGTCGGCGCGCAGCAGGGCCACGAAGGGCCCGTAGCGGCCCCCGGCCGTCTGGACACTGCCGTGCGCCTCATCGAGCAGGACGGTGGGCCCGTCCTGCCCATAGGCCGGCGACGAGACGACAGGGCGGAAGTCCGGGTCGGCCATCTGCTCCTGGGCGAGGCCTGCAGAGGCGATCGCCACGGCCCCCAGCGCAAGCAGAGCCTGGAGGCCCGACCGTCTCATGATCCCGGCCGATGCAGGGCGCAGACCTTGTTGCCCGCCGGGTCGCGCAGATAGGCTAGCACCAGCGGGCCGAACGGCCCCTGGCGCGGCCCCGGTGGATCCTCGATGGACCGACCGCCCGCGGCGACACCCGCATCGTGGAAGGCCTGGACCATCTCGGGCGTCTTCGCATGGAAGCCCAGCGTGCCGCCGTTGGCGTGGCAGGCTGGCGCGCCGTCGAGCGGCTTGCCGACCGCGAAGGCGCCCCGCTCGGTCCGCCACCAGTAGCGGCCCTTGTGGTCGGCCACGCCCGGGGCGATCCCCAGCGCGCCCAGCGTCGCATCATATAACCGGCGCGACGCCTCGTCGTCGTCGGCGCCCAGGGTGATGTGGGTGAACATTGGCTTCCCTCCCGTTCTCGAAACCTGGCGCGAGCTTAGGCGCGGTCAGTTTCTTTTGGCAACGACCTAGAACACCACCACGCTGCGGATGCTCTCGCCCGCGTGCATCAGGTCGAACGCCTCGTTGATCCGCTCCAGCGGCAGGGTGTGGGTGATCATCGGGTCGATCTCGATCTTCCCGTCCATGTACCAGTCGACGATCTTCGGCGTGTCGGTGCGCCCGCGCGCGCCGCCGAAGGCCGAGCCGCGCCAGACCCGGCCGGTGACCAGCTGGA
>CBIHLR010000145.1:0-5853 GCA_966210875.1 uncultured Brevundimonas sp. | reverse complement strand
CGCCAGAACGACGCGATCGAAGCCCGAAATGTCCTCGGGATTGATGCGAGCCCCCTGCGTCGCCGCCGCGTCGGCGGCGGGCTTCTGGCTCGGCGTCAGGATGGCGACGTCCGACATCGGAAAGGCGCCGGTCGCGCGCCAGCCGGTCAGGATGGCGCCGCCGAGACGTCCGCAGCCGACGAGAAGGGTCTTCGTCACGGCCTCAGGCCGAGCCGACGGTCTCGAACATGCAGGCGTCCAGCGCCTCGACCGGGCTCTTGGCGCCGCGGATCATGAAGTCGAAGGCCGGGTGGAAGCGGTCCGCCGCCTCGACCGCCGCGTCGATCATCGAGGCCGCCTGGGCCAGTGTCGGCCGCTCGCCGTCCGGCAGGGACAGGGCGTGGCGGAAGACGATCTCGCCGTCCTCGGTCCAGATTTCGAAGTGGCCGAGCCACATGCGCTGGTTGATCAGCGCCACCAGCTCATGCAGCGCCGGGCGCCGCGCCTTGGTCGCCTTCAGGTCCAGCGAGCAGCAGATCTGCAGGCAGTCGCCCTCGGGCCGCCAGGCGAACCACAGCTCATAGTCCTTCCAGTCCCCCGCGATGGCGAAAGCCAGGTCGCCGTCGCCCACGCGGTCGAACGGCAGGTTCTCGGCCTGCAGCACGTGCTCGACGATATCGAGGGGGTCGTGCTGGGGCTCGAGCTCTTCGGCCGTGGGCGCGGTCATGCGGCGGTCCTGGTCGGCGACTCGGTCATGCCGAGACGATAGGGGTGTTCGCAGATTCGTCTCAACCGGCGTCGTCCTGAGGGCGAGCGGTTCGCCGGGAAGTTCCCGTTTTCGGAGCAGTTTTAAGCACGTCGATCTCCGCCCGGAGCGCGGCCACCTCGGCGCGCAGCGCTTCCAGCTCGTCCTTGCGGACGAGATCGAGTTCCACGGCGACCTTGTCCGCCTGGGCGCGCATGGCCGCCTTGGCCTCCTCGCCCGCCGCCTGGGCCAGGCCCATGGCGCCGGTGGTCAGCCGCGCGAATTCATCGAGGAGAGGGCTCTTGGTGTGCATGGGCGAAAGGACTCCTGCCCGTCGTGCCTGAGACGACGGTGGGCCCGATATGGTGAATCAAACGGTAACGCGAAAGACGCCGAAGCCGTTCAGGTTGTGGACCGCGGACTGCGATACGGCTCAGTTCATCTTGCGGCCACGGTCCTGCGGCATGCCATCGCGCTTGACCGGGGGGTCGAAGGCCGCTTAGCCGGTTCCACAGTTGTGACGAGACGAGGACCCTCGCCCATGAGACGCTCCCTACTTCCGGTGGTCGGAGGCCTTCTGGCCGTCGCCGCCATGACCGCTATGCCCGCCCAGGCGATGGCCCAGTCCCGCAGCCGCACCGTGCCGAGCGCGACGGAAATCCGCGAAGCGGTCGGTGACCTCATTCAGAGGGATCGCCTCACCTGCACCTACGCCGAAGGCCGCTTCATCGGCCGCAACGCCGAAGGCCGCACGCTCTACGAAGTCTCCTGCGAAGGGGCGCCCGGCTTCCTGCTGCTCGATACCGAGCCGGCGCAGCTGGTGAACTGCATCGCCAACAACGCCTCGGTGGCGGCGCGGCGCGCCGAGAACCCGGAAGCCGAGGTCGGCGCCGAATGCACCCTGGCCGCCAACGTCGACGTGGTCGGGGCGGTCAGCCCCTTCGCCACCCAGGCCGGCCTGACCTGCACCGTGGACCAGGCGCGCTGGGTCGGCGCCACGAGCTCGGGCGATCAGCGCTATGAAGTCGGCTGCGCCAACTCCGAAGGCTACTGGATCGACGTGAACGCGGCCGGCCAGGTCGGCACCGTCCTCCCCTGCCTCGAGGCCGTCGCCGCGGGCGGAACCTGCCAGTTCACCACGCCTCAGGAGCAGGCCGCCTGGGTCACCACCCTGGCCAGCTCGGGCGGTCGCACCTGCGCCGCCACCCAGGCCCGCTTCGTCGGCGCCAACGCCCAGACCGGCGCGCACTACTATGAGGTCGGCTGTTCGGACGGCCCGGGCTTCATGGTCCGCACCAACGCCGAGAAGACCTTCGAGGCGGTGATCGAATGCGCCGCCGCTACCGGCATCGCCGGGGGCTGCCGCCTGACCGAAGGCGCTGTCGTCGCCGAGCAGACGGCTGAGCAGTATCAGGCCCAGCTGGCCTCGGCCGGCTTCGCCTGCGCCTATGTGTCGGCCGGAACGCCGCGTCAGGAGACCTCGGGCGACCGTCGCACGGTCGTCGAGTTCCAGTGCTCGGACCGTCCCTGGGGTCTGGTGGCCTTCCTGCCGAACGGCGCGGGTTCGCCCGAGCAGATCGACTGCCTGACGGCCCAGGCCCGCATCGGTGGCTGCACCCTGACCAGCCGTGGCGACCTGATCGCCGCGATCCAGGAGATGGTCGATGTCCGCCCGAGCATGGCCTCGTGCCAGGTGTCGGACTTCCGCTTTGTCGGACGCCTCTCGGCCGAACAGGCTGAAGAGAACATGTCCGGGGACGTGGTCGAGCTGAAGTGCGCCGGGGGCGTAGGCTTCGTCGCCGTGGTTCGCCCGGAGGGGACCGGCAGCGTTCAATCGCAGACCTGCGCGGTTTCGGCCGAGCGGGGCGGCACCCGCTGCGAACTGACCTGACGTCAGCGCATCGTTGAAAGACGAAGGCCCCGGGAGCGATCCCGGGGCCTTTTTCGTGGCGGTCAGCCGTGGGCCGGTTCCAGGATCGGTTCGGGCTCGGTACGGGCGTGCAGCTTCAGGGCCGCGGCCAGCACGGGCTCCACCGGGACGTCCATCATGTGCTGGATGTGCTGGTTCAGTCCGGGGTCGATAACCCGGAACTCCTCCAGGCTGCGCGAGCCCCGGACAGCCTTGCCGCCCCACGGCCCGGTGATCGCCTCGTCAGAGGGGCCGAACACCGCCAGCGAGGGCACACCGGCGGCCACCGCCAGCTGGGTCCAGATCGAATCCGCGCCGATGAACATGCGCGCATGCCGTAGCGCGGCGGCCGTCTCCAGCAGATCGAGCTTGCCCTGGAGTTCGATGGTGCGCTCCCGCGCCACGGCGAACCGGATGGTGTGGGCCGCATCGCGGTCCGCCGCCGAGCCGACCAGCATCAGGCGGCCGCCTTCCATGGGTCCGCCGGGTCCGAGCAGCCGGGCGGCGACCTTGGTGAACCGTTCCGCCGGCCAGCGCTTGCCGATCCAGTCGACGCCCGGGCCGACGGCCAGGATCGGCCGACCGGTCCCGACCCGCGCGTCAGCCGCGGCCTTGGTCTCCTCGCCGAAATAGAGGAACGGGGCCGCCGGCTCCTCGAGCCTGAGCACCCGGGCCGCGGCCAGGACCGCGTGTTCGGGCTCCGGCGACGGCGCGCGCACGGCCCTCTTCTCGCGCCGCAGCCATCGGGACAGCTCCGAGCCGCGCATGTCGACGATGACGCTCCAGCGGCGGTCCTTCAGCCGGTCCCACAGCCGGAACCAGTCGGCGCGGCTCTCGCCCGGCAGGACGATCAGCTTTTCGAGCCCGGGCGTGTCGCGGAACAGGGGCGCCGTCTGCGGCGAGCCGACCACCGTGAAGCGCGCGCCGCGCGCCTCGCGCACCATGTGCGCCAGCACGCCGGACGACAGCACCGCCGCCTCCGGTTCGGCCTCCGCCAGGTAAAGAATGTCTAGAGGGCCCGCCATGCGCGGAGTTAACGCAATTCGCGCTGAGTCGTCGCTAGGCGAGCGCCGCGATCGAGCGTGAGATATTTGCGCGCGCACGCTTTTCGAACTGCGCCCGGCCCCACTGGCTGAAATACAGCCTCGGCCTTTCGAGGAAGTTCGTCAGGATACGGGCTCGCCCGACGCGGTAGAGGGCTTCGGGGACGAAGGCGTATTCGGCTCGAATGGCGTCCTCATAGGCGTCGAACACCTGTGCGGGAGCCCCCAGGATCGACAGGTCCATGTCCAGGAACTCCGCGAGGTCTATCGCGTCCTCGCTGGGGAGGTCCTTCGGCATCTCGTGGCCTGCAGTCGCGTGGATCATACGGACCGCCCGATCGCGGGTGGCTGGCACGGTCTGCGGCAGCATCGCCTTCACCAGCAGGTCCGCGCTGCGCGACTCATTGTCGGCTCGCGTGGGATCGTAGACGGCGTCGTGAAAGAGGATGGCGAGGAACACCGCTTCCGGGTCCCCAAGTGCGTCCAGACGCCCCTCCCACCATTCCAGCAGAGCCTCGACATGACGCCACACGTGATAGTGGCGCTGCGGCTCGGCGCAACGCGTCTTCAGGTCGACGAACACCGCGGTCGGCAGCCGCTCAAGGGCTGCTGCCGTGGCTTTCACGACCCCAAGAGCTCCCGCCCAATCAGGAATCGGCGGATCTCGTTGGTGCCGGCACCGATGTCGTAGAGTTTGGCGTCGCGAACCAGCCGCTCGACGGGCCACTCCTTGGTGTAGCCGGCGCCGCCCAGGGCCTGGACGGCCTCCAGCGACACCTTCACCGCGTTCTCGCTGGCCAGAAGGATGGCGCCGGCGGCGTCGTAGCGCGTCGTCTTGCCGGCGTCGCAGGCGCGCGCCACCGCATAGACGTAGGTCCGGGCCGAGTTCAGGGCGACGTACATGTCGGCGACCTTGGCCTGCATCAGCTGGAACGAGCCGATCGCCTTGCCGAACTGCTTGCGCTCGCGGACGTAGGGCAGCACGACATCCAGCGCCGCCTGCATGATGCCGAGCGGGCCGCCGGACAGCACGGCGCGCTCATAGTCGAGACCCGACATCAGCACGCCGGCGCCGCCGCCGACCGGGCCCATGACGTTCTCTTCCGGAACCTCGCAGTCCTCGAACACCAGTTCGGCGGTGTCCGATCCGCGCATGCCCATCTTGTCGAGCTTCTTGGAGACGCTGAAGCCCCTCATCCCCTTCTCGATCAGGAAGGTGGTGACCCCGCCGTTGCCCTCTGCGGTGCGGGCGTAGACCACCAGGGTGTCGGCCGTCGGCGAGTTGGTGATCCAGAATTTGGTGCCGTTCAGGATGTAGCGGTCGCCCTTCTTTTCCGCGCGGGTCCGCATGGACATGACGTCCGAGCCCGAGCCGGCTTCCGACATGGCGAGCGACCCCAGGTGCTCGCCCGAGATCAGCTTGGGCAGGTACTTCTGCTTCTGCTCCGGCGTGCCCCAGCGGCGGATCTGGTTGATGCAGAGGTTGGAGTGGGCGCCGTAGCTGAGGCCGATCGAGGCCGAGGCTCTGCTCACCTCCTCCATCGCCACCACGTGCTCGAGGTAGCCCATGCCGAGCCCGCCGTACTCCTCCTCGACCGTGATCCCGTGCAGGCCCAGCTCGCCCATCTCGGGCCAGAGGTCGCGGGCGAACTCGTTCTTCTCATCGATCTCGGCGGCGCGCGGCGCCAGCCGGTCGGCCGCCCAGCGGGCGGTCGTCTCGCGGATCGCGTCGGCGTTCTCGCCGAGGCCGAATTCCATGGATTGGGGGGCGTTGGGAATGCTCATGGCGGCGGCGTAGCACCGTCCGCCGGGCCTCGCCAAGCGTCAGTCCTCGGAGCCGCCCAGGCGCTTGAACAGGTTGTAGGAGGCGATCCAGACGCAGATCACGCCGATCAGCACCAGCACCCAGCCGATCACGGTCTTTTCGTTGAAGCCGCCGGGCACCTCGCTGGCGTCGGCCAGCTGGAAGCCCGCGATCCCGGCGCCGAAGGCGACCAGGCCGACCGCACCCATGCCGAAATAGGCCGCCGTCTCGCTCCAACGCTGGGTGCGCCCCTCGGGCTCGGGCGGCGCCTCGGCCAGGACCAGGCCGTCCTCCGGCGCGGGCGGCGCATCTGACGCGAACAGGGTGGGCGTCTCGTCCGCGACCGGTTCTTCCGAAGCGTCCGGCTCAGGTT
>CBIHLR010000144.1:0-5922 GCA_966210875.1 uncultured Brevundimonas sp. | reverse complement strand
ACGCCGCGCCGGGGCGCGCTATCCAGCACATGGCCTCGACCTTGTTGCCGTCGGGGTCGCGCAGGAAGGCCGCGTAGTAGCCGGGCGCATACTCCGGCCGCGGGCCCGGGGCGCCGTCGCTGTAGCCGCCCGCCGCCAGTCCCGCCTCGTGGAAAGCGACCACGGCGTCGGGATCGGACGCATTGAAGCAGACGTGGGCGCCGACGCCGGCGACGACGACGCCGCGGTGGTCGCGGGGCAGATTGGCCCAGAATTCGGGGAAGGTCCTGCCGTAGCCGATGCCGGCGCCGTGCTCCATGATCCGGCGCGCGCCGACGACCGCCAGCACGGCGTCGTAAAAGACGCCGGCGCGGTGCAGGTCCGTGACTCCGACCGAAACGTGCGACACCAGCGGAGCGCGCGTTCCGGTCCCGGTCATCGGCCTATTTCCACTCGACCTTGAGGATCTCGTAGGCCTTCACCCCGCCGGGGGTGTTGACCTCGACCACGTCGCCGACCTCCTTGGAGATCATGGCGCGTGCGATCGGCGAGGAGACGGAAATCTTGCCCGCCTTCACGTCGGCCTCGTGCTCGCCGACGATCTGGTAGCGGCCCTCTTCCTCGGTGTCCTCGTCGACCACGGTGACCGTGGCGCCGAACTTCACCTGGCTGCCTGAAAGCTTGGAGACGTCGATCACCTGGGCGCGCGAGATCTTGTCCTCGATCTCGGCGATCCGGCCTTCGATCCAGCCCTGGCGTTCCTTGGCGGCGTGGTACTCGGCGTTCTCGGACAGATCGCCGTGCGAGCGCGCCTCGGAGATGGCGGCGATCACGCTCGGGCGCTCGACCGTCTTCAGACGCTTCAGCTCATCGTCGAGGGCCTGATAGCCCCCGGCCGTCATCGGCACTTTTTCCATGGTCGCGGGTGTTTTCTTGTCGCCCTGGGTCAAATTGCAAAGCCGACCGCGGGCGTGGCGGTCGGCGTGTCGTGGGTTCAGATGATAGGCGCTGAAATGACGCCGTTCAAGCCGGGGGGCGAACCAGCCGCCAATAGACCCGCTTCAGAGCCATCCAGCTGATCCAGACGAGCACCGCAACGGCCAGCGCGGCCACGGCCGCCGCGCCCAGGGCCATGCCCAGCACGCCCGCCAGCAACAGCAGGACGAGCCCCGCCAGGACGGCGGAGACGAGGCGGACGGTGTTTCCCTTGAGGCGCAGGTTGGTGGTCTTCATGACAGGTTAACGTGCGGAACCCCCGCGAGTTCGACCTTCGCCGCAAACTCCGACCTGGGCGAGTGACGTTCTCCGATTCGTCAGGCGTAGGCGTAGGGGCCGCCGCGCTCCAGGGCGCGCTGGTAGGCGGGCCGCGCATGGATCCGTTCCAGGAACGCCTTGATGCGTGGACGGGACCCCGCGCCGGCTCGCGCGGCGGCGGCCTCCAGCGGGAAGCTCATCATGATGTCGGCGGCGGTGAACTGGTCGCCCGCGAACCACTCCGACCGGCCCAGCTCCGCCTCCCAATAGGCGATGTGGGCGTCCAGCTGCGGCTGGATCATCCGCGTATTCATGGCCTTGGAGATGCCCTTGGCCACCGGCCGCACGAGGAAGGGCGCCCGCTTGGCCAGCTCGCTGAAGACCAGCCTCAGGAGCAGCGGCGTCATGGCGGAGCCTTCCGCATAGTGCAGCCAGTAGGTGAAGCGCCGCGCCTCCTCGGTCTCGCGCGCGGGCCGCAGCCAACCTTCGCCGTGGGTGTCCAGAAGCCATTCCAGGATCGCCCCGGTCTCGGCGACCTTGATCCCATGTTCCTCGACCACCGGCGACTTGCCCAGCGGATGCACCGCCCTGAGCTCGGCCGGCGCGAGCATTGTCTGCGGGTCCCGCTGGTAGCGCTTCACCTCATACTCCAGCCCCAGCTCCTCGAGCAGCCAGAGCACCCGCTGTGAGCGGGAGTCGTTGAGGTGGTGGACGACGATCATGGCCGGGCCTCCCGATGGCCCCTCACTCTAGCGCGGCGCATCGCTCACGGCCACGCTAGCCCGCGCGCTGAGCCTTGGCCTTGAAGGGCTTCTTGGCGAACGGCTTCTTGCCGCCCGGCGCGCCATGCGGCTTGCCGAAGGCCTTCTTCTTGAACGGCGGGCGCGGGCCGTCGCCAGCGGGTCTGTCCTCGCGCTTCACGAACGGCTTCTTGAACGGCCGCGCCTCGCCGCCTTCGGCATTGTCCCGCTTGGCGTAAGGCTTCTTCTGGAACGGCGGCTTGCCGCCGTCCTCGCGCGGATGAGGCTTCGGTCCCTTCTTGTAGCCGCCGGGCTGCGGCTGTTCCGAGGGCTCGATGGTCACGTCCTTCTCGGTCGAGGCCTTCACGGCCTCGCGGAACTTGGCTTCGTGAGTCTTGGCGATCTCGAAGCGGGTCTCGTCCGGATAGACCCGGATCGAGCCGATCTCCTTCTTGGTGATGTGACCCAGCCGGCAGATCAGCGGAATCAGCCACTTCGGATCGGCGTTGCGGTTGCGGCCCACATCCATGCGGAACCAGCTGACCTCGTCGGGTTGCAGCCGGTCGCCCGGCCAGGGCGCGGGTGAGGTGTCGCCTTCTGCGCGGGGCCGGCGGGCCGGACGGTCCGCGCCCGGATCCAGCAGCTCCTCGGGCGGCGGCAGGTCGGCGCGCTGCAGGCGGATGAAGGCCGCGGCCAGCTCGATCGGCGTCCGCTCGGCCACCAGCTTCTGGGCCAGAGCCATGTCCTCGTCCGACACCTCCTGGGCGAAGACGTCGCTCTGCAGCAGGCGGGTCTCGTCCTTGGCGCGGATCTCCTCGGCCGTCGGGGCGCCGCCCCAGGTCGCATCGACCCCAGCCGAGTTCAACACCATCTCGGCTTTGCGGCGGCGCGTGTGCGGGACCAGGAGGACCGAGATGCCCTTCTTGCCCGCGCGGCCCGTGCGACCCGACCGGTGCAGCAGCGCCGCCCGGTTCATCGGCAGCTCGGCGTGGATGACCAGACCGAGGTCCGGCAGATCGAGGCCTCGCGCCGCCACGTCCGTCGCCACGCAGACCCGCGCCCGGCCGTCCCTGAGCGACTGAAGCGCGTCGTTGCGCTCGCGCTGGCCCATCTCGCCGGACAGGGCCACGGCGTTGAAGCCGCGCTCTAGAAGCGAGGACTGCAGGTGCCGCACCGCGTCCCGCGTCGAGCAGAAGACCAAGGCGCCCGGCGCCTCGAAGAAGCGCAGCACATTGACGACCGCGTGCTCGATCTCGTTCGGCGCGATCCGCATCGCCCGGTACTCGATGTCGCCGTGGGGCGTGTTTCGGTTGGTGGTGTCGATCCGGACCGCGTCGCGCTGGTAGCGGCGGGCCATGTTGGCGATCTCGCGCGCGATCGTGGCCGAGAACAGCAGGGTGCGGCGCTCGGCCGGCGTGGCGTCGAGGATGAACTCCAGGTCCTCGCGAAAGCCCATGTCGAGCATCTCGTCGGCCTCGTCGAGGACGACCAGCTTCAGCGCCGACAGGTCGAGATTGCCGCGCTCGATATGGTCCTTCAGGCGGCCGGGCGTTCCGACCACGATATGGACGCCGGCGGCGAGGGCCCGCTGCTCGCGCCGCGCGTCCATGCCGCCGACGCAGGTGGCGATCCGGGCGTTCGCCTCGGCGTAGAGCCAGGTCAGCTCCTTCGACACCTGCAAGGCCAGCTCGCGCGTCGGCGCGATCACCAGGGCCAGCGGCGTCTCGGTCCGTCCGAAGGTCTCCGCCTCGCCCAGCAGGGTCGGCGCGGCGGCCAGGCCGAAGGCGACCGTCTTGCCCGATCCGGTCTGGGCCGAGACCAGCAGGTCCTGGCCCGCGACCTCGGCCTCCAGCACGGCGGACTGCACCGGCGTGGGCTCGGCGTAGCCCTGGGCGGTGAGCGCACGGTCGAGCGCGGGATGGATGGCGGGAAAGGGCATTGAAGGTCCGGAAAAAGAAAGCGCCCGGCGGGGGAATGATCCCGGCCGGGCGGAGGGGTGCGAGCCTCTACAGTGCGATAAAGGCCGAGGTGGGGCGGATCAGGTTCGCGGCATCAGCGCCCGCGCCGCGACCACCATGGCCTCAATGCCTGCGGTGACCGACGGCTCCGGCTCGATGCGGAAGAAGGGCGAGTGGTGTCCCGGCGCGTCCTCCAGATCCTCCGGCAGGGTGCCGCCGACGTCCATGTAGACGCCCCGCACGCCGCTCTCAGGCGTGACGAAATAGGCGAAGTCCTCCGCGCCCATGCCGGTCCGCGGCGACTGGATCAGCCGATCCGCGCCCATGTGCGCGGTGATGGCGTCCCGCACCCGCTGGGCCGTCTCAGGGTCGTTGATCGTGGGCGGAGTGGTCTCGGTGGCCGATCGGGTCACGGTCGGCAGCATGTCCTCCGGCACGCCGAGCGCCAGCGCGGTGCCTCGCGCAACCCGCTCGATGCCGCTCAGCAGCTGCTCGCGGACCTCGGGATTGTCGGAGCGGACGGTGATCTGCAGGTCCACCCGATCGCTGATGATGTTGTGCTTCACCCCGCCGTGGATCGAGCCGACGGTGATCACCGCGCCTTCCAGCGGATTGATGTCGCGTGTCACCACGCTCTGCAGGGCCACCACGATGTGCGAGGCCACCACTACGGGATCGACCCCCAGGTGCGGATAGGCGCCGTGGGTGCCCACGCCGTGCACGGTGATGTCGACGCTGTCGGAGCTGGAAGCCACGATATTCAGCGGCACCTGGATCTGGCCCGCCGGCGCGTCGGCCGAGACGTGGAAGGCCAGCGCGTAGTCGGGCCTCGGGAAGCGCTCGTAGAGGCCGTCCTCGATCATGGCCCGCGCGCCGAAGATGCGCTCCTCGGCGGGCTGGCCGACCAGCACCAGCGTGCCCGACCAGGTGTCCCGGTTCTCGATCATCTGGCGCGCGGCGCCGACGAGGGCGGTGATGTGCACGTCGTGGCCGCAGGCGTGCATGACCGGTTGCTCCACGCCTTCGCTGTTCGTCTGGCGGGCCTCAGAGGCGTAGGCGAGGCCCGACTGCTCCTCGAGCGGCAGGCCGTCCATGTCGGCGCGCATCAGCACGGTCGGCCCGTCCCCGTTTCTCAGGACCGCGACCACGCCGGTGCCCCCCACGCCGGTGGTGACCTCGTACCCGAGCGCGGTCAGCTCCTGAGCCAGCCGCGCGGCGGTCATGTGCTCCAGCCCGGACAGTTCCGGGTTGCGGTGGAAGTGCTCGAACAGCTGGGCGAGGTTGCGGTCGTAGTCGGCCTGGATCGCCGCGCGAAGGTCGGCGTCCTGGGCGTGCGCGGTTCCCGCAAGGCACGAGGCCGCGACGGCGGCGAGCAGCAGGCGTTTCATGGTCGGTCCCCCTCTTCGTCGAGGGGGACTGTAGACCTCGTGCGCGGCCGCGCAATCAGCCGTGGGCGTAGTCCTGCAGCGGCCGGACATCCAGCTCGCCCGCCCGGATCGCCGCGATGGCGCGGGCGGCGGCGATGGCCGCGGAGATGGTGGTGAAATAGGGGATCTTCATCATCAGGGCGGTGCGCCGCAGGCTGAAGCTGTCTTGCAGGGACTGCTTGCCCTCGGTGGTGTTGATGACGATCTGGACCTCGCCGTTCTTCATCGCATCGACGATGTGCGGGCGGCCTTCCAGGACCTTCTTGACGAAGCCCACCTCAACGCCCTGCTCGGTGAGGTAGGCGTGGGTGCCGCCCGTCGCGATCAGGCTGAATCCTTCGGCCAGCAGGGTCCGGGCCGCCTCGACGGCGAAGGGCTTGTCGGAATCCTTGACCGAGATGAAGGCGCAGCCCTTGGTCGGCAGGACGGTTCCGCCGCCCAGCTGGCTCTTGGCGAAGGCGCGGGCGAAGGCGGGGGCCATGTCGGACTCGCCTTCGCGCTTCCAGTCCAGGCCCATGACCTCGCCGGTCGAGCGCATCTCGGGGCCCAGCACCGTGTCGACGC
>CBIHLR010000143.1:0-5926 GCA_966210875.1 uncultured Brevundimonas sp. | reverse complement strand
AGCATGGCGTCGGCGAGCACGCAGGCGGCCATGGCCTCGACGACCGGCACCGCGCGGATGCCGACGCAGGGGTCATGGCGGCCCTTGGTGCGGATGTCGGTTTCGAAGCTGTCGCGGGTGACGGTGCGGCGCGGGGTCAGGATCGACGAGGTCGGCTTGAAGGCGACGCGCGCGGTGATGGCCTCGCCCGTCGAGATGCCGCCGAGGATGCCGCCGGCGTGGTTGGACAGGAACAGGGGCTCGGCGTCCGAGCCCAGGCGCATCTCGTCGGCGTTCTCCTCGCCCGTCAGTTCGGCGGCGCCGAAGCCGGCGCCGATCTCGACCCCCTTGGCGGCGTTGATGGACATGAGCGCGGCGGCCAGCTCGGCGTCCAGCTTGCCGTAGACCGGCGCGCCCCAGCCGGCGGGGACGCCGGTGACCTCCAGCGCCACGACGGCGCCGATGGAGGAGCCGGCCTTGCGGACGTCCTCGAGGTAGCTCTCCCAGCTGGCGGTCTCGGCCGTGGCCGCGTTCAGCGGGTTGGTCTCCACCGCGTCGAAGTCGTAGGCGTCGGGGTCGAGCTTGTGGAAGCCGATCCGCACCAGTCCGGCGCGGATGCGCACTCCGTCGCCCAGCACCTTGCGGGCTATGGCCCCGGCCGCCACCCGCATCGCGGTCTCGCGGGCCGAAGACCGGCCTCCGCCGCGATAGTCCCGCACGCCGTACTTGGCGTCATAGGTGAAGTCCGCGTGGCCGGGCCGATAGGCGCGGGCGATCTCGCCGTAGTCCTTGGACCGGGCGTCCTCGTTCTGGATCATCAGGCTGATGGGCGTGCCGGTGGTCACGGGGCCATCGCCGTCGTCGAACACGCCGGACAGGATGCGCACCGTGTCGCTCTCGGCCCGCTGGGTGACGAAGCGCGAGCCGCCGGGCTTCCTGCGGTCCAGCCACGGCTGGATGTCCGCCTCGGTCAGCGAGATCAGCGGCGGGCAGCCGTCGACGACGCAGCCGATCGCCGGGCCATGGCTTTCGCCCCAGGTGGTGACGCGGAACAGATGGCCGAAGCTGTTGTGCGACATGGCTCCGGCTTAGCCGAACCGCCGGGCGCCGCCTAGCTGGCCCAGCGCTGCCGGAAGCGGGTCAGCCGATCCGCCGCGGGGTCGGACGCCCGGACCTTGGCGGCCTTCAGCGTCAGGAACAGATGGCCCTGCGGGCGGCCGTCGCGTTCCGGCAGGCCCTGGTCCTTCAGCCTCAGCCGGGCCGGGGAGGGCATGGCCTTGGGGACCCAGACGTCGCGCTCGCCCGTCGGGGTCGGCACGCGCACACGGCCGCCGTGGATGAGCACCGAGGCGTCGCACTCGAAATCCAGCCACAGGTCGTCGCCGACGACGCGCAGGTCGCTGTCGGAAGTGATACGCACGGTGAGCAGCAGATCGGTCCCGCCTTCGCCCTGGCCGGCCAGGCGCACCGTCTCACCGGCACGCAGACCCGCAGGCAGCCGCAGGCCCAGGGTGCGGCCGTCCGGGAGCTCGACATTGCGCCCCAGTCCGGTCGCGGCCTCCAGCGGCGTGATCTCGAGCACCGGACGTTCGGGCCTGGGTTCGGGGCGCGGCTGCGCCGGGGCGGTCACGGCCCGCGCCGTCTCCAGCGTCTGCAGCAGGCGATAGGCCTCGATGACGCGCCGAAAGCGTTCCTCGTCCCCGCCCGGGTGATCGGGCCGGCTCGCCTTGGCGGCGGCGCGGAAGGCCAGCTTCAGGGTCGCGCCGCCCACCGGCTCGGCGAGACCGAGCAGGGCGCAGGCCTCCTTCGGAGTGAGCTTGGCGGCGGACATCCGTTCACCCATGCCCGCACATGGTCAAAAGGAGGTTAGCGCCGCGACGCCGGAAAAAAATTCGCGCGAGTGTCGGGACGTCGCCGGGCGCTTCGACGTAGCGTCACGGACGGCGCAGGAGCCGCCTCGACCCAAGGAGATACGACATGCGCGTCATGGTGATGATGAAGGGCACGCCCGAGATCGAGGCTGGCGTCCAGCCCAGCGAGGCCCTGATGAAGGACATGATGGCCTTCAACGAGGAGCTGGTGAACGCCGGGATCATGCAGGGCGGCGAGGGGCTCCAGGCCTCGTCCAGGGGCAAACGCGTGGTCTTCAACGGGCGCGACACCCCAGAGGTCTATGACGGCCCCTTCGCCGAGACCAAGGAACTGATCGCCGGCTTCTGGATCTGGGAGGTCAAGGACATGGATGAGGCCGTGGCCTGGGCCAGGCGCATTCCCGACACCGACAAGCTGCACGGCGAAGTCGAGATCCGGCCCGTCATGACCTTCGAGGATTTCGACAACATGACTCCGGAGATCGCCGCCAAGGAACAGGAGCTGCGCGAGCGCACCGGCGGCTGACGCGGGCCGTGAGCGGTACTATAGGGCGGGGATGAGCCGCGATCCCCTCATCCCGCCCAGCCCCTCCGCCGAGGACTACGCCGCAGCGCTGGAGGCCAACGCCGACGAGGCGGTGCTGGAGCGCGACGAGCCCTTCTCCCTGTTCGCCGACTGGCTGGCGGCCGCGCGGGAGAAGGAGCCGAACGACCCCAACGCCGTGGCCCTGGCCACCGCCGACGCCGACGGCCTGCCCGACTGCCGGATGGTGCTGCTGAAGGACTTCGATCCGCGCGGCTTCGTCTTCTATTCCAACGCCCACAGCGCCAAGGGCGGACAGCTGGCGGCCAATCCGCAGGCCGCGTTGCTTTTTCACTGGAAGTCGCTGCGCCGCCAGGTCCGCGTGCGCGGGCCCATCGAGGAAGTCACCTCCGCGGAGGCCGACGCCTATTTCGCCAGCCGGGCGCGCGACGCCCGCATCGGCGCCTGGGCCTCGGACCAGTCACGGCCGCTGGAGGGCCGCCTGGCGCTGGAGAAGCGCATCGCCGAATACGGCCTGAAGTTCGGCCTCGGCGAGGTGCCGCGCCCGCCTCACTGGACCGGCTGGCGCGTCCTGCCGGTCGCCATCGAGTTCTGGCGCGACCGCCCGTTCCGCCTGCATGACCGGGTGAGGTTCGAACGGGCCGGCGAGGGGTGGACGAAGGCTCGGCTCTACCCCTGATCCGAGCGGTCAGGCCGCGACGACCTCGCGCGGGGCGTGAACTTCGTAGCGCGCCAGGAAGGTCTCGATGGCCTCGTCGGCGATGCTGTCGGGCGAGCGATTGGCGACCACGTCGTCGCCGGTGATCATCGGCGCCAGGAACAGGGGATGCTCGACCATGCCGAGCAACTGGCCAGCCGCCCAGGAGGGATTGCGGACGTCGAGCAATCCAGCCTTGGTCATCTCTTCGAGCAGGGCCATCAGCCCGGCGCCGACCTCACGCTTGCCCATCTCGAAGAAGGTGTGGGCGGTCTCGCGAAAGCGCTTCCGCTCCGCCGTCACCAGCCGAAAGACGGCGCGCACGAACGGGTCGGCCATGAACCTGGCATAGGCGCGCAGGAAGTTGCGCAGACGCTCGCTGGGCGGCCCCCCTTCCGTCCTAAGGGTCCGAAGCAGGACGGCGAAGTCCTCGCTGGCGTCGATGATGACGTGGTGGAACAGCTGCGCCTTGCCGGGGAAATGCGTGTAGAGCGTCGCGGTGGAAATGCCCGCTTCGCGCGCGATGCGCTCCATCGCCGCCTGGGCGTAGCCATCGGCCATGAACCGGCGACGCGCCGAGTTCAGGATCACGCGCCGCTTGGCCGCGTGTTCAGGTGTTTCGATCAACATGCCCCGTCGCCGCGCCGCTCTTTTGGTTGGCGGTCGTCGGCCCCTTGTTCGGGCGCTGTGTACGCCCGAAGAACGCAGTTACGCAAGTCTTACGTTACGGAAACTTAATCCTGGAAATCGGCCATCCGCGGATCGGCGAGGATGGGCGCGACCAGCCGGTCGATGGCGGTCAGGTTGGTCAGGCGCACCGCCCCGGCCTCGTCCAGGATCACGATCTCGCAGCCCGTGCGCGACGGCTCGACTTGGCGCAGGTGCGCGGGCCGCACCGTCCCGAGGTACTGCCCGATCACCGAGTCGGCGGAGCGGCCGCGCTCGGCCTGGTCGCGGATCAGGCGGCGTATGAAGCGGATGTCCGGCGGCGTGTCGACGAACACCTTCATGTCGAACAGTTCGGCCACCTCGGGGGTGCAGAAGAGGTGCAGCCCCTCGACAATGACCACCTCGGCCGGGCCCGTCGGCGTCGCTTCGCCCGGCAGGCGCCGGTGGGTGACGAAGTCGTAGTGCGGCACCTCGACCACGCCGCCGGCCTTCAGCGCCGCCAGGTGATCGGCCATCAGCTCGTGATCGCGCGAGGCGACGTCGTCGAAATCGAAGGTCGCCGGGTCGAACCAGGGCTCGTCGGCGTACTCGCCGTAATAGCTGTCCTCGGCGATCAGCACGGCGCGCCCGCCCAGCCGGCGCACCAGCGCCTGGGCCACGGTCGTCTTGCCCGACCCGGAGCCGCCCACGATGCCGATGAGAAACGCCATGACCGCCGTCTAGCAGGGGTCCGCCGCACTGTCGAAGAGGGCTCGTCCCTACGTTGCTTAACGCCGTTCACGTGCTAGCTTCGCCGCAACCGCCGGTTTGACAGGCGCGTACAATCGGGTTGGCAAGGGAGACGGCGATGCAGGGCCTGATGCAGGACTGGCCGCTGACGGTCGACAGGATCATCGACCACGCGAAGAACTGGCACGGTCACCGTGAGGTGGTGACCCGCTCGGTCGAAGGGCCGGTCGTCCGCACGACCTACGCCGACATCCACAGCCAGGCCAAACGCGTCTCGAATGCGCTGAAGGCCTGGGGGATCAAGCCTGGCGACCGGGTCGCGACCCTGGCCTGGAACACCGGCCGCCACATGGAGGCCTGGTACGGCATCATGGGCATCGGGGCGGTCTGCCACACCCTGAACCCGCGCCTGTTTCCCGAACAGCTCGTCTACATCATCAACCACGCCGAAGACCGCATCATCTTCGTCGACCTGACCTTCGTGCCCCTGCTCGAGGCCATCCTCGGCCACTGCCCGAGCGTCGAGCGTGTCGTGGTGATGACCGACGAGTGGTCGATGCCCGCGACCAAGCTGCCGCGCGCCGAATGCTACGAGCAGGTGCTGGCCGAGCAGTCCGACGAGTGCGTCTGGGGCGACTTCGACGAACAGACCGCCTGCGGCCTCTGCTACACCTCGGGCACGACCGGAAACCCGAAGGGGGTCCTGTATTCCCACCGGTCGAACTTCATCCACACCCTGCTCGGCATGCAGTCGACGGTGCTCGGCCCGTCGCCGAAGGAGACCATCCTGCCGGTGGTGCCGATGTTCCACGCCAACGCCTGGGGCATCGCCTTCGCCGCGCCGGCCGCCGGCGCCAAGCTGGTCATGCCGGGCGCCAAGATGGACGGCCAGTCCATCTACGAACTGATCGAAAGCGAGGGCGTCACCTTCTCGGCCGCGGTGCCGACGGTGTGGCAGGGGCTGCTGGCCTATCTGCGCGAGAACAACCTCAAGATCCCGACCGTCAAGAAGGTCCTCATCGGCGGCTCGGCGGTGCCCGAGGCTCTGATCCGCGCCTTCCACGACGAGTTCGGCATCGAGGTGCTCCAGGGCTGGGGCATGACCGAGACCTCGCCCATCGGCACCCTCTCCAACCTGACCCCCGAGCTCGCCGCCCTGCCGTACGACGAGGGCATGAAGTGGCGGGTCAAGCAGGGCATGCCGCCGCTCGGCGTCGAGCTGAAGCTCAAGAACTACGCCGGCCAGGAGATGCCCCACGACGGCAAGACCTACGGCCGTCTGATGATCAAGGGCCCGACCATCGCCGGGGGCTACTTCAAGGGCGAGGGCGGCGACATCCTCGACCACGAGGGCTTCTTCGACACCGGCGACGTGGCGACCATCGACGAGCACGGCTTCATGCAGATCACCGACCGCGCCAAGGACGTGATCAAGTC
>CBIHLR010000142.1:0-6299 GCA_966210875.1 uncultured Brevundimonas sp. | reverse complement strand
AACGCGGTGCTGACCAACGAACTGACGGCGGTCAACCAGTACTTCCTGCACGCCCGCATGTTTGAGAGCTGGGGCTACCGGACCCTCGGCAAGGTCGTCTACGACGAGTCGATCGGCGAGATGAAACACGCCGACATGCTCATCAAGCGCGTGCTGTTCCTCGAGGGCCTGCCGAACATGCAGGACCTGCACAAGCTCAAGATCGGCGAGACCGTGCCCGAATGCCTGGGCGCTGACCTGGCGCTGGAGCTGGGCGGGCGGGTCACCCTGATCGACGGCGTGCGCCAGTGCGAGGCCGCCGGCGACTTCGTCAGCCGCGAGATCCTGACGAAGATCCTCGTCGACACCGAGGAGCACATCGACTTCCTCGAGAACCAGATGGGCCTAATCGCCTCGATGGGCGAGGCCAACTACCTGCAGAGCGCCATGGGCGAGATCGAGGGCGAGGCCGGCGCGGCGGGCTGATCCGCCGGAACCGCGCCCCGCCTCGGCTGTTCCGCTCCTGTCAAGCTGGAGGAGCAGACCGATGCTGGAACGCGGCCGCGACATCGCCGAACACGTCCTGAACGCCGAGGACCGCGACGGGCGACACGTCGCCCTGGGCCTGGCCGCCGTGATCGGAATCGGCCTGATCGGCGCGCTTGCCGCCACGCGAGGCGGCCAGGCCGTCGACCGCCGCCGCCTGGCCCGGGGCGGCGACGCGGAGGTGGTCCAGGCCCCCAAGGGCCTGTCGAGCGCCGCCATGCCCCTGATCCTCTCGGTCTCGACCCTGTCGGCCCTGCGCGTCTGGAACGCGCCGTCGGGCGCAGGCCGCACCCGGGCGCTCGGGCTCTGGACGGGGCTCCAGGTCCTGAACGCGCTCGCCATGGCGCTGCATCCCCGCCGCTTCGGCCAGCAGATGGCCGCCGCTCTCCTGACGGCCGGCCTGACCACCGCCTATGCGCACGAGGCCGGCAAGGTCGACACGCGCGCCGGCGGCATCGCCTTCCCCCGCTGGGGCCGCGTCGGCATGTCCAACCTGATGAAGGACGTTTCCAGCAAGCGTTAGCTTGACGTCCGCCCCCGCGGGCCTGAAGCCGGGGCATGGCCCGCTCCCCGCTCCTCGTCCTGGGCGCCACCAGCCTGATCGGCCGGTTTGCGATTCCGCGCCTGCGACAGGCGGGCCGACCCTTCGTCGGCGTCTCTCGTCGGGGCGAGGCGTGGCTACAGGCCGACCTCACCACGACCGAAGGGCGGGCCCGCCTGCCCGAGGCCCAGACGGTGCTGTCGCTCTCCCCCATCTGGCTGCTGCCCGAGGCGATCGCGGACCTGAAGGCCAGGGGCATGCGCCGGCTCGTCGCCTTTTCCTCGACCAGCGTCCTGACCAAGGCGGCGTCAACCGACGCTTCCGAACGCGCCGTGGCCGCAGCGCTCGCGCGCGGCGAGGAGGCCGTCCGCGCCTCCGGCGTCGACTGGACCCTCCTGCGGCCGACCCTGATCTACGCCGAGGGGGTGGATGGTAACGGCAGCCGTCTGGCCTCTCTGGCGCGCCGCCTGCCCGTCCTGCCCATCGCCGGGCGCGGCGACGGCCGTCGCCAGCCGGTCCACGCCGACGACCTGGCGCAGGGCGCGCTCCAGGCGCTGGAGGCGCCGGCCGCGATCGGCCGCACCTATGAGCTCGCCGGCGGCGAGACCCTGACCTATCGGGAGATGTGCGCGCGGGTCTTCGGAGGCCTCGGCCGCCCGCCACGCATCCTGTCCCTCCCCGCCCCGTTCTGGCGGCTGGGCCTCACCCTCGCCTCGCCGCTGCTCCCCGGCGCGACGGGAGAGATGGGCGCACGCATGGAGCGGGACCTCGTCTTCGACGACAGCGCCGCCCGCGCCGACTTCGGCTGGTCGCCGCGGCAGTTCCGCCCGTCGTTCTAGGTCCGCCGCGCCTTCACCGGCGTGTCCGGTTCGCCCAGCCTCAGGCCGCGTTCGCCGACCAGCACCAGCACCTCGCGGCCGCTCGCGGCCCAGGCCCGCAGCGTCGCCTCGAACGGCGCCTTCTTCCACGCCTGCGGCAGGGATGGATCAACCTCGACCAGGATCCGGCCGGCCTCCTGGTGGAGCAGGAACCCCGCCCGGTCCGGGCGCCATTCCTCGCCCAGCTGAGGCGTCAGCAGCCAGCCGCAGTTGAAGCCCGAGCATTCCGCCGGCCGGTCCGCATAGATGTCGCAACCCCGCCCGCGCCGGAAATGGACGCACCACTTGCGCGGCGGCTTGCCCAGCGACGGCGCGCTCAGCAGCTTGCAGCACAGGCCGCATTCGCCACAGCTCTTGTCGGTCCCCGCCGTCATGGCGCGACCTTAGGCCCTGCGCGCCTCGCTTGCGACCTGCCTCGCGCCGTGGAATCCATGCGGCCGAATTCGGGGAGACGTATCATGATCCGCATCGCCGCCGCGGCCGCCGCCGCTGTCCTGTTCACCGCCGGCGCCGCCTCGGCCCAGCCCATTCCGGAAGGCGGCCTGACCGCCCCGGAAGTCGCCGCCTGGCTCCAGGCCCAGGGCCTCGAGGTCCAGGTCGGCACCGGCGAACAGCCTTCGGTCTCCACCGGCGCCAACGGCGTGTCCTGGGACGTGGCCGGCTTCGACTGCGTGGAGGGGCGCTGCTCGTCCTGGCAGTTCTCGGCCGGCTTCCTGATGGATTCCCTGGCGCCGGACGCCATCAACACCTGGAACCGAGACTGGCGCTTCCTCAAGGCCTTCTCCCTGCCGCAGGACGGGGGCGTCGCGGCGCTGGCGCAGTACGACGTGCTGTTGGTGCCGGGCACGACCTACGAGGGGCTGACCGACCACATGGTCCTGTTCGCCACCTTCGCCCCGCGCTTCGGCGAGCACATCGGCTGGCAGCCCCAGACGGCTACGGCGCCGGCCGAGTGAGGCCGAGGATGCGCCTGGCCTCGGCCAGGTGCAGCCGCTCGACCATCCGCCCGTCGACCTTCAGCACGCCCGCGGCCTCCGCGCCCGGCGTGGCGTAGGCCTCGACCACGGCGCGCGCCCAGTGGATCTCGTCCGGAGCCGGCGTCCAGGCGGCGTTGGCCGCCGCGATCTGGCTGGGATGGATCAGGGTCTTGCCGTCGAAGCCGAAGGCGCGGCCCTGGCGGCACTCGGCCTCGAAGCCCTCGGCGTCCTGAAAAGCGTTGTAGACCCCGTCCAGCGCGACCCGCCCGTGCGCCCGCGCCGCCGTGACGATCGCCCCCATCGCCGACCACAGCGGGCCGCGGTCCGCGCCGGGGCGGCAGCGCATCTCGGCGGCCAGATCGTTCTGGCCCAGGATCAGGGCCTCGACGCCTTCGGCCGCCGCGATCCCGGCGGCGTTCAGCACGCCCCGGCAGGTCTCGATCATGGCCCAGACCGGCCGCGAACCCAGCGCCGCCCGGGCCGCCGCGAGGGTCGCGGCGTCCGCGACCTTGGGCAGGACCACCGTGTCCGCCTTGCCGACAGCCTCTAGGTCCGCCTCGCCCCAGGGCGTGTCCAGCCCGTTGACCCGGACCGCGACGGTCTTGCCTGCGAAGTCCTGCGCCAGAGCCCCCCTCGCAGCTTCGCGCGCGGCGTCCTTGTCCTCCGGCCCCACCGCATCCTCGAGATCGAGGACAACGGCGTCGCAGTCCAGGGTCCGCGCCTTCTCGACGGCGCGGGCGTTGATCGCGGGTACGAACAGGACCGAGCGCAACCTCATCCCAGCAGATACTCCCGCTCCAGGGTGTAGCTCGACCCGCCCTGGCCCAGCCGGCTGGAATAGAGGCCGAACCGGTCCACCCGGAAGGGCTCCATCCGGGTCAGGTTGTGGTTGCGCACCCAGGCCCCGACCCGGGTCGGCTCGGGCCGTTTCAGATAGGCCATGGTCACGTGCGGCCTATAGGCGCGGGTCGACGGCTCCAGGCCGGCGCGGCGCGCCGCCGCCTCGCAGCGGCCGGCCAGAACGTTCAGCCGCTCGTTGTCCTCGACCCCGATCCAGACCGCGCTGGACACCCCGCCCTCGCCGAAGTCGCCGGCGCCCTTCAGGGCCAGGTCGAACACCGGAGACGAGACGCGCGACAGCTCCCCGTCGAGGTCGTCGGCGCGCCGTTCGTCGATCTCCCCGAAGAACCTCAGCGTCACGTGCAGAGCCTCGAGCGGCCGCCAGCGGGCGCCCGGCAGGCCCTTCTGCAGGCGCGCCAGCTCAAGCCCGATGTGCTCCGGAACCGCGATGGCGGCGAACAGGCGGATCATGCGGCCTGCATAGCAGGGGCCGCCCGCCCTTGTCCGGTTTCGCTTGCGAACCGGGGCTGTGACCCCGATATTCATTGGAACCCCGCGCCTCTCGCGCGGAGTAATGGGAGACATGACCTCGCGATGAGCGACTTCAACAACGGTTTTTCCCGCCCGGCCCCGGCGCACGCGGACATGGCGGTCGACGCCGGCCTGCGCGGCTTCATGCTGGGCGTCTACAACAAGCTGGCGCTGGGCCTCGTGCTGGCGGGCGCCCTGGCTTGGACGGTCGGCAACGTCGAAGCCGTCCAGCAGCTGTTCTACACCACGGGCCCCGACGGCGCGCTGGCGATGACCCCGGTGGGGCTGGGCATCCAGTTCGCCCCGCTGGTGCTGATCTTCGGCTCCATGTTCCTGATGAAGCGGCCGAGCCCGGTGATGACCAACGTCCTCTACTGGGCGGTGGTGGCCACCATGGGCCTGTCCTTGGGCTGGATCTTCCTGATCTACACCGGCGCCAGCGTGGCCACGACCTTCTTCGTGACCGCCGCGGCCTTCGGGGGCCTGAGCCTCTACGGCTACACCACCAAGCGGGACCTGGGCCCCATCGGCTCCTTCCTGATCATGGCGGTGATCGGCCTGATCATCGGCTCGGTCGTGAACATGTTTCTGGGTTCGCCCATGCTCTACTGGATCACCACCTTCGTCGGCGTGGTGGTCTTCGCCGGCCTGATCGCGGTGGACACCCAGCGCCTCAAGCTGACCTACTACGAGCTCGGCGGCGACCGCAGCGCCATGAGCGTGGCCACCTCCTTTGGCGCGCTCAGCCTGTTCATCAACTTCGTGAACCTGTTCCTCTTCCTGCTGCGCTTCTTCGGCGCCAGCCGCGAGTAGGATCGGTCGCGATCAACGGAACGAAGGCCCCGGAGCGATCCGGGGCCTTTTTCTTTCCTGGCTCGTCAGGGGAGAGGCCATTCCGCCGCCCGGCTGAGCGCTTGCGCTGCGATCAGATGGAGGCAAGCTCGAAAGCGGACCTTCGGAGAGTCCGCTATGGGTGAAAAGCGGACATCCAATCTCAGGTCACTTCGATTGCGATCAGCAAGTTCTGCCGAGCGGCCTCCTTTTCCAGCCAGCCGACTAGTCGGCGAACTTGAACGCGCGCCACGCGGTGAACTGAGAACTGGTTCATAGCGGCGTCCACCTCGTCGATGTCCACCTCCCCAGCACCTTGGCCGCTGTCGCGGGTGTGGCGATAAACATCCTCGCCAAAATTGCGGAAGCGGTGGATCAGGTCCGTATGTCCATCAGGGTCATTCACGACCCGAATTAGCACCGTGCGTAGGGCCATTCAGATACTCATCAGGGACCTCAAGCTCGGGGGGTAGCATCTCTCGGTGGTTTGATGTCCGCAAAGGGTCGAAAGCGGACGTTGGCTTCGGCCCTCCGCGTTTGCTTCCCTGCCCGGAACAGCCCCTACTCCACCACCGAGAACCGCCGCCGGTCGAACAGCCTGAGCACCTGCGCCAGCTCGTGGCCGCGCTTGAGCACCATCCCCTGCTGGCCGAGCACCGCCCAGGCGCCCTGGCGGCGGGCCAGCTCAGGCCGTTTCTCGATGCGGTAGAAGGGCTGTTCGCCCGAGCGGCGATAGATGGCGAACACCGCCGCGTCCTCGCCGCCGCCGATGGCGTAGTCCTTCCACTCGCCGGCCGCGACCATGCGCCCATAGACCCTGAGGATCGCGTCCAGCTCGGTGCGTTGGAAGAAGACCGGGCCCTTCAGCGGCCCCTCGGCATGGGCGTCGAACGTCATCGGCCCCAGCCTGACCCAGGTCGCCGCCGAGGGGAAGCCGAGACGCGCCCGCCGGCCCGGAAAAGGGGAAAACGCCTTACTGTGCAGCTCGGTAAGAATCAGTCGCAAAATGGCCCTAATCCGGCCCTTCGAGCGCCCGATCCGCCACCGAAATAGCGACAGTCGGCTAGCCGGTCTTCCCTGAGGTCCGGATCCTGAACAGCCCCCCCAGCCCCCTGGATTTCCGGGTTCCGGCTAGCCGACGCTTCCTCCAAGCGAGACGCCCGGGCGACCATCCCC
>CBIHLR010000141.1:0-6308 GCA_966210875.1 uncultured Brevundimonas sp. | reverse complement strand
CGAGGAAGGTCATCGGCTGCTCGCGCTCGAGGCGCAGCTTGACCGAGTCGAAGGCCAGCATCCGATTGACGGTGAAGTGCGTGCCGTACTCGCGCAGGAACTCGATGTAGCCGTAGCCGGACAACCAGGCGTCGTTGTCGAGCATGAGCGCGTCGGTCGGCCCGTCGCCGAACGTCAGGAACTTCTCGAAGACGGTCTGGATCGAGGAGATGTTCGACTGGATGGTTTCGTCGGTCAGCTGGGGCCGCGAGGCGTCTTTGCCGGTCGGGTCGCCGACCTTGGTCGTGCCCCCGCCCATCAGCACGATCGGCCTGTGACCCGCCTGCTGGAGCCGGCGCAGCATCATGATCTGGATGAGCGAACCGACATGCAGCGACGGCGCCGTGGCGTCGAAGCCGATGTAGCCGGTGACCACGCCCGCCTCGCAGGCGGCGTCCAGGTCGTCCGGATGGGTGATCTGATGGATGTAGCCGCGCGCCTGAAGCGTCTTCAGGAAGTCGGACTTGAAGGCGGGGTCGGTCATGGACGGCTCCGTTAGCAGGGAAGCCGGCGGGCGTCAGGGGGATTTGCGCGCCGGCGGGTGCGGCGCATGGGATCGCGGGCCGCTCGCTAGGACAGCGGGCGGTAATAGAGGCCGGGAAGGGCGCGGGCGGCGATCATGGCGCTTCGCTACCGGTCAGCGGAATGTATGGTCAAGTCCTGGTCGCACCTCGCGACCCTGGAGGTTCAATGAACCGTCGTTGGATTCATGCCGGCGGGCTGGCGCTGGTCACGCTCGCGATCGTCTGGCTGGCGGGCGAGGCGTCGATCGCCGCCCTGATGCTCGCCGGGGGAGGCGGCCTGCTGTTGGCCGTGCTCGGCGCCGCGCCGCTGATCCTGCTGGTGCTCTCGTGGCTTCTCTGGGCGGTGCGGCGCTATGGCTGGGCCTGGGGCCTGGCGATCTCCTCGGGCCTCGCAGCCGTGCTCGTAAGCGTCTTCATCCTTGGTTGAGCGCCTGGCCCTGTTCCTGATCTGAACGATGGAAGCGCAGCTCATTCCGCACCCCACGACGGCCGACGGGCCCGTCCGGTCGATCCGTGTCCTGATCGACGAAGGCGAGGGCCAGGGGCTGCTGCTGCGGTACGTCGTCCAAGGGGAGATAGATCGGATCCGCTGGCCGGAGGCGGCGGCCGGGGGGCGCGCCGACGAGCTCTGGCGCCACACCTGTTTCGAGGCCTTCGCGCCCGCTCGCGAGGGATATCGCGAATACAATCTCTCATCGTCGGGTCAGTGGGCGACCTACGCCTTCGAGGGCTATAGGCGTGGCATGCGCGCGGCGCCTGAGACGGCGTCGGTCCGGGGCCTGGAGGTCCGCGAGGGCGAGGCGGTCTTCGACGCCTGGATCGAACTGCCCGGGGGGGATCGCGGGCGTCTCGCCCTCTCCGCCGTCATCGAGACCACCGCTGGCGAAAAGTCCTACTGGGCCCTGGCCCATCCGTCCGATAAGCCGGACTTTCATCACCCCGACTCCTTCGTCCTGGAGCTTCCATGAAGTTCGGCATCGATCGCCTGCTTTCCGAGCCTGAACAGCGGGCGGCCCTGCGCGGGCGGCGCGTCGCGCTGCTGGCGCATCCGGCGTCGGTCACGGCCGGGCTGACGCATTCGATGGATGCGCTGGCGGCCTGCCCGGATATCAAGCTCTCGGCCGCGTTCGGGCCGCAGCACGGCATCCGGGGCGAGAAGCAGGACAATATGGTGGAGTCCGACGACTTCACCGATCCGGTCCACGGTGTGCCGGTGTTCAGCCTATACGGCGAGGTGCGCCGCCCGACGGGCCAGTCGATGCACACCTTCGACGTTCTGCTGGTCGATCTGCAGGACCTGGGCTGCCGCATCTACACCTTCATCACGACCCTGCTCTATGTGCTCGAGGCCGCGGCCGAGCACGGCAAGACGGTCTGGGTGCTGGACCGCCCCAATCCGGCGGGCCGGCCCGTCGAGGGGCTGACGCTGCGCCCCGGCTGGGAGAGCTTCGTGGGCGCGGGACCCATCCCCATGCGCCACGGCCTGACGCTGGGCGAACTCGGCAAGTGGTTCATTGACCACTTCAAGCTCGACCTCGAATACCGGGTGATCGAGATGGAGGGCTATCGGCCCGACGAGGGCCCCGGTTACGGCTGGCCGCTCGGCGAGCGGACCTGGGTCAATCCGAGCCCCAACGCCGCCAACCTGTGGATGGCCCGGGCCTACGCCGGCACCGTCATGCTGGAGGGCGTGACCCTGTCGGAGGGGCGGGGGACGACCCGGCCGCTGGAGTTGTTCGGCGCGCCCGACATCGACGCCCGCGCCGTCCTGTCGGAGATGCAGTCCCTGGCCCCGCGCTGGCTGGAGGGATGCCGGCTGCGCGAATGCTGGTTCCAGCCCACCTTCCACAAGCACGAGGGCAAGCTCTGCAACGGCGTCCAGATCCACACCGAGGACCCGTCCTACGACCATGAGGCCTTCAGGCCGTGGCGGCTGCAGGCCCTGGCCTTCAAGGCCATCCGGCGGCTCCAGCCCGACTATCCGCTCTGGCGCGACTTCCCGTACGAATACGTCTTCGACAAGCTGGCCATCGACGTGATCAACGGCGGTCCGGGCCTGCGCGAATGGGTCGACGACCCGGCGTCGGCCCCGGCCGACCTCGACGCCCTGACGACGCCGGACGAAGCGGCCTGGCTGGAAGAGCGCCGGCCCTACCTGATCTATTGAGCGGCCTGTCGCCCCGGTTCGCCGGCGTCGCCTGCGGGGTTGGCTCAGGCGCCCTGTGGGGACTGGTCTTCCTCGCTCCCAAGCTCGTGCCGGACGCCTCGCCGCTGCTGATGGCGGTCGGGCGGTATCTGGCCTACGGCCTGCTGGCGCTGATGCTGGTCGCCCCGCGCTGGCGACGCGTCACAGCCGCGCTCGATAGCCGGGCCTGGCTGGGCCTGATCTGGCTCAGCCTGGTCGGCAACCTCGTCTATTTCGTGCTGGTGGTCCTCGGCGTGCACCTGGCCGGCGTGGCGGCCACCGCCCTGATCGTCGGCATGGTGCCCGTGGCCGTAACCCTCTGGGGTCTCAGGGACCCCGACGCCGCGCCCCTGGCTCGCCTGGTGGCGCCGCTGTCGCTGGCGGTGCTGTCGGTGGTGTTGATCGGCCACGAGGCGCTCGGCCGGGAGGGCATGGGCGGGGATCCTCGGGCCATTCTGCTCGGTCTTGGCTGCGCCCTCGGCGCGCTCGCCTGCTGGTCCGCCTTCGCCGTGGACAACAGCCGCTGGCTCGATCGGCTGCCGGGCGTGACGGCGCACGACTGGTCACTCCTGCTGGGCGTGGCGACCGGCGCCCTGTCGCTGCTGCTGCTGCCCGCCGCCGCCCTGGTCCCCGGGACGGGGTTCGGGGTTGACGATCTGTGGACCTTCGCCGCCGTCAGCGCGGCGGTGGCGTTCGGCGCCTCCATCCTCGGCAACGCCCTGTGGAACCGAGCCAGCCAGCTCCTGCCGCTCACCCTGCTGGGCCAGATGATCGTCTTCGAGACCCTGTTCGCCTTCCTCTACGGCTTCGTTTTCGAACAGCGCTGGCCGACGGTTCTCGAGCTGATCGCCGTCGCCCTGATGATCGTCGGCGTCGTCTGGTGCGTCAGGGCCCATGCGCCGGTCCGCGAGCCGCTGGCCGAGGCGGACCGCTAGGGCGCGGCAAGACTTTCCTGTGGGGCGCGGACGGGTCGGCACGGCTTGCCCGCGCCCCGCTCGCAGGGGCGGAAATCCCGAGAGAATACAGAGCTTCGGCTGGGCCGCGGTCTGGCCCCGTCCTTGCGCGTCCGCGGGCGAGCCAGAACGTGCTCGGCGGCCAGAAAGCGCCGCTCCAAACCCCGACCAGAATGGAAGGATGACCGAATGCCCAGCAGCTCGGTGAATACGAACGTGGGCGCGATGATCGCGCTCCAGAACCTGAACAAGACGAACGTGGAACTGGCGACGACTCAGAACCGCATCAACACCGGCTTGAAGGTGGCCAGCGCCAAGGACAACGGCGCGATCTGGGCGATCGCCCAGTCGCAACGGTCCGAGGTGTCGGCGCTCTCGGTGGTCCAGAACTCCCTGGACCGCGGCAAGTCGGCCGTGGATGTGGCGGTCGCCGCCGGTGAGAGCATCTCGGACCTTCTCATTCAGCTGAAGGAGAAGGCCCTGGCGGCCAAGGATTCCTCGATCGACACGGCGGCTCGCAACGCCCTGAACGAGGACTTCAAGGCCATCCGCGACCAGATCGCCAAGACGGTCTCGAACGCCGAATTCAACGGGATCAACCTGCTGAAGTCCGGCGCCACGACCTTCAAGGCCCTGGCCAATGCGGACGGCTCGTCCACGATCGACGTGGCGGCGGAGATCATGAAGCTGTCGGGCACGGTCGTGACCGTGACCTCGACGGAAGTGATCGACACCCTGACCAAGGCTACGGCGGTGCTCACCAAGGTGGACGCCTCCATCGCCAACGTCTCCGCCTCGCTCGCCCGCATGGGGACGGCGTCCAAGTCGCTCGACACCCACCGCACCTTCGTGTCCAAGCTCCAGGACTCGTTGACGGCGGGGGTCGGCAATCTGGTCGACGCCGACCTGGCGAAGGAAAGCGCCAAGCTCCAGGCTCTGCAGACCAAGCAGCAGCTCGGGGTTCAGGCCCTGTCCATCGCCAACCAGGCGCCGCAGATCATCATGCGCCTGTTCCAGTAGGGGCTGTCAGGTTCGAACCAGGAGGGCCGGGCGGGCGACCGTCCGGCCCTTCGCCTGTTCAGGCCCTGAGCGCCTCGACCACCGCCCAGAAGGTGGGCTTGGGCGCTCCCTCGTCATCGAACATCAGCGGCGCGTCGGTCCGATCGCCGCCGTAGTATTCCATGCGCACCCAGGACTCCGTGTCGCGCACGCCCCAGATGGTGAAGGCGTACTGCTGGGCAGCGGGCAGGGCGGAATAGGCCTCGATCGCCTCTTCGTAGAGGCGGACCTGAGCGGCTTCCTTCTGGCTCCGTGATCGCAGGTCCAGGCCGTCGGTCTGCAGCGACACGTCGAACTCCGACACGTGCAGGGGCAGGCCGAAGGAGGCCAGGTCGCGGATGGCGGCGGTGATCTGGCCGGGCGCCAGGTCCGCTCTCACGTGGCTCTGGTTGCCCACGCCGGTGATCGGCACGCCGCGGTTCAGCATGTCCTCGATCAGCCGCATGAAGGTGAGGCGCTTCCTGGGATTGCTCTCCAAGTCGTAGTCGTTGACGAACAGGATGGCGTTCGGATCCGTCTCCCGAGCGACCTCGAAGGCCCGGGCGAAGTGACCTTCCTGGCCGAGGTTGCGGCTCCACAGGGATTCGCGCAGGCCCTCGCCGTCGGTGTTCACCGGCTCATTGACCACGTCCCAGCCGCGGATGCGACCGGCGTAGCGGCCGACGACCTCGCGGATATGGGCGTCGTAGGCGACCTCCATGGCCCGGCGCGAGCCGTCCATGCGCTCGAACCACTGCGGCGTGTCAGCGTACCAGATCAGGGTGTGACCCTGCATGGTCTGGTTGTTGCGGCGGCAGAAGTCCGCGATCCGGTCCGGCCCGTCGAAGCGCAGCCGGCCGTCCGGCTGGACCAAGTACTCCATCTTCAGCTCGTAGCCGGTGGTGATCTGGTCGAACTGGGTCGAGGCCAGCTCAGTGATGACCGGCACGGCGAACTGGTCGGTGACGATCTGGGTCCCGATAGGGAAGGGGGCGAGGTCCCGTAGCCGAGGCAGGGGCCCGCCGGGCCGGGCCTGGGCCGTCGCGCCGCCGGCCTGGTCGCAGGCGACCAGCGCCAGGCTGGAGGCCAGCAGGGCGCGCCGGGACAGGGCCTGACGGCTCAAGACGTCACTTCCAGGACAGGCGCAGGCCGCCGCCCCGCGGGCCTGAGCAGGGCGCGGGCGGCGAGGCCGGCGAACAGCAGGGCGCACTGGGCGTAGCGAAGGCCGAGGCGGCGCGGATCGCCGATCAGCCGCCAGACCCACTCAAGGCCTGAGCGCTGCATCCATCCGGGCGCGCGCACGACCTGGGCCGAGATGAAGTCCAGCGCCGCGCCGACGCCGAGGAAGCCGACCGAGGGACAGAGCGGCTTCAGGGCCGCGGCCAGCAGCTCCTGCTTGGGCGCCCCCAGACAGAGGAAGCACAGGCGCGCGCCGGACGCATTGATGCGGTCGGCCAGGCCCGCGATGTCGAAGGCGGCCAGGTCGGCGGGCACCATGGGCGTCTCGGCCCCGGCGATGTTCAGGCCGGGGTGGCGGTCCTTGAGCACCTCCAGCGCACGGGCCTGAGC
>CBIHLR010000140.1:0-6311 GCA_966210875.1 uncultured Brevundimonas sp. | reverse complement strand
ACCCGCCCGCACGCCTGGCTGATGATCGGCCACTGCGGCGGCCTGCGCGACAGCCAGAAGATGGGCGACTACGTGCTGGCTCACGCCTATCTGCGCGACGACCACATCATGGATGCGGTCCTGCCGCCCGACATCCCCATCCCCTCCATCGCCGAGGTCCAGCGGGCGCTCTATGACGCCACCAAACGCGTCTCGGGCATGCCGGGCGAGGAGGTGAAGATGCGCCTTCGCACCGGCACGGTGGTCACCACCGACGACCGCAACTGGGAGCTGCGCTATTCCAAGTCCGCCCTGCGCTTCAACCAGAGCCGGGCCGTCGCCGTGGACATGGAATCCGCCACCATCGCCGCCCAGGGCTACCGTTTCCGCGTGCCCTACGGGACGCTGCTGTGCGTGTCCGACAAGCCGCTGCACGGCGAGATCAAGCTGCCCGGCCAGGCCAACCGCTTCTATGAGGGCTCGATCTCCGAGCACCTCCAGATCGGCATCGCCGCCGTCGACCTGCTCCGCGCCGAGGGCTCAGCGCTCCACTCCCGCAAGCTGCGCGCCTTCGACGAGCCCCCGTTCCGCTAGGCGTCGCGCTCCCGGGCGAACTCCATGGCCATCCAGTCGCGGAACCGCTGAATGACCGCCTGCTTGGGGCTGTCCTCGCGCCAGACGATGAAATAGCCCCACGGCTCCTCGTGCGCCTCCGGGAACGGCCGGATCAGCCGGCCGGACTTCAGGTCGTAGCCGGCCAGGCCGCTGCGGGCGAGCGCGGCGCCCAGGCCCGAGACCGCCGCGTCCAGCAGGACGCTGGAATCGTCGAAGACCACGCCGGCCTTCGGCTCGTCCGCCTCGATCCCCACCCGCTGGAACCAGGCCTTCCACGGCCACCCCCGGTGCCGCAGCAGGGGCACGCGCAGCAGGTCCTCGGGCCGTTCCAGCGCGTGGCGGCGCTGGAACTCCGGACTGCACACCGGAAACACCGTCTCGCGGAACAGAAGGTCCGAGCGCACGCCCGCCCAGCCGCCCGGCCCGTAGCGCAGGGCCAGGTCGATGCCGTCGGTCACGAAGTCCGCCAGCCGCTCCTCGGCGCGGATGTCGATCTCCAGGTCCGGATTGGCCTGGGTGAACCGATGGAGACGCGGGGCCAGCATGCGCTGGAAGAAGCCGCCGAGGGTCGACAGCACCAGGGTGTTCGGCGAGCCCTCGGCCTGCAGCCGCGCCACGCCCGAGCTCAGCAGTTCAGAGGCCTCCGCCACCGAACGGGCCAGTCGCGTGGCCGCGGCCGTGGGGACCATCTCATTGCCCTCCCGGCGGAACAGTTTGATCCCGTAGCGCTGCTCCAGCGCCCGGATCTGGTGGCTGACGGCCCCGTGGGTGACGAACAGTTCGTCCGCCGCCCGGCTGTAGCTGCGGAGCCGAGCGGCGGCCTCGAGCGCTCTCAGGGCGGAGAAGGGCGGTAAGGCCAAGGTTTCGCCTCGATGTGAATCGAACTCACAAAGCGGTGGAGAAGTGATCGTTCGTCAGCGCGTCTGTAGCGGCGCATATCACCGGCACGCCGAGGCGTCCACCGAGACAGACGGACATCGACGGCGTGAGTGGAGTTCACAAAAACAAGACCCCTCAGGAGATCGTCCCATGACCCGCCGCCAACCCCTCAACCTGTTGAACGCCTCGCTGATCATCACCGGGGGCGTCCTCGCCGCCGCGATCGCGACCTCGGCTTTCGCCCAGACCTCGCCCGCCCGCCTGACCGACGCCCAGTACATCCGCGCCGCCGCCTGCGCGGCCTGGGAGCCGTCGGCCGGAACCGGCACGGCCGTCGCCGACCGCGTCGTCGCTGAGGCCCGCGGCCGTCAGGCCGCTGTCGTCAGCCGCGCCGAGGCCGCCGCCGACACCGCCGCCCGCCAGGCCCGCCGCGCGGCCGGCGATCGTCTGGCTGAACAGCAACTGAGCGCCCGCTTCGCCGCGGAATGCTCGGGCCTCGCCGCCCTCTCCCCCCAGGGCGGCCAGGTCGCCGCCGCGCACTGACACCCCACTGCGCGCGCGAAAAAGGGCCGGTCGGATCTCCTCCCCGACCGGCCCTTGTCGTGTCTGGAGCCTGGGTGTGCTTAGCCCAGCGCCTTCATCAGTTCCGGCACTGCGGTCTTGTAGTCCGCGACCCAGCCGAAGTCGGCGACCTGGAAGATCGGGGCGTCCGGGTCCTTGTTGATCGCGACGATCACCTTGGAATCCTTCATCCCGGCCAGGTGCTGGATGGCGCCTGAGATGCCGATGGCGACATAGAGGCCCGGGGCCACGACCTTGCCGGTCTGGCCGACCTGGTAGTCGTTGGGGGCGTAGCCCGCGTCGACCGCCGCGCGCGAGGCGCCGACGGCGGCGCCCAGCTTGTCGGCCAGCGGCTCGATGACCGCCTTGAACTCTTCCGCCGAGCCCATGGCCCGTCCGCCCGAGACTACGATCTTGGCCCCGCCCAGCTCGGGACGGTCCGACTTGGTCTTCTCTTCCGAGACGAAGGCCGCGCCCTTGGCGGCGCCCGCCTGCACCGTCTCGACCGTCCCCGAGCCGCCGCTTTCGCCGGCGGCCGAAAAGGCCGTCGGACGCACGGTGATCACCTTCTTGGCGTCGGAGGACTGGATCGTCTCCAGCGCGTTGCCGGCATATATCGGGCGCACGAAGGTGTCCGCCGACATCACCTCGACGATGTCCGAGATCGGCGCGACGTCCAGCTTGGCGGCGATGCGCGGGGCGTAGTTCTTCCCGTCGGTCGAGGCCGGGGCCAGGATGGCGTCATAGCCGCCGGCCAGCGGAACGACCGTGGCCTCCACGGCCTCGGCCAGCTGGTTGGTCAGGCCCGCGCCCTCGGCGACCAGCGCCTTGCGCACGCCCTCTATCTTCGCGGCGGCCTCGGCCACGCCCTTGGCGCCTTCGCCCAGCACCAGGATGTCGATGTCGCCGCCCAGGGCCTTGGCGGCCGAGACGGTCTTGTGGGTGGTGTCGCGCAGCGACGCGCCGTCGTGATCGGCGATGACGAGGACGGCCATCAGAGGACTCCCGCGGTCTTGAGCTTGGCGACCAGGTCGGCGGCGTCGGTCACCTTGACGCCCGCGCCGCGCTTCGGCGGCTCGGCCACCTTCAGCACCTTCAGGCGCGGAGCCGTGTCGAGGCCATAGTCGGCGACCGTCTTCGCAGCGATCTCCTTCTTCTTGGCCTTCATGATGTTCGGCAGGGACGCATAGCGCGGCGTGTTCAGGCGCAGGTCGGTGGTCACCACGCCCGGCAGGTCGATGGCCAGGGTCTGCAGGCCGCCGTCGACCTCGCGGGTCACGGTCGCCTTGCCCCCGCCGATCTCGACCTTCGAGGCGAAGGTCGCCTGCGGCCAGTCGAGCAGGGCGGCCAGCATCTGGCCGACCGCGTTGTTGTCGCCGTCGATGGCCTGCTTGCCCATCAGCACCAGGTCTGGCTTCTCCTCCTCGACCACCGCCTTGAGCAGCTTGGCCACCGCCAGCGGCTCCAGGTCCTGGTCGGCCTGGATCAGGATCCCCCGGTCGGCGCCGATGGCGAGCGCGGTGCGGATCGTCTCCTGCGCCTGGGCCGGGCCGATCGAGACGACCACGATCTCGGACGCCGTGCCCGCCGCGTGGTGCTCCTTGCCTTCCTTCAGCCGCACGGCCTCCTCGACGGCGATCTCGTCGAAGGGGTTCATGCTCATCTTGACGTTGGCCAGGTCGACGCCGGAGCCGTCGGCCTTCACCCGCGCCTTGACGTTGTAGTCGATCACCCGCTTGACCGGGACCAGGACCTTCATTCGCGCGCTCGCGTTCTGCCGGAATAGGAGGGGGCGAGCCATGCCGCGCGAGCCCCGGCCTGTCAACGTGACGCCGGGTCAGGCCTGGAGCGCCCTAGTGCGCCTCGTCCCAGTTCCCCGCCGCCCGCGCGTCCACCGTCAGCGGCACCGTTAGCGCCACGGCCGGCTCCGCCGCCGTCTCCATGACCCGGCGGATCACCGGCAGCGCGGCGTCCGCCTCCTCGGCCGGGGCCTCGAACACCAGTTCGTCGTGGACCTGCAGCAGCATGCGCGTCTGCAACCCTGCGTCCCTCAGTGCGCCGGGCATGCGCATCATCGCCCTGCGGATGATGTCCGCGGCCGCGCCCTGGATCGGGGCGTTGATGGCGGCGCGTTCGCCGAACTGGCGCTCGGCGTTGGACTTGGAGCGGATGGCCGGGATGTGGATGCGGCGCCCGAAGATGGTCGAGACGAAGCCGGCCTGGCGGACCTCGGCGCGGGTCCGGTCCATATAGGCGCGGATGCCGGGGAAGCGCTCGAAGTAGGTCTTGATGTAGGCGCCGGCCTCGCCCTGGTCGATGCCCAGCTGGTTGGCCAGGCCGAAGGCCGAGATGCCGTAGACGATGCCGAAGTTGATGGCCTTGGCGCGCCGGCGCGTCTCGGCCGGCATTCCCTCGACGGGCACGCCGAACATCTCGGACGCCGTGGCCGCGTGGATGTCCAGGCCCGCCTTGAAGGCGCGCTTCAGCTCGGGGATGTCGCCGATGTGGGCCAGCAGGCGCAGCTCGATCTGGCTGTAGTCGGCGCTGATCAGGACATGGCCGGGGGCGGCGATGAAGGCCTGGCGGATCTGGCGGCCGGTCTCGGTGCGGATCGGGATGTTCTGCAGGTTGGGGTCGGACGAGGCCAGCCGGCCGGTGGTGGCCGCGGCCAGCTGGTAGCTGGTGTGGACGCGGTGGGTGGCCGGGTCCATCGCCGCGATCAGGGCGTCGGTGTAGGTGCCCTTGAGCTTGGACAGCTGGCGCCAGTCGAGGATGGCGCGGGGCAGGGGGTGGCTGAGCGCCAGCTCCTCCAGCGTCGAGGCGCCGGTCTCCCACTGTCCGGAGGCGGTCTTCTTGCCGCCGGGCATGTCCAGCTCGCCGAACAGGATCTCGCCGATCTGGCGCGGGGAGCCGACGTTGAAGGGGCGGCCGGCCAGGCGGTGGGCCTCGGCCTCCAGCTCGGCCATGCGCATGCCGAACTCGCTGGACAGGCGGCGCAGGCGGTCGGGGTCGACGCGGATGCCGTGGCGCTCCATCCTGGCCAGGACCTCGGGCATGCCGCGTTCCAGGGTCTCGTAGACCGTGAGCAGGCCCTCGGCGGCCAGGCGGGGCTTGAGGATCTTCCAGAGGCGCAGCGTCACGTCCGCGTCCTCGGCGGCGTAGCAGGTCGCCGGTTTCAGCTCGACGTGCTTGAAGGACTTCTGGCTCTTCCCCGTCCCCGCCACCTGCTTGAACGCGATCGGCTCGTGCCCGAGATGCAGCCGCGCCAGCTCGTCCATCCCATGCCCGTGCAGCCCGCCCTCCAGCACATAGGAAATCAGCAGGGTGTCGTCGTACGGCGCGACCCGGATCCCCCTGCGAGCCATCACCGCCAGGTCGTACTTGGCGTTCTGAAGCACCTTCAGGACGCTCGGGTCCTCCAGCAGCGGCTTCAGCCGCGCCAGCGCCGTCGGCTTGTCGATCTGGGTCAGGGGAGGGCGCGTCTCACCCCCGCCCAACAAATCGACCTCGCCCGCCTCATGCTCATGCGTCAGCGGCACGTAGCAGGCCTCGTTCGGCCCCACCGCGATCGACACCCCGCACAGCCCCGCATGCGTCGCCGACAGCGCGTCCGTCTCCGTATCGAACCCGATCACGCCCGCCGCGCGCGCCTTCGCGATCCAGCGGTCGAGGTCCTCCAGCGTCTGGACGCACTCATAGGCGTCGAGGTCGAAGCCCGGGGCGTCGGCTGGCGCGCGCGTTTCCGTGGCGCCGTAGCGAGGGGTGATCACCGGGGCGGTCGGGATGCGGGCGAAGGCGGGGCCGTCCCTGTCCGGCGCCTTGCCGTCACCGACGCGCCGCGCCAGCGAACGGAACTCCATCTCCTCGAGGAAAGCCGACAGGACCTCCGGGTCCGGGTCCCTGACCGCGAAGTCGTCGATCGGCTCCACCGCAGGCGCGTCGCACGTCAGCCGGACCAGTTCGCGGCTCAGCCGGATCTGGTCTGCGTATTCGATCAGCGTCTCGCGACGCTTCGGCTGCTTGATCTCGCCGGCCCGCGCCAGCAGCGTGTCGAGGTCCCCGAACTCCAGGATCAGCTGCGCCGCCGTCTTCGGCCCGATCCCCGGCGCCCCTGGCACGTTGTCGACGCTATCCCCAATCAGCGCCTGGACCTCGACGACCTTGTCGGGGCCGACGCCGAACTTTTCGATCACCGCCTCCTCGTCCAGGCGGCGATCCTTCATGGGGTCGTACATGACCACGCCGCGCCCGATCAGCTGCATCAGGTCCTTGTCGGA
>CBIHLR010000139.1:0-6368 GCA_966210875.1 uncultured Brevundimonas sp. | reverse complement strand
CCGCCAGCTGGTGCAGAAGAAGCTGGCCGACATGCAGACCGAGATCTTCCTGGGGCTGGAAGGCGCCTATGCGCTGGGCCGGCTGCTCGACACCGGCGCCTGGGTCCCGGAGGCCATCTCGCTGATGAAGCGCAACAACTGCGGCAAGGCGCTGGCCATCGCGCGCGAGGCCCGCGACATGCACGGCGGCGCCGGCATCACCGGCGAGATGCATGTGATGCGCCACGCCATGAACCTTGAGACGGTGAACACCTACGAGGGCGCCCACGACGTCCACGCCCTGATCCTGGGCCGGGCGATCACCGGCCAGAGCGCATTCTAGGAAGGGTCGGCTAGGGCGTGTCGTCCTCGCGCGGCGCGGCGCCGCCGTTGGACACCTCCGGCACATAGAGGCCGGTCGCGAACCGGGTGAGGAAGCCGATCGGCTGGGTCCGGGAGCCGAACCGTGCGCAGGGGTCGGGATCACCGACGCCGGGCGGCTCGCGGCCTTCGGCGGTCATCACTGCGGCGGCGTCGTCGGCGAAGGGCTCGGCGAACTGGAGCGCGTCCCCGACCCGCGACAGGGACGGCGTGTCGGTGCCGACCGCGTTGGCCTGGCGGGCCCAGGCGATGGCGGCGATCTGCCGGTCCTGCTCGACCATCTCCGCCTCGGCGGCCAGGGCGCCCAGGCCGCCCGGCCGCACCCCAAGCGGGCCCGGGATGAACCAGGCCGCCGCCGCCGAGACCGCGGAGCCGACCTGATCGGTCGCGTCGATGCGCGTCACCGCCGCGCGCACGCGCGGCATGTCTGGACGCGGCTCGGCCAGGATGTCGTAGCGTTCGGACAGTTCGTAGCAGAGCTGGCGGTCGACCTCGGCCAGGACGGCGGCGCGCTCCTCGGCCGACAGCTCCTGTCCCACCTCGCCCGGCGGGAACAGGGCCGAGGGCTCGATGTAGACGGCGGTGACGCCGGCCAGCGCCGCGCTGTCGCTGCGGCTGCGGATCGAGACGCGCAGAGTATCGTCGCGCGTCACCAGCCCGTCGTAACCCGACAGGAAGCCGGAGTCGGGCTGGGGGGCGGTCGCGCAGGCGGCGGTCAGGCCGGCGAGGGCCAGGGTGACGGTCAGGTGTCGCATGTCAGCTCCGGAACAGCAGGACCTATACGCGCCGACGCGCGGGATGGATGCGTGCACACGCGTCCTTAACGGCCATTGCGCATGCTGGTCCGATGGCGGGTCCAGTTCATTTCGAAGTTTACGCGCGCAAGACAGCGCAGTCCGGCTGGGCGCTGCAGCAGGCCACCGAGGCGCGCGACCAGGCCATGCAGCTGGCCGAGGAGCTGCTCGCCGACAAGCGCGCCGTGTCCGTTCGCGTCACCAAGGAGACGCTGGACGTCGAGACCATGGAGTTCATGAGCGTCACCCTGCTGACCAAGGGAGCGCCCGAGCCGGCCAAGCCCAAGCAGGTGCGCGACGATCGGCAGATGAACGCCTGCGCCACGCCGCAGGACCTCTACACGCCGCTGGCCCGCGAGCTGGTCGGCCGGGTGCTGGAGGACTGGCTGGCGCGCAACCGCGTCACCGCTTTCGAACTGCTGCACCGCCCCGATCTGGTCGAGAAGCTGGAGGCCTCGGGCGTCGAGCTGCAGCACGCGGTCCAGAAGGTGGCGGTGCCGGAAAGCCAGGCCTCCGGCCAGCCGGTCCACGAGGTCATTCGTCACTACCAGCGTCTGATCGAACAGGCGTCGCAACGCGTGCTGAAGGCCGGGCGCGGCGGCGGGTTTCCGGACCTGTCGGCCCAGCCCGTGGGCGATCTGGCGCGCAAGATCGCGGATGCGCCCGACCGGGCCTTCATCATGGGCGGGGCGGTGGCGGGAGCGCTTGCGTCCGTACGCGGCTGGAGGGCCAAGCTCGAAACCCTCATGGACCTGGCGGACACCGCGCCGGACGAAGCCGGTCCGGCGGCCCTGGTTCACGTCGCCATCGAGCAGATGACGCTGGAAATCCTCTCGGTCCGCGAGGGACTCTGCGACGTGCTGGGCCCGTCGCTGGACCTGGGCGGGCAGCTGGCCGCGCTGGTCCGCATGGCCTCGCCGATGGAAGTCGAACAGCTCACCCAGGTCGATCCAACCGTCGCCGAGGTCATGCCGGCGCTCGACGGCCCGGCGCGCAGGCTTGGCCTGCGCATGGCCTCAGGCCAGTACAAGCTCCTGGCCGCCAATCTGTCCAAGCGGGTCCTGCGCGAGTTGATGGGGCCCCGGCGCCTGCGGCCGCACGACGCGGCCGGCGAGATCGATATCCTGCGCGCCCTGGCCATGACGCTGACGGCGGCCGCCGGGCGGCTGCTGACGCTGGAGGAGACGCAGATCGCCTTCGCCGAGCGGTCCAAGGCGCTGGTCGCCGCGGACTTCGTGGAAAGCTACCTGGGTCGGGATGCGCCGCCCCTCATGGAGGCCACGGCCCTGGTCCGGCTGTGCGAGAACGTGACCGGCGCCGCTGCCAAGCGCAGCGCCGCGCGCTGGCTGGCCGCCTCTGTGACGGCGCTGAAGTTCGAACGCTCCCTGCGCGAACCCGGCATGGGCGTGACCCAGAAGCTGGCCGCGCTGGCCGACCTGCAGGCCCGCACGCGCGCCTGCGAGATGAACGACAAGGACGAACGCGAAATCTGCGACGCCCTGGGTAGGGTCGGCGGCGCGGTCGAGGCGGACGCGAAATTCACCCTGCAACTCGCTCGCGCCCCGGCGGGGGCCGCCCAAAAGCTCGGGGTCCTCCTGCGGCTGGCGGCCGGCGACGGCTGTCCCCTGGGGCCGGCCGCGGACCGCGCCAAGGCCGAAGCCCTGCGCCTGCTCAAGTCTCCTGACACCCGCCAGGCCATCGCCAACGATCCGCAGGCGCTGGGCGCGCTCAAGCCGCTGATGCAGGCGGCGGGGCTGGCGGCCTAGACTTCGAAGACGCGGTAGGGCGTGTCGCCGAGTGTCTTCAGGACCGGAAGGGCGACGTTGTAGACCGGCACGCCCTTGTTGGTGCGGCCCTCCGGGCCCCCGCGGTGCGCGTGGCCGTGCACGACCAGCGAGACGTTGTCGTAGCGGTCGATGGTCTCCGCCAGCCGCGACGAGCCGAGGAAGGGGAAGATTTCCGGCGGCTCGCCCTGCACCGTGTCGACGACCGGGGCGTAGTGCAGGACGACCACCGAGCGCTCGGTGCGCAGCATGCGGATCGAGTTCTCGATGGCGTTGGCGTCCTCGACCGCTTCCTGGACGAAGTTCTTGATGGAGGTCTCGCCGAAGGGGCTCAGCATGTAGCGGCCGAAGCCGCCGATGAAGCCCTTGCCGCCGGCGAAGCCGACGCCCTCGATCTCATAGGCCTGGCCGTCCAGCATCTTCACCCCGGCGTCGCACAGCATCCGCGACACTTCCTCGGGCTGGCCGCACTCGTGCTCGTGGTTGCCGAGGACCCCGACGATGGGGATGCGGCAGCCGTGGATGTCCTCCAGCAGGATCTCGACCTCGCGGGTCTTGCCGTAGTTGGTCAGGTCGCCGCACAGCACCAGCACGTCGGCGTCTTCGTGGACCTTGCCGAACAGATCGCGGTGAGGCCGGTCGTGGGCCTCGCCCACGTGCAGGTCTCCGACGGCGGCGACCCGCAGGGTCTTGGTCGGGCCGGCGCCGAGCCCCGGCTGGCGGGTCTGGGGGTCGAGGTCAGGCGATGGGGTCATGGCGCTCCTCCAGGCCTTTGCCGACGACGTCGCCGTAGCCCCACTCGGTGATAGCGGTGACGTAGTCGCGCGCGCTGAACAGGCGCCCGCGGCAGACCTTCACCCGCGCGGGCGGCAGGTCGATCTGGGCGTTGAGCCGGGCGATCAGCTCCTCCATCAGCCAGCGCGGCACGACGTCACGCTCGGTCGGATAGGCGAAGCGGAAGTTGACCAGGTGGGCCAGAAGCACCTCCCAGTAAGGCTCCATCGAGGACAGCAGGCCCTTCCAGTCGATGGCCTCTGACTGCTTGAGGATGACGTGGCTGACGTCCGCGCCGTCGAAGCGGTAGCGGTCCTGGATGAAGAACTTCGACAGCAGGAGCGCCGTCGGCGGGGTGATCGCCACCTCGTGGCCGTAGACGGTGATGGTGTCCTGGCCGAACCAGGCGTCGGTGACGGCCACCGTGCCGTTCGACATGGCGAAGATCACGTCAAAGAAGTGCTTGCCCGACCAGACCTTGGCGATCCAGCGCTCGTCCTCGACGTCGGTTGTGTAGCCACGCGCCTGGAAGTAGGCGAGAATCTTGGGGTAGTCGCCGGCCTTGCAGAAGACGTCGAGGTCCTTGGTCGGCCGGGTGATCCCCGTATAGGCCGAGACGGCGTAGGTGCCCGACAGAAGGAAGGGGATGCCCGATTCCTTCAGCAGTTTCAGGCTCTCGGCGTAGAAGGCCTCCGCCTCGGGCGGCGGCTCGAAAACGGCGTCGTGGACGTCGGACATGCAACCCCTGGGGCGGGCGCGCCGTCCAGGCCTGATGCCGACAGTCCGCGCCCGCGAGGCTGGGGAACGGCTTGGCTTGGGGGCCGGTTCCTGGGGGCCTAGGGCCGCTTCTTCAGTTCGTCGCGAATCTCGGCCAGCAGGGTCTCGGTCGGCGTGGGCGCCGCCGGGACCGCCTCGGGCTGTTCAGCCTGCTGACGGCGCAGCTTGTTGATCGCCCGGACCAGCAGAAAGACCACGAAGGCCACGATCACGAACTGGATCAGGGTGTTGATGAAGGCGCCGTACTGGATGGCGACCTTCTCGACGGCCTCGGTGGCCGGATCCTCGGGCCTCAGCACCCACTCCAGGCGCGAGAAGTCGACGCGGCCGAGCATCAGGCCGATGGGGGGCATGACCACCTGGTCGACGAGGCTGGTGGTGATCTTGCCGAAGGCGGCGCCGATGATGACGCCGACGGCCAGGTCGATGACGTTTCCGCGCGCCGCGAATTCGCGGAATTCGGAGATCAGACCCATCAGGCGTCGCCGGAGAGGTTCAGCCGCTCGCGCAGCTCCTTGCCGCTCTTGAAGAAGGGGACCGACTTGGCCGGCACGAAGACGGCCTCGCCGGTTCGCGGGTTGCGGCCCTGGCGCGCCGGACGCGACCGCACCGAAAAGGCGCCGAAGCCGCGCAGCTCGACGCGTCCGCCTTCGGACAGCGCCTTGGTCATGCAGCCCAGCACGACCCCGACGATCTTCTCGACGTCCTTGTGGGTCAGGTGCGGATTCTCGGCCGCGAGTCGTTCGATGAGTTCGGATTTGATCATCGCGCTCTCTCTCTCTCTGCTCGTGGCCGCCCCCGACCAGCGTCAGCAATCCGACACTACCGCTCGCCGGGCACGGGAAAAAGGGGCTTTCGAGCTTAACCGTAAAAAGACGAAAGCCCCGCCCGCTCGCAGCGGACGGGGCTTCCGGGTCTATCCGACGTCTGTCGACCTAGGACTTGTCGTTCTGACCGCGCAGGGCGGCGCCCAGGATGTCGCCGAGCGAAGCGCCCGAATCCTGCGAGCCGTACTGCTCCACGGCGTCCTTCTCGTCCTTCATCTCCAGGGCCTTGATGGACACGGAGATGCGGCGCGAGGCGCGGTCGACGTTGGTGACCAGAGCGTCGACGCGGTCACCCACGGCGAAGCGCTCCGGACGCTGGTCGGCGCGGTCGCGCGACAGGTCGGACTTGCGGATGAAGGTCGAGACCGGCGCGTCGTCCTCGCCGAACTTGACCTCGATGCCGCCGGTGGTGACCTCCGTCACGGTGACGGTCACCGTCTGGCCCTTGACGTAGCTGTCGCCTTCCAGCGGGTCGCCGCCGAGCTGCTTGATGCCGAGCGAGACGCGCTCCTTCTCGACGTCGACGTCCAGGACCTTGGCCTTGACCATTTCGCCCTTGCGGTAGCGCTGGATGGCTTCCTCGCCCGAGGCGTTCCAGTCGATGTCCGACAGGTGGACCATGCCGTCGATGTCGTTGTCGAGGCCCAGGAAGAGGCCGAACTCGGTGGCGTTCTTGACTTCGCCCTCGACGGTCGAGCCGATCGGGTGCGCGTCCAGGAAGGCTTCCCAGGGGTTGGCCTGAGCCTGCTTGAGGCCCAGCGAGATGCGGCGCTTGGAGGCGTCCACGTCCAGCACGATGACGTCCACTTCCTGCGAGGTGGAGACGATCTTGCCCGGATGGACGTTCTTCTTGGTCCAGGACATTTCCGAGACGTGCACCAGACCCTCGACGCCGGCTTCCAGCTCCACGAAGGCGCCGTAGTCGGTGATGTTGGTGATGCGGCCGGTCATCTTGGCGCCCGGAGGGTACTTGGCTTCCACGCCGTCCCACGGGTCGGACTGGAGCTGCTTCATGCCCAGCGAGATGCGCTGGGTGTCCGGGTTGATCTTGA
>CBIHLR010000138.1:0-6443 GCA_966210875.1 uncultured Brevundimonas sp. | reverse complement strand
GCACGAAGGTCAGGGCGTAGTAGGGCGGGCCGACCGAGATGCGGTCCGTCGAGGTGACCTCCACGAACACCGGATAGAAGGTGCCGAGAAAGACCGTGGCCGTGCACGCCATGAGGAACAGGTTGTTCAGCGTCATGCCGGCTTCCCGTGACACCGGGGCGAACACCGCGCCGGTGCGCATCGACGGCGCCCGCCAGGCGTAGAGCGCCAGCGCCGTGCCCGTCGCCAGCACCGTGAAGCCGAGGATGGCCGCGCCGCGCGCCGGATCGACAGCGAAGGCGTGGACGCTGGTCAGGACGCCGGAGCGCACCAGGAAGGTGCCGAGCAGGCTGAGCGAGAAGGTCAGGACCGCCAGCAGCAGGGTCCAGCTGATCAGGGCGCCGCGCTTCTCGAGCACGATGGCCGAGTGGAGCAGGGCGGTGCCTGCCAGCCACGGCATGAGCGAGGCGTTCTCGACCGGATCCCAGAACCACCAGCCGCCCCAGCCGAGCTCGTAGTAGGCCCACCAGGACCCCAGGGCGATGCCGAGCGTGAGCGCCGACCAGGCGGCGATGACCCAGGGCCGCAGCCAGCGGGCGAAGGCCATGTCGGCGCGCCCTTCCAGCAGGGCGGCGGCGGCGAGCGCGAAGGCTGCCGAGAAGCCGACGTAGCCTAGATAGAGCAGCGGCGGGTGCAGGACGAGGCCGGGGTCCTGGAGCAGCGGGTTCAGCTCCGCGCCATCGAGCGGCGCCGGATCGAGCCTGAGGAACGGGTTGGACGTGAACAGGCAGAAGCCGAGGAAGGCCAGGCCGATCAGGGCCTGTACGCCCAGCATGCGGGAGACGAGGGTGGGGCGCAGGTTCTTGCCGAAGATCGCGGCCGCCGCCCCATAGACCGACAGGATGAGCACCCAGAGCAGCAGCGAGCCCTCGTGGCTGCCCCAGGTGGCGGCCAGCCGGTAGATGGCCGGCTGGGTCGAGTGGCTGTGGGCGGCGACCAGCGCCACGGAGAAGTCCGGAATCAGATAGCTGATCGCCAGCGCCGTAAACGCCATGGCCACGAACAGCAGCTGCAGCAGAGCGCCGGCGCGGGTGGCGGCGATCAGACGCGCGTCCCGACGCGCCGCGCCCCAGAAGGCCGTGGCCGTCTGGGAGAGCGCCATCAGGAAGGCCAGGATGAGGGCGAAGTGCCCGATTTCCGCGATCATGCCGCCGGGTCCATGTCGCCACGGCTGGTAGCGGGTGCGGCGGGCTCCGCCAAGGGCCGACCGCGCTTCGTTCGCGCACCTGACGCATTCGGCATGCAGCTTGCGGCGTCGAAGGTCAGCCGTCCCGCATTGGGACAGCTGGCAATCGGACCGGAGCGGGGCGCATGGCGACCGAGATCGATCTTCACCTGGGCAAGCGGCTGCGCCGTCGTCGGCGGCTGCTGGGCCTGACCCAACAGCAGCTGGCGATGCACGTGGGCATCCGTTTCCAGCAGATTCAGAAGTACGAGTGCGGGGCGAACCGGATTTCGGCGGCGCGCCTGTGGCAGCTGGCCGAGGCGCTTGAGACGCCGGTCAGCTATTTCTTCGACGGCCTGGCCGAGGCCATGGAGCGGCGCGAGACGCCGCCCGAACGCAGCGACATGTACTCCCGCAAGGAGACGATCGACCTGATCCAGGCCTACTACCAGCTGGAGGAGCGGCCGCGCCGGCGCCTGCTCGACCTGGCCAAGTCGCTGCACAACGAGGGCGGCGGAGCCTGAGCCCCGCCCGTCAGGCCGCCTGTCGCGCCGCCTTGGCGGTGAGGTAGTCGGCCATGGCGTCGAACTCCCGGAACAGGACGGCGCGGCGCTCGTCGAGCTCCATCAGGACCTCGTGCTTGGCGCCCGCCACCTCGACGTAGCGGCCCCGGCCGAGCCGCTTGGCGGCCCAGCGGTTGGTCTGCTTCCAGACGCGGTCGTCCGCGGCGGCCTGGACGATGGCCACCGGCTGTTTCACCGACTTCAGCGCGCGCGGCTTCAGCGCGCGTTCGCCGGCGTCCAGGGCGACGGCCAGCCAGGCCCAGGTCACCCCGCCGACCGCCAGGTGCGGGCAGGCGTACAGCTGCTGGCGCCAGAGGTCGTACCGGTGCCGGTCCGAGGTGAGAGCGTCCTCCTCGAAGGTGTGCTCGAACGGATCGTCGTAGTTGTCGAGCACATAGTCGGCCGACTTGCCGTGACGCAGGTTCCAGCGGACGGCCAGTTTGACTGACCACATGGACCGCTTGCCGGTCTTGATGCGCAGCATGGGGCTGGACAGGATCGCGCCGTCGATGCGGGGCTCGTGGTTCTGCAGGGTCAGAAGGTTGAACGCCCCGCCCATGGAGTGGCCGACCGCGATCCAGGGCCGCGGGGCCCGGTCGGCGAAGGCGTCGAGCAGGCGATTGTAGTCGTCCAGGAACTCCTCGACCGCGCGGGCATGGCCGCGTAGCCGGTCCGGCAGCAGGCGGGCCGACAGGCCCTGGCCGCGCCAGTCATGGGCCAGGACGCAGAACCCGCGCGCCAGGAAGTCGCCGATGGCCTCATAGTATTTCTCGATCGGCTCCGTGCGGCCCGGTGACAGGATGACGGTGCCGCGCGGCTCGGCGTTCGGCGTCCAGAAGGCGGCGCGCAGGCGCAGGCCCCCGGCGCCGCGGAACCACTCCCCTTGGCCGCCTGGCGGGGGCATGGCTCCGGGGACGCCCATCAGCGGGGCGTTGGCGGCGTATGCGGCGGCGCGGCTCACGCGGTCGGCTTTCTGAACTTGAGGGTCATGCGGTCAGACTCGCCGATGGCGTCATAGGGAGTCCGGTCGAAGGCGGGGTTGGCGGGCTCGCCGCGGGGCGAGGTGCGGCTTTCCGGCGGCAGGGTCCAGACGCCGAAGGGATGGTCCTTGGTGTCCTCGGGATTGGCGTTGACCTCGCTGGAGGCCACGAAGGCGAAGCCGGCCTCGGCGGCGAGCTGCTTGACGAAGGCTTCCTGGACGTAGCCGCTGGTGGCGGCGGGGTCCTGGGTCTCGCCGACCTCGGCGCGGTGCTGGACGACGCCGAGCACCCCGCCGGGCTTGAGCGCGGCGTAGGCGTCGCCGAAGGCCTTCTCGGCGATCCCGGCGGCCATCCAGTTGTGCAGCTGGCACATGAAGAGCGCGAGATCGGTCGAGTTGGCGGGAGCCACCGGACCGCTGGTCGGGCCGAACTCGGACAGCTCGACCTGGCCGTAGAGGCGCGGATTGCCTGTGAAGCGCTCGCGGAACCGGGCGACGATCTGTGCAGTGGCCATGTTGGTCGGCTGGCCGCCTTCGCGCTCGACCTGGAAAGTCGCGGCGTGCAGCCGCCCGCCGCCGGCGGCGAGGTAGGGGGCGAGGATCTCGGTCCACCAGCCGGCGCCCGGCCAGAAGTCGATCACCGTGGCCTCGGGCGTGATCTCAAAGAAGTCGAGGGTCTCGATCGGATGGCGCCAGCGGTCGCGAACGCGGCCGTCGGCGCGCCAGGCGCCGGCCACGGCCCATGCCAGGGAGCCCTGTGGCGGACCTCCCGCATCGGCGGACGCCTCGTCGCCCTTTTCGTCGCGGGGCTGGCAGGCGGCCAGCGTCAGGGCGCCCGCGCCCAGCAGCAGGCCGCGCCTGCTCACTGGACCGACAGTCCTGGTCGACGAAACGATCATGCACACCCTCTCGCGGCGAGGCAGCGGCTCGCCGGCGCCCCTCCGCTTAAACCGCCCGCCCCCGAGCGTCAAAGCGCTGCGGAGCCTACTGCAGACTTATTGAGCGGGGGTTTCGGGGCGACGGAATCGCAGGGTCATTCGGTCCGATTCGCCGATGGCGTCGAAGTGCGCCCGCTCCGCCTCGGTCAGGGTCCGGTCGCCCTGCGAGGACCGGCGGATCGGGGGCAGCGTCCAGACGCCAAAGGGATGGTCGCGGTCATCCATGGCGTTGGCGTTCAGCTCGCTGCGGGCGTCGAGGACTAAGCCGGCGGCCTGGGCGGCCTGGATCACATAGCTTTCAGGCACATAGCCGGTCGGCGCCGTATCGGCGACGTTCAGGCCCTCGACCGCGCGGTGCTGTTCGATGGCCAGGATCCCGCCCGGCTTAAGCACGCGGAAGAACTCGGCCATGTAGCGCTCGGTGCGGCCCTCCGCGCGGGCCCAGTTGTGGAAGGCGCGGGCGACCAGGACCATGTCGGCCGACTGATCCGGAAGGCCGACGCCGGACTGCGGGCCGAAATCGACGACGGAAGCCTCGCCCCAGATGGCGCGGTCGCCGGCGAATCGCCCCTCCAGCGCGGCGCGCGCGTCACGCGCGGCCTGGGAGGTCTGAGGATTGGCCGTGTCGATCCAGGCGGCGACGTAGCGGCCCCCGGTGCGGGCGGCGTAGGGCGCCAGGATCTCCGTCCACCATGCCTCGGAGCCCGGCTCGATCTCGACCACGGTCATGCCCGGGGTCAGGCCCCAGAAGGTCAGGCTTTCGAAGGGGCGACGGTAGGCGTCCCTCGCCCGGTGGGCGTCGGAGCGAAGCGAAGAGTCGATGGCGGCCTGCAGCGCCTCGTCTTCCGCGAACTCGGGACGCGGGGCCTGGCCGCGCTCGACCAGCTGGGCGCTGGCCATGGCTGGGGCGGCGAGAATGCCAAGGGACAGGAGAAGGGGGGCGGGCAGGCGCATGGTGACGTCTCCGGGAGGTTCGCCGGCACCCTAGCGTCACCGTTGGCAGGACCCAAGCCCGGACCCCTTGCGGGGCGATCCCGGCTCCCTAACTTCTGGGCTGAAGGCGCCGATGGTCGGGCCTTCGCGGGTCAAGCCGGCGCCATCTGGGCCGGTCCGATCCGATCCCTAGGCCGTCCCAGGCAGTCGCGGGGCGGTTCACCTTGCTGCTTGCAGGAGGAACGACATGCGCAGCTATGATTTCACCCCTCTCACCCGTTCGGCCGTCGGCTTCGATAGGCTGTTCTCCCTGCTGGAATCCGCGTCGCGGGCGGAACCGGCGGGCTGGCCGCCCTACAACATCGAGACGCTGGGCGAGAACCGCTACCGCATCGAGATCGCGGTCGCCGGTTTCCGGCCGGATGAGCTCAATGTCGAGGCCAAGGAGAACGTCCTGATCGTCGCCGGCCGCAAGACGGCCAATGACCAGGGCTCTGACGAGCGTCAGTTCCTGCATCGCGGCCTGGCCGAGCGCGACTTCGAGCGCCGCTTCCAGCTGGCCGACTACGTGGTCGTGACCAGGGCCGGCCTCGAGAACGGCCTGCTGGCCATCGAACTCGAACGCCAGCTGCCTGAGGCCCTGAAGCCGCGTCGCATCCCGATCGCGACCGGCGCCGGCGAAGCTATCGAAGGCAAGGCCGAAACCAAGAAGCTGAAGTCGGCCTAGGCCCGGCTTCGCCTGCTTTAAGAGAGGGCGGTCCGGGCATCCCGGGCCGCCTTTTTCGTGGGGTTCAGCCCCAGGCTTCGCGGCAGACAGCGTCCGCGCCCTTGGCGCCTTCGAGACGGGCCAGGGTGAAGTCGGCCAGGCGGGTCGCGGCGCCGAGCAGATTGGCGCGGCGCAGGTCCGCCTGCATGAGCCGGGCGTGCTTGAGGTCGGCGCCCGAAAGGTCCGCGCCGCGCAGGACAGCCCCGGTCAGGTCGGCCGGCAGCAGACGATCCTCGCCGATGAGCAGCGGGCCGAGATGCGCCTCGCGAAGGTCGGCCCCGTTCAGGCGGGCCCCCGCCAGCCGCGCGCCGCGCAGGTCCGCTCCCTTCAGCCGGCAGGCGCGAAGATCGGCGCCCTCCAGGTGTGCGCCCTGCAACTGCACCCCTTCCATGTCCAGGCCGTAGAAGACCGCCTTCTTGGCCGACAGGGCGGTGAGGTTGAAGCCCCGCACGGACTTCAGGCCGCGCAGGTCCAGGCCGTCGAAGATCGACGGGCGGCCGTCGGCGCCTGCGGTCTCGCACCAGCGGGAGTGGGCGCCCATGCGCTCGGCCGCGTCCAGGGGCGCGACGGCCGGCTGGCTCGACTTGTCGTCGGTGAGCACGCCCTGCATCTGGGCGCCGTCGGTCCGCCAGAGCTCGGACTTGACCCCGACCAGCACCGCGTCGGTGAGGTCGGCGCCCGACAGGTCCGCGCCCGACAGGTCCGCACCGGCCAGGTCCGCGCCGTTCAGGCTGGCCTGCTTGAGGTTGGCGCGGACCAGCTTGCAGTCGCGCATGATCGCGTCGGTGAAGTCGGCGCGCACGGCCACCACGCCGGCCATGCGCGAGCGTTCGAGGTTGGCGCCGACCAGGCTGACGCCGCTGGCGTCCGACGCGCGTTCGACCGGCTTGATCAGCCGGAAGCCCGCATCGCGGTCGGAGGCGGCGAGCGTGCCCTCGCGCAGGTCCGCCTCGAAGAGGTCGGCGCCCGACAGGTCCGCGCCCTTCAGGCAGGCGCCCCGCAGGTCCTGTCTCTTATACACATCTCCGAGCCCAGAGACCTCTCTACATCTCGTATGCCG
>CBIHLR010000137.1:0-6470 GCA_966210875.1 uncultured Brevundimonas sp. | reverse complement strand
GATCCGGCGGTGAAGCGGCTGGCGGTCGAGGTCGAGGATCACCCGCTCGACTACGGGGACTTCGAGGGGACGATCCCGGCCGGCAACTATGGCGCCGGTACGGTGCAGATGTGGGACACGGGCGCCTGGGAGCCGCAGGAGGACGATCTCGACCGCGCCTTCGAGAGGGGCTCGGTGAAGATGGTGCTCCACGGCAGCCGGCTGGAAGGCAAGTGGGCCCTGATCCGGCTGAAGGGCGATCGGGGCAAGCCATCGAAGCGCAACAACTGGCTTCTGATCAAGGAGAAGGACGCCTACGCCGTACCGGGCGAGGGTGACGCCAACATGGAGATCGACGCCTCGGTGACCACCGGCCGGAGCCTGGCCGAGATCGCGGAAGGCAAGCGTCAGTGGAAGTCGTCGCAGAAGACTGACAAGAAACCTCCGAAGAAGCCCGAGGCTCGCCGCGCCGTGACCGAGAAGGCCGACCGCCCGCCCCCGTTCGTCCCGATCCAGCTGTGCAAGGTGGGGGACTATCCGCCCCAGGCCGCCGGCTGGGCCCACGAGATCAAGTTCGACGGCTATCGCATCCAGATCGGCGTCGGCGGCGGCAAGGCCAGGCTCTACACGCGCAAGGGTCTGGACTGGTCGGCCAAGTTCAGCGAGCACGCCGCGGACGCAGGCCAGTGGCCGGACGCGGTGATCGACGGGGAGCTGTGTGTGCTCGCCGACAACCACATGCCCGACTTCTCGGCGCTGCAGGCGGCCATCTCGGACGGCAAGACCGGCGACCTCGTCTATTTCGCCTTCGACCTGCTGTTCGAGGGGCCGGAGGATCTGAGGAAGCTACCCCTCACCCACCGCAAGGCGCGGCTGAAGGCCTATATCGACCGTATCCCCAAGGCCGCGCGAAGCCGCATCCGCTATGTCGATCACTTCGCCACCACCGGTCAGGCGGTGCTGGAGAGCGCCTGCCGGATGGACCTGGAGGGGGTGATCTCCAAGAAGCTGGACGCGCCCTATCACGCCGGCCGCTCCACGACCTGGGTCAAGTCCAAGTGCAGGGGCCGCGACGAGGTGGTCATCGGCGGCTGGACGTCGGAGGGCGACCGCTTCCGCTCCCTGATCGTCGGCGTGCGGGAGAAGGACGGCCTGCGTCACCTCGGCCGCGTCGGGACGGGCTACGCCCAGCCCCTGCTGAAGACCCTGCTGCCAGCGTTGAAGGCCAATGCGTCGGAGACCAGCCCCTTCGTCGGCAAGGGCGCGCCGAGGAAGACTCGCGCGGCCGGCCAGACGGTGCACTGGGTCAGGCCGGTGCTGGTCGCCGAGATTGAGCACGGCGGCTACACCGACACCGGCTCGATCCGCCAAGCCGCCTACAAGGGCCTGCGCGAGGACAAGGTGCCCGAGGACGTCACCGACCGACCCCAGGCGCCGAGCCCGGCCGCTGGAAAGAGCGGCAAGCTGGTGGTCGAGGGTGTCTCGATCTCCAACCCCGACAAGGTCCTGTGGCCCGCTTCGGACCTGGGCCCCGCCGTCACCAAGGCCGACCTCGTGCGCTTCTACGCCCTGGCCGCAGAGCGCATCCTGCCCCACGTGGCGGATCGGCCGGTGTCGATCATCCGGGCGCCGGACGGCATCGAGGGCGAGCGCTTCTTCCAGCGCCACGCCATGCCGGGCTCCAACCCGCGCCTGAAGCTGATGGATGTGAAGGAGCGCAAGCCCTACGTCGCCGTCACGGACGTCGGCGGCCTGGTCGCCATCGGCCAGTCGGGCGGGCTGGAGCTGCACCCCTGGGGCTGCAAGCCGGGCGATCCGGAGACGCCCGAGCAGATCACCTTCGACCTCGATCCCGACGAAGGCCTGGGCTTCGAGGACGTCATCTCGGCCGCGAAGGTCGTCAGGAAGAAGCTGGAGGACCTCGGCCTCAACCCCTTCGTGAAGACGACCGGCGGCAAGGGGCTGCACGTGGTCGTGCCGATCAAGGCGGACGCCCGGAGCCGCATCGAATGGGACGAGTGCAAAGCCTTCGCCAAGGCGGTGTCCGAGATGGTCCGGGCCGACGCGCCGGATCGCTTCACCACGACGCTGGCCAAGAAGGCGCGGGGCGGGAAGATCTTCCTCGACTATCTGCGTAACGGCCGGATGGCGACGGCGGTGGGGCCCTGGTCGCCGCGGGCGCGGCCCGGCGCGACCATCGCCTTCCCGATCAGCTGGAGCCAGGTGAAGTCGGGCCTGAACCCCAAGGCCTATACGATCCACACCGCCCCGGCCCTGCTGAGGAAGCCGGATCCGTGGAAGGACTTCCGCAAGGGCGAGGTGAGCCTGAGACCGATGCTGAAGAAGGTGCTGTGACCGACATCCCGGATCGCGGTTGAGCGCGTGCGGGGTGACGGAAGGGTCGGCGGGCCCTAAACCGGAAAGGCACGGAGGGCCCGATGGCCGGACTGAAGGACAAGCGCGGCTTCATCGACAAGGACCGGCTCGACCTGTCCGAGCGAAAGGCCGTCGAATACTGGATGAAGCGCTGGGGCGTGACCGAGGACCAGATCCGGTCGGCCCACCGCAAGGTCGGCCGCCTGACCAAGGACATCGCCGCCGAGCTGGGCAAGAAGCGCTAGGCCGCCTTCTTCTTCGTCGCAGGCTTCTTGGCGGCCGGCTTCTTGGCGGGGGCCTTCTTCTCGGCGGCCTTCTTGGCCGGGGCGCGGCGCGCCGACGAGGCCGAGCCCTTCAGGCTGGCGCGCAGGGCCTCCATGAGGTCGATGACGTTGGTGTCCTCGGGCTCCGGCGCCTCGACCACGCCCTGGCCCTTCTTCTTGGCCTCGATCATGTCGCGCAGAGCGTCGTCGTAGCGGTCCTTGAACTCGGAGGGGTCGAAGTCCGCCTCCTTCTGGGCGATCAGGCGGGTGGCGATCTCGACCATGTCCTTGTCGGCCTTCACCGCCGGGATGTCGTCGAAGAACTCCTCCGGCTGCCGGACCTCGTCGTGGGCGCGGAGCGTGTAGGCGACCAGGCCCTTGCCGTGGACCTCCAGGGCAAGTTGCCGCTCCTTGCCGCGCAGGACGAGGCAGCCGATGGCGATCTTGCCGGCGTTCTTCATGGCCTCGCGGATGACGGCGAAGGCCTCGGTCCCGACGCCCTTGTCCGGGACGACGTAGAAGGGATCGTCCCAGTAGAGCCGGTCGATCTCGGTCTCGTCGACGAACTTGTCGATGGAGATGGTGCGGGTCGATTCCAGCCGGACCTTCTCGAAGTCCTCGTCGTCGAACAGGACGTATTCGCCCTTGGACACCTCATAGCCCTTGACCAGGGACGAACGCTCGACCGGGCCGGTCTCGGGGTCGGTGGTGACCATCCGGATGCGGTTGTTCGTCTCCGGATTGATAAGGTGGAAGCTGACGTTGCTGCTCGCGGACGTGGCCGTGTAGAGCGCGACCGGGCAGGTCACGAGCGACAGTTTCAGATGGCCTTGCCAGGTAGGACGGGCGGCCATGGGCGCCTCCGGGTTCATGAGTCCGGACTCCAACGACTCAAGCGCCTTTCAGGTTCTCCGCCACCGCGGCCTGGACCAGCGCTATGAAGGCGGCGCCGTTGAGCACATCGCCCTGGCGAATGTCGATGGCCCGGCGGGTCCCGGCCTCCAGGCTGGCGTTGAAGAGGCGGGCGGGGTCCCGCAGGGCCGCGCCGCGCATGAAGGTCAGCTTGACATAGGTCTTGTAGGTCTCGCCGGTCAGCAGGACGCCGCCGCGCTCCCAGACGGGCACGCCGTCGGGGTTGGTGGGCTTTTTCCACTTCACGGTCTCGGTGATCTCGGGATCGGCCTGGCGGATCAGGCCGCGCACGCGCTCGAGGGTCTGGGCCCGCCAGTCGGTCACATCTTCTCTCCGGGCAGTTTCGAGGCCTGGGCGATCCAGTCGGCCAGCTGGGGATCGGACCAATCGAAGTCCTCGCCGATGTGCAGGTAGCGCACCCGCGGCTGTTTCGAGCCGACGGGGAGCGGCGGGTCGAGCTCCACGCCGTTGTGGAAGGCCACCTTCAGGTAGTGGGTCATGGCGTGGAAGCTGAGGAACCAGACGTCGCCCTCCTCCACGCCGTAGAGGGGCGAGTTCCACTTCACGGCCTTCTTCACGCCCGGGACGGTCCGGGTGACCAGGGCGTCGAGGCGGGCGCCAGCCTCGGACTTCCAGCCGGGGGCGGCGGCGATCCAGGCCTTCACCGGGGCCTCGCCGTAGCCCTTGGGGATCTGCGGATTGCCGCCGGATAGCAGCGTCGGCTTGTCGTTCATGCCGCTCAGGTTGCGCGAGGATGCTGCGCCTGAACAGACCGATCGGATCGTAAGGGGCGGACCTGAATCGTATGAGCCCTCGCGTTTGTCCGGCGTGGAAAGGCGAGCGACACAGCGACAGAGCGACACCGCGACAGCCGACCCCTGACTGTAGGGGCGCCGGAGGGTGACGGGGGCCAATCCCCACCGCTTCGTTGCTAGCCAAGGGATTGAGGAGCTTCGAAGCGGGAGTCCACGGCGCCCCCGCGTCAGACTTCGTCGGGCGTCGAGGGGTTGCGGGTCCGCGCGGGAGGCGGTCAGGATGCGCCGGAGCTGTCGCTCGAGGAGTTCCGCATGCCGCGTCCCCTGCCCGCCGCCGTCCTGGCGCTGAGCCTGGCCCTGCCCTCGGCGGCCGGAGCCATCCCGCCGCCGCCGCCGGTCGCGGTCGTGCTGGTGCACGCAGGCGGCCCGAGCGAGGAGAGCGAGCAGCTGCTGGAAGCCATCGGGACGGGCGGCGCCTGGTTCGAGATGACGCCCGCCCCGGTCGGGGCCGAGGCCTTCGAGGACTGCGTCACGGCGGCCGAGGCGGAGGCCTGCGTGCGCGAGGTACTGGCCGGCGTGGACCGGGATCGTCCTCCGGTGGTCGTGATCCTGACCCGGCCGGCGCCCGGCTTCTACGCGGCCTGGACCTGCATCGGTCCGGGCGAGGCGGCGACGCGGCCGGCACGCCAGTCGGTCAGTTTCGACACCTCGCGCTGGGACAACGCCACGCTGAGATACTGGCACGAGGACCGCGCCACGGCCGCCGGCTGCGTGCTGGCCGCGGCCAGCGAGAGCGGCTGGTAGGCGATGAGCACGCGCGGCCACTACCTGGCGGTCTTCACCTCGGACAAGACCGGGCCGAAGTGGGCCGCCTGGCGGGCCATGAGCGAGGCGGAGCAGCAGGCGACGGCCGAGCGGGGCGTGGCGGCGGTGAAGGCCTGGGAGGCCGCGCACCGCGACGTCATCGTCTATGCGGGCGGACCTCTGGGCCCGACCAAGCGCATCGGCGACGACGGTCGGATCGAGGACGTGGTCAATCTGCTGACCGTCTTCATGGTCGTTCGCGCGGAGAGCCACGAGGCCGCCGCGCGGCTGTTCGAGGGCCATCCGCACATGGACCCCTTCCCCTGCGACGGGGTCGAGGTGATGCCGTTGCTGGGGGACTGAGCGAACCCCTGCCCCGCTTCGGGGGTTAGGTTCGCATGGATGTCCTCAACATGCTGTTCCAGGGCTGGAGCGGCCTGGCGCGCACGGCGCTGGTCGGGACCCTGGCCTATGCGGGGCTGGTGCTGTTCCTGCGCATCTCGGGCAAGCGGACGCTCAGCAAGCTGAACGCGTTTGATCTGGTGGTGACGGTGGCGCTGGGCTCGACGCTGGCGACCATCCTGCTGGACGAGAAGGTGGCCCTGGCCGAGGGGCTGGTCGCCTTCGCCACCCTGATCGGCCTGCAGTGGCTGGTGACCTGGACCTCGGTGCGGTGGAAGAGGTTCAGCCGCGCGGTCCGGGCCGAGCCGGCCGTGCTGGTCCGCGACGGAGCGCCGGTCGAGGCGGCGCTGAGGCGCGAGCGGATCACCCATGACGAACTGCTGAGCGCCGTGCGCGAGTCCGGCGGGCGTGACCTGGACCAGGCCGAGGTCGTCCTGCTGGAAGGCGACGGCTCGCTGACGGCGATCCTCAAGGGATGATGGAGCAGCTGCACGCCCTGGTCGGAACCAATGGCGAGGACATCGCCTGGTGGCAGATGGCCGTGCGCGGGGTGCTGGTCTTCGTCATCGGCGTGGTCATCGTGCGGCTGGCGGCGTCGCGGGCCTTCGGCAAATGGAGCCCGCTCGACATCATCCTGGCGGTGGTGGTCGGCTCGAACCTCAGCCGGGCCCTGACCGGCAACGCGCCCTTCGTGACGACGCTGGTGGCCACCTGCGTGCTGGTGCTCCTGCACGCAGCCCTGGCGCGGGCGGTGATCCGCTGGCCGGGCCTGTCGACCCTGCTCAAGGGCCGGTCGGTGCGCCTGGTCGAGGACGGGGTGCTCAGGGCCGACGCCATGCGCCGCCACGGCATCGGCGAGGGCGACCTGCGCATGGCCCTGAGGGCCCAGGGCGTTTCCGACCTGAGCGAGGCCCGGACGGTCTGGCTGGAGCGCAACGGCGACATCAGCGTGGAGCGCAAGGAGGGGTAGGGAGCGCCC
>CBIHLR010000136.1:0-6530 GCA_966210875.1 uncultured Brevundimonas sp. | reverse complement strand
CGTCGGCATCGTCTCGCGCTCGGGCACCCTGACCTATGAGGCGGTGTTCCAGACCTCCAACGAGGGCCTGGGCCAGACCACCGCGGTCGGCATCGGCGGCGATCCGGTCAAGGGCACCGAGTTCATCGATGTGCTCGAACTGTTCCTGGCCGACGACGAGACCCAGTCCATCGTCATGATCGGCGAGATCGGCGGCGCTGCCGAAGAGGACGCCGCCCAGTTCCTGATCGACGAGGCGAAGAAGGGCCGCAAGAAGCCCATGGTCGGCTTCATCGCCGGCCGCACTGCCCCCAAGGGCCGCACCATGGGTCACGCCGGCGCGGTCGTTTCGGGCGGCAAGGGCGACGCCGAATCGAAGATCGCGGCCATGGAGGCGGCGGGCATCCGCGTCTCGCCGTCCCCGGCGCGCCTTGGCGCGACCCTGGTCGAGGTCCTCAAGGGATAAGCCCCCGTGATCGCGGCCTTCCTGGAGCTGGCGGCAGGGGTGCTACTGATCGTCTCGGCCGTCCTGGCCGGACGACAGGCCCTCCGGGCGGCGCGATCGACCCGCAAGGCGCCGACCCTTGCGTTCGGCGCGCTCAGCCCGGTGCTTGCGCTGGCCGGGCTGGCGCTGGTCGCGGACGCCCTGATCCGGCTTCTGCTCCACTGAAGGCTTCCGTGCGGCCACGGCAGATCGGAGGGTTCGGCAGGCAAGGCCGGCGGCTCGGCTGAGCTTTTTGGGCGGAAGGCCATTTTCCGGTCATGACCCGCCAAGAAACAACGCCTATATGACGCACGCCGCCTTGGCGCAGACGTGCGCCGGGCGTGATGGAACCGACGGAACACCATGGCTGACGACGCCGGCCGGCTGAATCAGGTCTTCGCCGAGACCGCCTTCCTCTATGGAGGCAACGCCGACTTCATCGAGGACATGTACGGGCGCTGGGCGGCGAATCCCGGCTCGGTGCCCGCCGGCTGGCGCGCCTTCTTCGAGCAGCTCAACGAGGGCGCCGACCAGGTGACGGCCGCCAAGGGCGCGGCTACCTGGGCCCGTCCGCGCGAGATCGTCCGCGACGACACCCTGTCGGCGCTGGACGGCATGTGGCCCGCCGTCGAGGCCAAGGCCGCCCGGGACGTGAAGGCCGCCCGCCCCGCCGCCTCGGCCGACGAGATCCAGGCGGCGGCGCGCGACACGGCGCGGGCCCTGATGCTGATCCGCACCTACCGGATCCGCGGCCACCTGCACGCCAACCTCGACCCGCTCGGCATCGAGGCGCCGGTCGACAATCCTGAGCTGACGCCGGAGTACTGGGGCTTCGGGCCCGAGGACCTCGACCGCCCGATCTACCTGGACGGCGTGCTCGGCCAGCAGACCGCGACCATCCGCCAGATCATGGACCTTCTGCATCGGGTCTACTGCGGAAACTTCGCGATCCAGTACATGCACATCGCCGAGCCGGCCGAGAAGGACTGGCTGCAGGAGCGGATCGAGCGCCGGCACGAGGAGAACGCCTTCACGCCCGAGGGCAAGGTCGCCATCCTCAAGAAGCTGGTCGAGGCCGAGACCTTCGAGCGCTTCCTGCACAAGCGCTTCCCCGGCACCAAGCGCTTCGGCCTGGACGGCGGCGAGGCGATGGTTCCGGCGCTGGAGCAGGTCATCAAGCGCGGCGGCGCCATGGGCGTCGACGACATCATCCTGGGCATGGCCCACCGCGGTCGCCTGAACGTGCTGGCCGCCGTCATGGGCAAGCCCTACGCCGCCATCTTCCACGAGTTCCAGGGCGGCTCCACCGTGCCTTCGGACATCGAGGGCTCGGGCGACGTGAAGTACCACATGGGCGCCTCATCGGACCGCGAGTTCGATGGCCAGACGGTGCACCTGTCCCTGACCGCCAACCCTTCTCACCTCGAGATCGTCAATCCCGTCGTGCTGGGCAAGGCGCGCGCCAAGCAGGCTTTCGATCTGCGCGAGGAGGCCGAGGGCTCCCTGGAGCGCAAGCGGGTCCTGCCGCTGCTCATCCACGGCGACGCCGCCTTCGCCGGCCAGGGCGTGGTGGCCGAATGCTTCGCGCTGATGGGTCTGAAGGGCTACCGCACCGGCGGCACCCTGCACTTCGTGGTCAACAATCAGATCGGCTTCACCACCAGCCCGCGTAACAGCCGGTCGAGCCCCTATCCGTCGGACGTGGCCCTGATGGTCCAGGCGCCGATCTTCCACGTGAACGGAGACGATCCGGAAGCGGTGGTCTTCGCCGCGAAGGTGGCGACCGAGTTCCGCCAGACGTTCCACAAGGACGTCGTCATCGACATGTTCTGCTACCGGCGGTACGGCCACAACGAGGGCGACGATCCGACCTTCACCCAGCCCCTGATGTATTCGAAGATCCGGGCGCTGCCGTCGACGCGCGAGATCTATGCGCGCCGTCTGGTCGAGGAAGGGGTCATCGGTCAGGCCGAGGCCGACGGGCTGGTCAGCGAGTTCGAGGCCTTCCTCGACGCCCAGTTCGAAGCCGGCAAGTCCTACGCCTCCAGCAAGGCCGACTGGCTGGACGGCAAGTGGCAGGGCCTGGGCCTGCCCGAGGGCGACGAGCGCCGCGGCTCCACCGGTGTCAAGCTCGACCGGCTCAAGGCCATCGGCAAGGTGCTGACCACCTGCCCGAACGACGTCGACTGCCACAAGACGCTGCGCCGCGTCATCGACGGCCGGCGCGAGGCGATCGAGTCGGGCGAGAACCTCGACTGGGCGACCGCCGAGGCCCTGGCCTTCGGCTCGCTGCTGGACGAGGGCTTCGCGGTCCGCCTGTCGGGCCAGGACTCGGTGCGCGGCACCTTCTCCCAGCGCCACTCGGCCATCGTCGACCAGACGACCGAGGAGCGCTACGTCCCGCTGAACCACATCCGCGAGGGCCAGGCCCAGTTCGAGGTCATCGACTCGGCCCTGTCCGAAGAGGCGGTGCTCGGCTTCGAGTACGGCTACTCGCTCGCTGACCCGAACACGCTCGTCCTCTGGGAAGCCCAGTTCGGCGACTTCGTGAACGGCGCCCAGGTCGTAATCGACCAGTTCATTTCGTCCGGCGAGCGCAAGTGGCTGCGCATGAGCGGCCTGACCATGCTCCTGCCGCACGGCTACGAGGGTCAGGGTCCCGAGCACTCCTCGGCGCGGCTCGAGCGCTTCCTGCAGCTCTGCGCCGAGGACAACATGCAGGTCGCCAACTGCACCACGCCGGCGAACTACTTCCACATCCTGCGCCGCCAGATCCACCGGCCGTTCCGCAAGCCGCTGATCATCATGACGCCCAAGTCGCTGCTGCGGCACAAGAAGGCGGTCTCGACCCTGGCCGACCTGGCGGACGGCTCGTCCTTCCACCGCGTCCTGCACGACGACGCCCAGGCGCGTCCGGCGGTCGCCGGCGTGACGCTGAAGGCCGACAAGGACATCCGCCGCGTCATCCTGTGCTCGGGCAAGGTCTATTACGACCTGCTGGAGCGCCGCGAGCGGGACGGCGTCGACGACGTCTATCTGATGCGGCTGGAGCAGTTCTATCCGTGGCCGATGAAGTCGCTAATGACCGAACTCGTCCGCTTCCCGAACGCCGAGCTGGTCTGGTGCCAGGAAGAGCCCAAGAACATGGGCGGCTGGACCTTCGTGGATCCGTGGCTTGAACTGACGCTCGAGAAGCTGGACGTGACGTCGAAGCGCGCCCGTTATGTCGGCCGTCCGGCCTCCGCCTCGACCGCCGCGGGCCTGATGAGCCGGCACCTGAAGGAACTGGACGCCTTCCTCACCGACGCCTTCGCCTGATATCCGAACTGACCGAACCGAAAGACTGACGCGATCATGGCCGACATCCTCACCCCCGCCCTTGGCGAATCCGTCACCGAGGCGACCGTCGCCCGCTGGACCAAGAAGGCCGGCGACGCGGTGAAGAAGGACGAAGTCCTGGTCGAGCTCGACACGGACAAGGTGTCGCTGGAGGTCGCCGCCCCCGCCGACGGCGTGCTGGCCGAGATCAAGGCCGCCGACGGTGCGACCGTGACCCCGGGCGCCGTGCTCGGCCGCATCGAGGCCGCCGGCGCCGCCGCGGCGCCAAAACCCGCCGAAGCGCCCAAGGCCGAGGCCCCCAAGGCGGAAGCGCCGAAGGCCGCCGCGCCGGCTGCTGCGCCCGCGCCGGCTCCGAAGGCTGAGGCTCCGAAGGCCGAGGCGCCCAAGCCGGCGGCCGCGCCCGCCGCGGCCTCGACCATCGAGATCAAGACGCCCGTGATGGGCGAGTCCGTCGCCGAGGGCTCCATCGGCCGCTGGACCAAGAAGGTCGGCGACAAGGTTTCCAAGGACGAGGTCCTGGTCGAGATCGAGACCGACAAGGTGGCCGTCGAGGTCTCCGCCCCCGCTGACGGCGAGCTGGCCGAGATCACCGCCGACAACGGCGCGACCGTCACCCCCGGCCAGGTCATCGGCCGCATCAAGGCGGGCGCCGGCGCCGCCGCGGCTCCGGCCGCCAAGGCTGAAGCGCCCGCACCCGCCGAGGCCCCCAAGCCCGCGGCCAAGGCCTCGACGGCCGCCGAGACCCTGTCCCCGGCCGTCCAGCGCGCCGCCGCCGAGACGGGCGTGGATCCCTCGACCGTCCAGCCGACCGGCCCCAAGGGCAATGTCCTGAAGGGCGACATCCTGCAGGCCGCCGCCTCCGCCTCGGTCGCTCCAGCCGCGCCGGCCCCTGCTCCCGCCGCGAGCGCCCCGGCCGCCGACGACGACCGCGAGGTCCGGGTCAAGATGACCCGCCTGCGCCAGACCATCGCGCGCCGCCTGAAGGAATCGCAGAACACCGCCGCCCAGCTGACCACCTTCAACGAGGTGGACATGACCTCGGTCATGGCCATGCGCGGTCAGTACAAGGACGCCTTCGAGAAGCGCCACGGCGTCAAGCTCGGCTTCATGAGCTTCTTCGTGAAGGCGGTCATCGCGGCCCTGAAGGAGCTGCCGGCGATCAACGCCGAGATCGACGGGACCGACATCGTCTACAAGAACCACTACGACATCGGCATGGCCGTCGGCACCGACCGCGGCCTGGTCGTGCCGGTGGTCCGCGACGCCGACCGCATGTCGCTGGCCGAGATCGAGAAGGAGATCGCGCGCCTCGGCAAACTCGCCCGCGACGGCGAGCTGACGCTGGACCAGCTCCAGGGCGGCACCTTCACCATCACCAACGGCGGGGTCTACGGCTCGCTGATGTCGACGCCGATCCTGAACATGCCGCAGTCGGGCATCCTGGGTATGCACAACATCGTCCAGCGCCCGATGGCCGTGAACGGCCAGGTGGTGATCCGGCCGATGATGTACCTGGCGCTGAGCTACGACCACCGCATCGTCGACGGCAAGGAAGCCGTGACCTTCCTGGTGCGGGTGAAGGAATACCTCGAGGACCCGAACCGGTTCCTGCTGGACGTCTGATTTGAGGCCGGTCTTCCACCTGTCGATCTCGGTCTCGGACCTCGACAGGACGCGGGCCTTCTATGAACAGGCGCTCGGCGCGCGCGTCGGCCGTACGACCGAGCGCTGGATCGATCTGTGGGTCTTCGGCGCCCAGCTGACCGCCTATCAGCGGCCGGCGGCGGTGACCCCCTCCCCGTTTCGCGAGGCCCAGCATTTCGGCGCGACCGTCGCCTGGGCGGACTGGCCGGGGCTGGTCGAGCGCGCGGGCGCCGTGGCCGGCGGCTTCGCCAGCGCTCCGGTGCGGGACGAAGCGACGGCCAAGGCCATGATCGCCGATCCGGACGGCTATCTCATCGAGCTGAAGGCCTACGCGGATCAGACCGCGCTGGCGCGGCCGCCGGACTGAGCTAGGGTGGGCGCATGGCCCTGGTCGTTGTCGCCCGATTTGACGATCTCCCGACCGCCAGGCTGGCGGAAGGCTTCCTCACCAGCGCCGGGCTTTCGGCGCATCTCTCGGATTACGGACTGGCCTCGATTGATCCCCTGATGATGCGCGCGCTCGGCGGCCTCCGGCTGGCGGTGCCGGAGGAAGAGGCCAAAGACGCCCTGATGCTATTGGCCCGCGCCAATGCCGGGGAGTTCGCGGAGCAGGTCGACGAGCCGGATGCGATCGAGGACCACCGCCCTCTGCCGTGGCCGGTGGCGGTCGTCACTGTTCTCGCTACTGGAGGCGCCATCGGGTACGCGGCCACCAAGAGATCGGTTCGGAGCTGGATCGACGCGGTCGGGCTCGGGTTGGTACTTCTGATGGGGGCTGTCGCCGTCGGCTTTCTGCTACTCGGCTTCGGCGAGCGACTTCTCGCGCTGCTTCAGCCCTCGCCCTAGCTAAATCCCCCCGCGTCGTGTATTGGGCGCCGCTTCCTCCCCACGCTCCTGCCCTAAGGACCGCGGCCGGCCTTGTCGCCCGCGTCCCGACCCGAGTCCCGAATGAACCTGCGCAACATCGCCATCATCGCCCACGTCGACCACGGCAAGACCACGCTGGTCGACCAGCTGCTCGCCCAGTCCGGCGTGTTCCGAGCCAATGAGGCGACCACCGAGCGCGCCATGGACTCCAACGACC
>CBIHLR010000135.1:0-6598 GCA_966210875.1 uncultured Brevundimonas sp. | reverse complement strand
GGGGCGTCCAGCGCGAACTGGGCGAAATAGGCCATCGGCGACAGGGCCAGGCCGATATCCAGCACCTCGCAGCCGGCCTGGATCAGGCCCAACGTCAGGGCCTGCTTCACGCTGAGCGAATAGGACCGGAAGTCATGGCCGACGACGACGCGCGGCGTCTGGCCGATCTCGTGGATGTAGGTCCCCAGGCCCAGGCCGAGCGCCTGGATGCCGAGCAGGTTGATCTCCTTCTCCAGCACCCAGCGGGCGTCGTACTCCCGAAAGCCGGTGGCCTTAACCAGCGGAATGTTCTCGTATTCGGGCGTGTTGGGCTTGAGGTCGGCGCGCGGTGTCTGGCTCATGCCGCGATCCCTAGCCGCAACGCGGTCCGGTTCCAACCTCGGTTTCGCGACAGGCGAAACAGGCTTGGCCGGCGCCGGGCAAGGCCGCTAAGCCTAGCGGCATGAGCCAGACGCCCGCCGAGCAAGCCTTCACCGGGGCCAAGCCCGTCGATGACCGGCTGAGGTTCGACGAGGCGGCGCTGGCGCGCTGGATGGCGGCGAACGTCGAGGGGTTCGAGGGGCCCATCGAGGTCAGCCAGTTCAAGGGCGGCCAGTCCAACCCGACCTACCTCGTGCGCTCGGCCAACCGGGATTACGTCCTGCGGCGCAAACCGCCGGGCGTGCTGCTGCCATCGGCGCACGCGGTGGACCGGGAGTTCCGGGTGATCTCGGCCTTGCATTCGGTGGGCTATCCGGTCGCGCGGCCCTGGGCCCTGTGCGAGGACCCCGAGGTGATCGGCACAGCCTTCTATCTGATGGACCGGGTCGAAGGCCGCATCCTCTGGAACCTGGCCCTGCCGGACCAGACGCCGGAGGAGCGCCGCGCCATCTATGAGGCGCAGATCGACGCCCTGGCCGACCTGCACCGGATCGACCCGGAGGCTGTCGGTCTCGGCGACTATGGCAAGCCGGGCAACTATTTCGCCCGCCAGGTCGGGCGCTGGTCCAAGCAGTACCGGGCGTCCGAGACACATACGGTCGAGGCCATGGACCGGCTGATCGACTGGCTGCCGCGAGGCCTACCCGAGGATGCGCCGGCGCGGATCGTCCACGGCGATTTCCGGCTCGACAATATGATCCTGGCGCCCGACCGGGCCGAGGTCCGGGCGGTGCTGGACTGGGAGCTGTCCACGCTCGGCGATCCGCTCGCCGACGTCAGCTATTTCCTCATCGCCTGGGTCATTCCGTCTACGGAGCGAAACGGCCTAGCGGGACTTGACCTGGAGACCCTCGGCATCCCGTCGATGCAGGAGGCGATCGCCCGCTACTGCGCGCGGACGGGTCGCGAAGGCCTCCCGCAGCTGGACTGGCTCCTGAGCTACAACCTGTTCCGCCTGGCGGCGATCTGCCAGGGCATCGGCGGCCGGGTCAGGGACGGCACCGCCGCCAGCCCCCACGCCGCCGCCATGGCGGCGCGGGTCGATCCGCTGGCGGAAGCGGCGTGGCGCTTCGCGGAGCGGGCGGGGGCCTAATTTTCCAACCGCCAGACGCGCTGGATCTCGATCCGCGGTTCGAGCATCTGGCCACGCATGACGCCCTCGCCTTCGGTGGCGGAACGGGGGGCGGCGAGGATGGCGCGGACGACTTCCATGCCCTGGACGACGCGGCCGAAGGCGGCGTAGCCGGCGTCGTCGCCCTGTCCGCCGGGGCGGGCGTCGAGATAGGTGTTGTCGCCGACCATGATGGTGAAGTCGCCGGTGGCGGTCCCGGGGTCCCAGCGGGCCATGGAGATGACGCCGTCGGTGTGGCTGAGGCCCGTCTGGGTGGTCGGTTCATGGGCGATGGGCGGCAGCACGCGCTCGGGGTCGTTGTTGGTCCCGCCCTGGATGAGGCCAAGGTCGGGCCGGCCGGCCATGGCGCGGTAGAAGGTCGTGCCCTCGAAGCGGCCTTCGTCCACATAGCGCAGGAAGTTGGTCGCGGTGATCGGCGCGCGGACGGTGTCGACCTCGACCGTGAAGGTGCCGGCTGAGGTCTGGAAGGCCACGCGCGGCAGGGCCTCCTGCGCCGCGGCGGGCGCGGCCACGAGCGCCATCGCCGTGAGGATCAGGGCGAAGAGCGAGCGGCGGTTCATGGCGAAACTCCGGTCAGCGCCGCTCGAAGCGGCGGGCGCTCCAGTACTGGAAGCCCTGGTCCTCCACGCAGCGCCAGCCGCGCTTGGTCAGCTCCATCCCGACCATGCCGTTGAAGAAGCCGTGGGCGAAGACGAGCACGTTGCGGCCCGAGGCGGCATGCTGCTCCAGCATGTCGGCGGCGCGGCGGGCGCGGGCCTTTGCCTGGTCGCGGGTCTCCTCGCCCTGGTGGTGGTTGAAGGCCCACCACCAGACGCGCGCGATGACGCCCCAGGTGCGGGGCGAAAACCGCATCCAGGCCGGAAAGCGGGGCGGCGGCAGGGGGGCCTCGACGAAGATCTCGTCGACCTGCAGCGGCTGGTCGCCGGCGGCGGCCTTGGCGGTTTCGATGGCGCGGGGGCGCGGCGAGTGCAGGATCAGGGCGTCGCGCGCGGCCTCCTGCAGGCAGGTCGGGGCGGTCTGGCCCTCGAGCAGGCCGCCAACCTCGTACCTGGCCCACCAAGCGCGGTATTCGTCGGATGTCAGGCGGCAGCGGCGCGACAGGGCGGGCTCGCCGTGGCGGGTCAGAATCACGGCGCCCGGCCGCGACGGCGGCGTCGCAGCGAGATCCTCGCAATTCTCAGCCTGCACCGTGTCCAGCATCCTCGAAGACCGCGGCCCTCCCCTGACGGGCCACGCGCCTTACTCCTCCCCTAGCGCCTGCATGTGGGCGACGGAAGAAAGCCCGAGCCCTTCAAGGTCGTAGCCGCCCTCCAGAGTCGAAACAAGACGGCCCTTGGCGTGCCGCCTGGCGACGGTGAGCACCGCGCGGGTGGCCCAGGCGAAGTCCTCGGCCTCCAGCGACTGATGCGCCAGCGGATCGCGGCGGTGGGCGTCGAAGCCGGCGGAGATCAGCACCAGGTCGGGGCGGAAGGCGTCCAGCGGCCCGAGCAGCGCCTGCTCGAACAGCGCCCGCCAGGTCGCGGGGCTGGCGTGGGGCGCGACGGGCGCGTTGGCGATGTTGCCCACGCCGCGCTCATCAGCCGAGCCGGTGCCCGGATAGAGCGGCGACTGGTGGATCGAGCCGAGGAACAGGCTGTCGTCCGTCTCGAAGGCGGCCTGGGTGCCGTTGCCGTGGTGCACGTCGAAGTCGATCACGGCAACGCGCTCGAGCCCTTCGGCCTGGGCCACCCGGGCGGCGACAGCGACATTGGAGAACAGGCAGAAGCCCATGGCCTGGCCGGGCTCGGCGTGGTGGCCGGGCGGGCGCACGGCGGCGAAAGCGCGGGTCCGTTCGCCACGTGCCACGTCGCGCACGGCCTGGATGACGGCGCCGGCGGCCAGGCGCGCGGCGCGCACGCTGCCGGGCGACAGCGCCGTGTCTGGGTCGAGATAGGCAATTCCGCTGGCGGGAGAGGCGTCGAGGATGCGGGCGACGTAGGCCGACGGGTGGATGCGCTCCAGGTCCGCGACCTCGGCCTCCTCGGCGGGGAGGGTCTCGCGGTCGAGGCCTGCGTCGGCCAGCGCATCGAGCACGGCCTTCAGCCGCGCCGGGCTTTCCGGATGGCCGGCGCCGGGACTGTGGCCCAGCATGTCGGGGTGGGTGTAGAGGGCGACCATGGCCCTTCCCTACTCCGCCTCCATCCGCCCCGCCACGCCCGATGACGCCGCGGCCCTCGCCGACCTCGGCCGGCGCACCTTTCTCGAGACCTTCGTCGAGGAGTTCGCCATTCCCTATCCGAAGGCCGACCTGGACCGGTTTATCGCCGAGGTGTTCGACATCTCGGTCGTGCAGGTGCGGCTGGAGCATCCGGACCACGTCTGGGACGTCGCCCAGATCGACGGGGTGATCGGGGCCTTCTCCGAGACCGGACCGGCCTCCATGCCGCACCCTGACCTGCGCCCGGAGCACGGCGAGCTGCGCCGCCTCTATGTCGCGCGCGAGCACCAGGGAAAGGGGCTGGGCAAGGCGCTGCTGGAGCGGGCGCTGGCCCGCCTTGACCAGACGCCCGGCCCGCAGTGGCTGAGCGTCTGGAGCGGCAACGAAAAGGCCCAGGCGCTCTATCGCGCCTATGGCTTCGAGAAGGCCGGGGAGTACGGCTTTCCGGTAGGCAGCTGGCGCGACCACGAGTTCATCTTCAGGAGGGGCTGAGCGCCATGAAGGACCATCCGTGTACGCCGCTCCCGCCCCTGCCGGACTATGACGACGCCACGCGCGTGGCGCGGGCGGCGGCTTTCGCCGAGCATGTCGGGCGGCGGCGGACCGTGCGCGAGTATTCGGACCGGCCCGTGCCGCGCGCGGTGATCGAGCAGGCCCTGCTGGCCGCCGGCAGCGCGCCCTCGGGCGCCAACCACCAGCCCTGGTTCTTCGCCGTGATCGAGAGCGCCGGGGCGCGCCTGCGGGTACGCGAGGCGGCCGAGGTCGAGGAGAAGGCCTTCTATGAGGACAAGGCGCCGCAGGAGTGGCTGGACGCTCTGGCTCCGCTCGGCACCGATCCGGACAAGGGTTTCCTCGAGGTGGCGCCGGTCCTGATCGCCATCTTCGCCCAGAAGCGCGGCGGGCCCCGCCCCGGCGACCAGAAGAAGAACTACTACGTCACCGAAAGCGTCGGCATCGCCACGGGCCTGCTGATCGCGGCGCTGCACGACGCCGGCCTGGCCACCCTGACCCATACGCCCGCGCCGATGAGTTTCCTGAACGAGATCTGCGGTCGGCCGGACAGCGAAAAGCCGTTCCTGCTGCTGGTCGCCGGCCATCCGGCCGAGGGCGCGACCGTGCCGCTGGCGGCGCTGGACAAGAAGCCGCTGGAAGAGATCGCGGCCTGGATCTGATGTAGGGTGCCGCGATGCTGATGCCCCTCTTCACGGAGCTGCGCCAGGCCCGGGTGCCTGTCTCGCTGAAGGAATGGCTCCATCTGATGGAGGCCATGGATCGGGGCGTGGGCGGCCGGCGGGTCGAGGACTTCTACCACCTGGCGCGCGCGACACTGGTCAAGGACGAGAAGCACTACGACCGCTTCGACCAGGTGTTCGGCAAGGTGTTCAAGGGGCTGGAGAGCGCGTCGCTGGACGAGCTGGCCGTCGCCGAGGTGCCCGAGGACTGGCTGAGGTCGCTGACCGAGCGCTACTTCACGCCCGAGGAGATGGCCGAGATCCAGGCGCTGGGCGGCTTCGACAAGCTGATGGAGACGCTGAAGCAGCGGCTCGAGGAGCAGAAGGGGCGCCACGAGGGCGGCAACAAGTGGATCGGCACGGGCGGCACCAGCCCCTTCGGCCACGGCGGATACAATCCCGAGGGCGTGCGCATCGGCGGGCCGGGACGGCAGGGTCGGGCGGTCAAGGTCTGGGAGAAGCGCGAGTACAAAAACCTCGACGACACGGTCGAGCTGGGCGTGCGCAACATCAAGGTGGCGCTGCGCCGGCTGCGCCGCTTCGCCCGCCAGGGCGCCGAGGAGGAGCTGGACCTCGACGGCACCATCGATTCCACGGCGCGGCACGGCTACCTCGACGTGCAGCTGCGGCCCGAGCGGCGCAATACGGTCAAGGTGCTGCTGCTGCTCGACGTCGGCGGCTCGATGGACGCGCACGTGCAGGTCGCGCAGGAGCTGTTCTCGGCGGCGCGATCGGAGTTCAAGCACCTGGAGTTCTTCTACTTCCACAACTGCCTCTATGAGGGGGTGTGGAAGGACAATCGCCGTCGCCACAATGAGCAGACCCCGACCTGGGACGTGCTGCACAAATACGCCGGCGACTGGCGCGCGGTCTTCGTGGGCGACGCCACGATGTCCCCGTATGAAGTGAGCATGCCCGGCGGCGCGGTCGAGCACTGGAACGAGGAGGCCGGCGCGGTCTGGCTGAAGCGGGCGATGGATCAGTGGGAGCGGTCGGTGTGGCTGAACCCGGTCGCCGAGCGATACTGGGGCTATGCGCCGTCGGTCCAGATGATCCGTCAGGTGATGGACGAGCGGATGTTCCCCATGACCCTGGAAGGTCTGGACCGCGCCATGCGCGCCTTGGCGCGCTGAGGCCCAAGGGTTAGGTTTCGGGCGGACCGATGGAGATGCCGATGATCGCCGCACTGATGAGCCTGATGCTGTCGCTGACGCCCCAGGACCCGACGATCGTCTGGAGCGCCCCGCAGGCCGAACCGACGCCGATCGTGGTGACCCCGGCGCCCGCGCCCACAATCGATCTTCCCGATTGGGCCCGCGCCGATCCCTATGCCTGGGAGCGCGCCCAGTGCAGTCCGCTGCTGCGTGGCGACGAGGATCTCCAGGCCTGTCAGGCGCGGGTGCGTGTGGCGCTCGACGCCGCCCTCAAGGGTGAAACGCCGGCGGGACTCGCCGTCCAGCCGGGCGATATGGAATGCAGCCAGATGGCGACGGACGGCCGGGCTTTCGACCTGGCCTGTGGGGACGCGCGTGACCGGCTGACCGATTCGCGGGCCTATCAACGCCAGCGCGAGGACCGGCAAGACCTCTGCGACCGCGACTCGGGAGGACGGCGGGG
>CBIHLR010000134.1:0-6634 GCA_966210875.1 uncultured Brevundimonas sp. | reverse complement strand
CTCGCCGCCTGACAGCATGTGGGGCCAGGCCTCGGCCCGGGCGGCCAGCTTGACTCGTTCGAGGAGGGCGAGCGCGCGCGCCCTGCGCTCATGCGCCGGCCGGTCGTTCAGGCCGAAGGCGACATTGGCCGCCACCCGCAGGTGAGGGAACAGGGCGTAGTCCTGGAAGACCAGGCCGACCCCGCGAGCCTCTGGCGGGAGGCGGGTGATGTCGTGGCCCTCGGCGGTGATGACGCCGCCGTCGGGCGCCTCCAGCCCGGCGATCAGGCGCAGCAGGGTGCTCTTGCCGCACCCCGACGGGCCGAGCAGGCAGGTGATCCGGCCAGCCCTCAGCGTCAGGTCGGCGGCCACGACCGCCGGCTTGCCGCCGTAGGATTTCGCAAGGCCCCTGGCCTCGATCACGCTCATACCGCCGCTCCGGGACGCGAGGTCGAGACCCGCCGCGTCAGCCATATCACCGCCGGCAGGGCCACCAGCACCAGGAAGAGTCCGGGCCATGCCGCTTCGCCGAGCCGCTCGTCCTTGGCGTAGAAGTCGGCCATGACGGCGAGCGTGTCGAAGCCGAAGGGCCTCAGGATCACCGTGGCCGGCAGCTCCTTCATCACGTCCACGAACACTAGGAGCGCCGCCGTGAACAGGGCGCCCGAGGCGATGGGCAGCTCCACCCGACGCGCCGTGCCGGCCTCGGTCTCGCCCAGCGACCGCGCAGCGCCCCTCATGGACCGGCCCACGCGCTCGAGCCCGGAGTCGATCGGCTCCAGCGCCGCCGCCATCAGCCGCGCGGCATAGGCCAGGACGAGCAGGGTCACCCCCATGATCAGACTGGACACCGTCTCGGGCCACAGCCGCCAGATCACGGCGGCGGGCGCCAGCAGCCCGACCGCCATGACCGCGCCGGGCGTCGCATAGCCCAGGCTGAGCAGCCGAGAGACCGTCTTGTAGCCGCGCGCCCCGAACGCGATCAGACCCGCCAGGGTGGTGGTCACGACCGCGGCGATCAACGCCAGCATCAGCGAGTTCCGGCCGGCCGCGAGGAGCCGCCCGGTCTCGTGCTCGGCGCCCCAGCCCTTGGCGAGCAGCCAGCCGAGCGGCAGCAGCAGGCCCAGCGTCACCAGCAGCAGACAGAACAGGAAGGCCACGGCCGCCCTGCCGCCACTCAGCCGTTCCGGCTCCAGCGCCCGCCAGCGCGCCTGACCGCCCTCGGCCGCCGCGCGGCGGCTGGAGCGCTCGATCAGCAGCAGGACCGCCGCCGCGCCCAGCAGCGGCAGGGCCAGCCGCGCCGCCTCCGCCGTCGAGCCAAAAACCGACCAGGCCCGCACCACACCGGTCGTCAGGGTCTGCACCGCAAGGAAGGACGTCGCCCCATAGTCCGCCAGCGTCTCCATGACCGCGAGCGCCATGCCCGCCGCCAGCGCCGGCCGCGCCATCGGCATGGTGGCGGCGAGAAAGGCCTGCCCCCGGCTGCGTCCAAGCGACCGCGCCGCCTCCACCAGGCTTGTCGACTGGTTCAGCAGCGCCGCGCGCATGGTCAGATAGACGTAGGGGTAGAAGGCGAGCGACAGCACGATCGCCGCGCCCCAGATCGAGCGCATCTCGAACGGCGGGTCCCAACCGAAGGCTGCGCGCCAGGCGGTACGGATCGGCCCGGCTACGTCGAACAGGTCGGCGTAACCGTAGGCCAGCACGAATGCGGGCGCCGCCAGCGGCGTGACGAGAGCCCAGGAGAACAGCCGCCGTCCGGGAAAATCGTGCATGGCGACCACCCAGGCCGCCGTGGCGCCGAGCAGACCCGCGCCGAACGCCACAAGCAGGGCCAGGACCGCCGATGTCCCAGCGTACCGGGCGAAGGTCGAGCCGGTCAGGCTGTCAGCGAGCGGTCCAGTCGCCGTCACCAGCACCGCGATCAGGGGCGCACATGCGATCGCGGCCGCTGCGAGAGCGGCCGCGCGCAGGGGAGTAAGGGTCTGGGTGAGCCCTAGCGCCAACCGGCCTGCTCGAAGATGCGCTGAGCCTGCGCCTGTCGCGCAGCGTAGGCCGGCAGGGGCAGGGGATCGGCCGCCTGGCCGGCGTAGCGCGAGACGTCGGCCGGCAGGTCCGCGCCCTCGACCGTCGGGAACTCGTTTGTCTCATTGGCGAAGGTCGACTGCGCCTCCGGCCCGGTCAGGAATTCCAGGAAGCGGATGGCGTTCTCGCGGTTGGGGGCGTTCGCCGCCAGGCCGGCCCCCGACAGATTGAAGTGCGCGCCCTGGCCGCCGATGCTCGGGAAGCTCAGCGCCACGCGGTTCGTCAGGTCCTGGTCGGCGGCGTCCTCGGACTCAGCCAGGCGCAGGAAATAATAGTGGTTCGTGATCGCGACCTCGCACTGGCCGGCTCCGACAGCGCGGATCTGCTCGATGTCCCCGCCCTGCGGCGGGCGGGCCATGTTGGCGACGATCCCGCGGGCCCATTCCAGGGCGCGTTCCTCGCCCCAGCGCTCGATCAGGGCCGAGAGCAGGCTGAGGTTGTAGCTGTTGTCCGAGGACCGCACGCACAGCCGGCCGCGGAACCGGGGCGAGGCCAGCTCCTCGTAGGTATCGACCTCCTCGGGCCGCACGCGGGCGGTGTCATAGGCCACGACGCGGGCGCGCCGTGCGATGGCGAACCAGCGTCCCTGCGGGTCGCGCAGGTGTTCGGGCACGCGCTCATCGATGACGGCGTCCTCGAACGGCACGATCAGGCCAGCCTCGGCGGCGCGCCCCATTCCGCCCGCGTCCTGGATGACCACCACGTCGGCGGGGCTGCCCTCGCCCTCGGCGCGCAGGCGTTCGATCAGCTGGTCGGCCGGCAGCTCGATCTTGCGCACACGGATGCCGGTGGCCTCGGTGAAGGCCTCGTAGATGCGCTCGTCCGAGGCGTAGTGGCGCGCCGTGTAGAGATTGACTACGCCCGCATCGCCGGTCGCTGCCTCGCCCCCTTCGGAGTCCGCCTGGGGCTGGCACGCCCCGGCGAAGAGGGCCGCGCCGAGCGCGGCGGCGATAGACAGGCGACGGATCATGGAAGCGCTCCGTAGGGAACCGGACAGGGCGCCCCCTCTCGCACATCTGCGAACGTGTCGCAACTAGCGCGGCCGAGCTTTGTCCGTCCGTCATGTTTCGGCCAGAGACGACGGGGAAATCTTCCTGCTAAGAAATCCCGATGACGCCAGCGAGCTTCCGAGTCGAGGAGGGGGGACGCGGTCGCCTGGTCCTCGTACTGGCCGGCGACTGGAGCGCGCGCACGCTCGGCCGGACTCCGAAGCGCCTCGTGTCGGCGCTCAAGGGTCGCGAGTTCACGGCGGTGGATATCTCGGAGCTCGGCCGTTTCGATACCACGGGCGCCCTGGTCCTGATCCAGGCCAATGGCGGCAAGGTTCCGCGCGAAGGCTGGGAGGGCCGCGCCGAGGCCAGTCACATCCTGGGCATCGTGGAGGAGCTCGAACGCCACGCCGTCCCGCCGCCGCCGCAGCCAGACCCGGTAACCCGGACCTTCGTGCGTATCGGACACGGCGTCTACGACTTCGCCGCGGAAGCGTGGCTGTCCTTCGCCTTCCTGGGCGAACTGCTGGCGGCTGTCGGTCGCACGCTCGTCAATCCGCGCGGGATGCGCTGGCCGGCGCTGTTCTCGCACGTCGAGCGGGCCGGCCTGGACTCCATCCCGATCATCATGGTCACGAACTTCTTCATCGGGGCGGTCGTGGCCTATATCGGCGTCGACCTGCTGACGCAGTTCGGGGCCTCGATCTTTGCGGTTCAGCTGATCGGCGTGGCCGTCTTCCGCGAGTTCGCCGTGGTCATCACCGCCGTGCTGCTGGCCGGCCGCTCGGCCTCGGCCTTCGCGGCCGAGATCGGCTCGATGAAGATGAACCAGGAAGTCGACGCCATGCGCGTCATGGGCGTCGACCCGTTCCAGGCCCTGGTCATTCCGCGCCTGCTGGCCCTGCTGGTCATGCTGCCGCTTCTGACTTTCCTGGCCATGGTCGGTGGGCTGTTGGGCGGCATCATCGTGACCTGGAGCCAGCTGGATCTCGGTCCGGCCTTCTTCCTCCAGCGGCTGACCGAAGACAGCTACATGCCCAAGCACATGCTCGTGGGCCTGGTGAAGGCGCCGGTCTTCGCCCTGGTTGTGGCCGCCATCGGGTGCCGCCAGGGTCTGGCCGTGGGCGGCGACGTCGAGTCCCTGGGCCGCCGCGTCACCGCCGCCGTCGTGCAGGCGATCTTCGCCATCATCGCGCTGGACGCCCTGTTCGCCATGACCTTCCTGGAGATCGGGCTGTGACGGAGCGCGAGCCGCCGATCGTGGTCGAGGGCATCGTCAACGCCTTCGGCGAGCGCGTGATCCACAAGGACCTGGATCTGACTGTCCGGGCGGGCGAGGTGCTGGGCGTTGTCGGGGGTTCGGGCACCGGCAAGACCGTGCTGCTGAACTCCATCCTGGGCCTGAAGGAGCCGGAGGAGGGGACGATCCACCTGTTCGGCCTCGACGTCGGCCCGATGAACCGCGAGGAGCGCGACGAGCTGGAGAAGCGCTGGGGCGTGCTGTTCCAGCAGGGCGCCTTGTTCTCTTCGCTGACGGTGCTGGAAAACGTGGCGTCACCGCTGGTCGAGCACACCCGCCTGTCGCCTGACACCATCCGCGAGATCGCCGAGCTCAAGATCGCCATGGTGGGGCTGGGGCCTGAGGCCCACCACCTCAAGCCGGCCGAGCTGTCCGGCGGCATGAAGAAGCGGGTCGGCCTGGCCCGCGCGCTCGCGCTGGACCCGGAGCTGCTGTTCCTGGACGAACCCACCGCCGGCCTCGATCCCATCGGGGCGGCCGCCTTCGACGAACTGATCGCGCAGCTGCAGAAGAACCTGGGTCTGACCGTCTTCATGATCACCCACGATCTGGACAGCCTCTACACCATCTGCGACCGAGTGGCGGTTCTGGCCGACAAGAAGGTGGTCGAGGTGGCCCCGCCACGCGAATTGGAAAAGTCATCTCACCCCTGGATCCGGGAATACTTCCTCGGACCGCGGGGCCGCGCCGCGCGCGCGGCCATGGAGCCCGCCTGATGGAACGCAACGCCCACTATGCGGCGGTCGGCCTGGCCACGGTCACCATCATGGTGCTGCTGGCCGTCTTCGTGGTCTGGCTGGCCCGCTTCCAGTTCAACGAGGAGTACGACGTCTACGACGTGCTCTTCACCGACCCCGTGCGCGGCCTGTCGGTCGGCGGGGAGGTGCACTTCAACGGCATCCGCATCGGCGAGGTGACCGACCTGACGCTGGATCGCCAGACCGGCAACCAGGTCATCGCGCGGATCCGCGTCGACGAAGGGATTCCGATCCGGTCGGACTCTCGCGCTCAGCTGGAGCCGCTGGGCATCACCGGGGTGAACTACATCCAGGTCACGCCTGGCACGCCGGGCGGCCCGCTCCTGCGCGCGCAGTTCCCGGACGGCGTCACCCCGGTGATCCAGAGCCAGCGGAGCCCCATCGCGGAGTTGCTGCAGGGGTCCGGCACGGTGCTGGCCCAGGCGGTGGACGCGCTGAACCGCATCAACCGGGTCCTGTCCGACGACAACATCCGGTCCTTCTCGACGACCCTGGCCAATGTCGAGGCGATCTCGACCGAGCTGGAAGCGCGCCGCGAGATCCTTCAGCAGCTGGAACAGGCGGTCTCGAACGCCAACTCGGCCATCCTCGAGTACCAGGCGTTGGCGGTCAGCGCCCGCAACATCATCGAAGGCGACGGCGCCGAGGCCATCGCCCACATCGAACGCGCGGCGTCAGAGGCCGAGCAGGCCGCCCGCGACGTTCGCGCCATGACCGGCCAGCTGCAGGGCCCCGTGGGCGAGTTCGCCGACACCGGCCTGCCGCAGCTGTCCAACGCCATCGGTCAGCTGGAGGAGGCCACCGCCACCCTCAACGACCTGATCGAGGAGGTGAACCGCAGCCCGCGCGACTTCATCGCCCGGCCGCCGTCCCAGGAACTGGAGGTCGAACAATGATCCGCCGCGCCCTCGCCGTGACCCTCGCCGGCCTGGCCGTCTCGGGCTGCGCGCTGCTCAGCTCGCCCGATCCGGTGCAGCTCTACCGCTTCGGATCCATGGACCCGCCGGCGACGGCGCCGGTCGAGGACCGCATCCCGCTTGTCCTGGCGCCGATCGAGTTTCCGGCAGGCACCGAGGACGACCGCATCCTGACCAGTTCGGGCGGCCAGGTCGCCTATCTGGCGGGGGCCCGCTGGATCGGCCCGGCCGACGACCTCTACGTCGCCTCGCTGGAGGCCGCATTCCTGAGCCAGGCCCGCCGCGTGCGCATGTCCGACCGCCGCGAACTGCCGCGCGCGGACCTGACGCTGGACCTCGACATCCTCAGCTTCGAGGCGCGCTATCCGAACGGGACCGAGGCGGCTCCGACGGTGGTCGTCGCCGGTCGGGCCCGCCTGCTGGGCCCCGACCGCTCCGTCCGGGCCGAACGCACCTTCATGGTCGAGCAGCCGACGGCCGAGAACCGCGTCAGCGCCATCGTCACCGCCTTCGACGCCGCCACCTCGGATTTCAACCGGCAGGTCGTGGCCTGGGTGGACGGCACGGCCGGATAATCTCCCTCCCCTTCAGGGGAGGGAGATTATC
>CBIHLR010000133.1:0-6641 GCA_966210875.1 uncultured Brevundimonas sp. | reverse complement strand
CGCAGACCCTTCGAGAAGCTCGGCGGCGCCAATCACGGCTGGCTGGACGCCAGGCACCACTTCTCCTTCGCCAGCTACTACGACCCGAACAACATGGGCTGGGGCGCCCTGCGCGTCTGGAACGACGACTGGATCGCGGCCAACTCCGGCTTTCCGCCGCACCCGCACGCCGACATGGAGATCATCACCTACGTCCGGACGGGCGCGATCACCCACCAGGACTCCATGGGCAACAAGGGCCGCACCGGCGCCGGCGACGTGCAGGTGATGAGCGCGGGCACCGGCGTGCGCCACGCCGAGTACAACCTGGAGCCCGAGGCCACGACCCTGTTCCAGATCTGGATCGAGACCGACAAGCGCGGCGCCGAGCCGAGCTGGGGCGCCCGGCCCTTCCCGAAGGACGAGCGGGACGGCCGCTTCGCCGTCCTTGCCTCGGGCATCGAAGGCGACGCGGACGCCCTGCCGATCAACGCGAAAGCGCGGGTGCTGGGCGCGACGCTCAAGGCCGGCGAGAGCCTGACCTATGAGCTGGACGCGGGCCGCCACGGCTATCTCGTGCCGGCGGTCGGCGCGGTCGAGATCAACGGCGTGCGCATCGGCGCGCGCGACGGCGCGGCCATCAAGGACGAGCCGAGCCTGACCATCACCGCGCTCGAAGACGCCGAACTGGTGATGGTGGACAGCCGATAGGTCGCATCCCCCCCGGGTCCGTCCTGCGCTAGACAGGGCGGGCCCACGGGGGGCGAGTCGCCGGAACCAGTCATGACCCACCGTTCTCTTCGCACTCTCGCGCTCGCCAGCGTGCTCCTCGCCTCGCTCGGCCTGCAGGGCTGCCTGGTGGGCGCCGTGGCCGGCGCGGCGGTGGGCGTGACGGGCGCGGTGGTCGGCACGGCGGTAGGCGCGACCGGCGCCGTCGTCGGCGCCGGCGTCGACGCGGTCACCACCTCGGACGCCGAGGAGCTGCGCGAGATGCGCCGCGAATGCGAGCGCCGCAACCGGCGCGGCGGCAATGAGGACTGCTCGGTCTACCGCCCGCGCGACGACCGCTGAACGCCCCACATCGTCGCCGGCTAGGCGGCTGAAAAATCACCGAAAGAGGCTCAGCCAGGCGCGGTTTGTCCCCGTCTGCGGCGGCGCGCCTATGATCGTGGCTGGTCTTTGAAACGGTGAAACGTGTCGCTCTGTCGCTGTGTCGCTCTGCTGTGAGCGACAACCGTGATCAGAGCTCCAGCACGCACCGCTCGCCGATCGTCGGGCGGATGAGGGTCACGCGGGACAGGCCGGGGAAGTCCGGCTGGAGCTTGCCGGCGAACCACAGGCACAGCGCCTCAAGGCTCGGCTTCTCCAGACCCTCGTGCTCGTTCAGCAGCGAGTGATCGAGCTCGGCGGCGGCGGCCTTCAGGCGCGCCTCCAGGTGCGTCAGGTCGACGACGAAGCCCATGTCGCCCGAGCGCTGGCCACGCACGCTGGCCTCCACCTGGAAGGAGTGGCCGTGCACGCGCCGGTGCGGGCTGCCTTCGGGCCCCAGCGGAAAGTGGTGGGCGGCGTCGAAGGTCGCGGCCTTGGTGACTTCGAAGGTGGTCATGGTCAGGGGACGCCGATGTACTTGTGGGTCTGGACGCTGAGGCGCCAGCGCGGGTGGGTCAGGCAGTAGGCGAGCGCCGCCTGCGTGTTGGCCTCGCGGTCGGGCCCGTCCATGGGCTGGAGCCAGAAGCGCTCGAAGCCGAGCCCCTCGAAGCGGGCCGGGTCCACGCCGGGCTGCGGATAGACCAGCTTCAGTTCCTGGCCGGAGGTCTGGACCACCTCGGCGTCGGCCTTGGGACTGACGCAGATCCAGTCGACGCCGGAAGGCGCCGGCAGCGTGCCGTTGGTCTCCAGCGCGATCTCGAAGCCGCGCGCGTGCAGGGCCGCAATCAGCGCCTCGTCAAGCTGAAGCAGCGGCTCCCCGCCGGTGCAGACGACGAGGCGCGGATCGCCCTCCCCGCCCCGCCACAAACCGGCGACCGCGTCGGCGAGCGCCTCGGGTGTCGAGAACTTGCCGCCGCCCTCGCCGTTCGTCCCGACGAAATCGGTGTCGCAGAAGGTGCAGACCGAGGTCGCACGGTCGCGCTCGAGACCGTTCCACAGGTTGCACCCGGAAAAGCGCAGGAAGACAGCCGGCCGGCCGGCCTGGCCGCCCTCGCCCTGCACTGTCAGGAATATCTCCTTGACCGAATAGGTCATGCCTGGACCCCGGCGTAGTCGGCCCAGCCCTGCGCTCGCAGTTCGCAGGCCGGGCAGGCCCCGCAGCCGTGGCCCCAGGCGTGGCGCGCGCCGCGCTCGCCCAGGTAGCAGGTGTGGCTGTCCTCCAGGATCAGCTCGACCAGCGGCCGGCCGCCGATCTGTTCGGCCAGCACCCAGGTCTGGCCCTTGGTCAGATACATCAGGGGCGTGACGATCTCGAACGGCCGGGCCATGCCGAGCCTGAGCGCCTCTTGCAGCGCGTCCAGCGTGTCCCGGCGGCAGTCCGGATAGCCGGAGAAGTCCGTCTCGCACATGCCGCCGACCAGCACGTCGATGCCCCGCCGGTCGGCCAGCGCCGCCGCGTAGGTCAGGAAGACGAGGTTGCGGCCGGGCACGAAGCTGGTCGGCAGGCCGCGCTCGTCCATCTCGATGGCCCGGTCGGACGTGAGCGCGCTGTCGGAGATCTGGCCGAAGCCGGTCAGGTCGACCGTGTGGTCAAGGCCCAGTCGCCCCGCCCACTCGGCCTTCAGGCGCGGCAGGCGCTCCAGCACCGTCAGCCGGGCCTGCATCTCCACCGCGTGCCGCTGGCCGTAGTCGAAGCCCACCGTCTCCACCCGCGCGAAGCGGTTAAGCGCCCACGCCAGGCACGTCGCGCTGTCCTGCCCGCCCGAAAACAGGACGAGCGCGGACCCTTGCGGCTGTGAGGGGGTTTCGGACATGACAAACCTGCGGTCGGCCGTTCGGCCGCGCGCATGCAAAAGGGCTCAGACGTGGATCAGATCGTGCTTCTTTACACCACCTGGCCCGACGCGGAAACTGCGGAGACCTTCGCCGCGGAGGCCGTGACCGAGCGGCTCGCGGCCTGCGCCAACATCCTGTCGGGCGCGCGGTCGATCTACCGCTGGGAAGGCGCCGTCGAGCGGGCGGTCGAGACGCCCGTGATCTTCAAGACCCGCAGCGCCTGCGTCGAGCGGCTGACCGCGCTGATCCTGGAGCGCCACCCCTACGACACCCCCGCCGTGGTGGCCCTGGCGGTCGCCCCCGGAGGCTCGAACCCGGCCTATCTCGCCTGGGTGGGGAGCGAGACCCTCGACTAGCCGAAACGCGGCTTTTCGCCCTTAACCCTTCTGCAAGCGCGGCTGTGGATATTACCGGCCTCAGTAGCCCTCGAAGGCCCGCATGCCGACGATCGACGCGTTGTGTGAACGCTCCGAGCCCATCCGCCCGGACACGCCGTGCAGCGAAGCCTATGACCGGTTCGATCGCGAGCCGGACACGCTGCTGCTTGCGGTGGTCGAGGACGGCCGCCCCGTGGGCGTGGTCGAGCGCGATGTCTTCCTGCGCAAGCTGGCCGCCGAGAACGGCCGCACCCTCTACGGCGCCCGCCCCGTCTCGGCCCTGATGGATGTCGAGCCGGTCGTTGTCGAAGGCTCCGTCAAGATTTCCACCCTTGGTCAGGCTCTGCTGGGCCAGCGCGCCTCGCACGTGCTGCGCGGCTTCGTCGTGACCGACCAGGGCCGCTACAGCGGTGTCGGTTCGCTGGTCCGCCTGCTCCAGGCCAACTGCCAGCAGGATCAGGACGCCGACGACCTGCGCGCCGCCGCGGCCGCGCGCGAGGCGGAGGCCGCCGAGCAGGTCCGTGCCGCCGCGCGCTCCAAGAGCACCTTCCTGTCGGTTCTGAACCGCGAACTCCGCACGCCCATGAACGGGGTGCTGGCCGTGGCCGAACTGCTGCAGCGCCAGCCGCTGGGCCCGGACGCCCAGGCCTATGTCCAGACGATCGTCGACTCCTCGGAAACGACGATGCGGATCGTGGAGGACGCGGTCGACCTCGCCCGCGCCGAAGCCGGCGAGCTGACGCTCAATCCCAGGCCGATGGTCCTGCGCCAGCTGATGGACGACCTGGAGACCCTGTGGGGGCCGCGCGCCGCCCAGGACGGCGTCAGCCTGATGGTCGGCTACGAAGGCGACACCGAACTCGCCGTCGAGATGGACGGCCAGCGCCTGCGCCAGGTGTTCAACCATCTGATCGGCAACGCCCTGAAGTACGCCCGGAACGGCGTCGTCGAGGCGTCGATGAAAGCTTGGGTTCAGGGCGACAGCGTCCGCATAGAGGCCCGCGTCCGCGACAACGGCCAGGGCATCGACCCGGATCGCCTGGAACATCTGTTCGACGTGGCCACCAACGCCGAGGACGCCAAGTCCGGCGGCCTGGGCCTGCCGATCTGCCGGCTGCTGATGCAGACCATGGGCGGCGGAATTCGCGCCGAGAGCAACGCCGGCCACGGGGCGACCTTCGTCTTCGGCCTGGCCGCGCCGCGCGTCTACATTGAAACCGAGGAGGCCCCGGCTTCCAACGTCGCCGAACTCAGCGACCTGAACCTGACGGCTCAGCCGCACATCCTCATCGTCGACGATAACGCCACCAACCGCGTGGTAGCCCAGGCGCTGTGCGAGATGTTCGGCTGCACCTCGGCCCACGCCGAGGACGGTGTCGAAGCCGTCGAGGCCGTGAAGTCCGGCCGGTTCGACCTGGTGCTTATGGACATCAAGATGCCGCGCATGGACGGGGTGGAAGCCACCCAGGCCATCCGCGCGCTGGAGGGACCCGAGTCGCGCACCCCGATCGTCGCCCTGACCGCCAACGCCGATCCGGACGACGCCAAGCACTACCTGGCGATCGGCATGGCGGCCGTGGTCGAAAAGCCCATCAAGCCCGAGCGCCTGCGCGCGGCCATGAACGTGGCCCTGGCCGCCGATCAGGCCGAGGCCAGTCCCGCCGAACGCGCCGCGCGCGTGGCCTGACCCTCAGGCCCTCACCAAGGGCGGGGGCCGTCACGCCAGTAGATGCGCTCGCGCCCATAGCGGTAGTCGCGGTTGTACCCGCCGAAGCCGTAGCCGCAGGGATCCTCCTCCGCTGACAGCTGGTGGCCCAGCAGCGCGCCGGCCGCGGCGCCGATGGCCGCGCCCTCCTCGCGATTCTCCCGGCCGGCCACCGCCGCCCCGATGGCGGCGCCCAGGGCGGCGCCCGAGGCCATCGCGATCTCCCGGTTGCGGGCGTAGTCGCGCTCGCAGGCCGAGGCGTAGTCGTTGAAGGTCGAACAGCCGGAGGCCACCAGGCCGCAGGTCGCCACGGCCATGATCGTCATCGGAACGCGCATCGGGTCTCTCCTCCTCTAGCGTGCTGCAAACGGCCAAGCCGAGGCGGGCGTTCCCGGGCCACCTTGCCCGCGAGCGCGCGTCACCGTATTGAGCAGGACGGCCTGCGATATTCATCGCACGGTGAAATAAACGAGGAAGCGATGCGGAAAATCTTCCCCGACGCCCGGTCGGCGCTGGAAGGCGTCACCTTCGACGGCATGACCGTCATGGCCGGCGGGTTCGGCCTGTGCGGCATTCCCGAGAACCTGATCGCCGCGCTGCGCGATACCAGGGTGAAGGGGATCACCGTCATCTCGAACAACGCCGGCGTCGACGGCTTCGGCCTGGGCCAGCTGCTGGAGACCCGGCAGATCCGCAAGATGATCTCGTCCTACGTCGGTGAGAACAAGGAGTTCGAGCGCCAGTACCTGTCGGGTGAGCTGGAGCTGGAGTTCAATCCGCAGGGCACGCTCGCCGAGCGCATCCGCGCCGGCGGAGCCGGCATCCCGGCCTTCTTCACGGCCACCGGCGTCGGCACCCTGGTCGCCGAAGGCAAGGAAGTCCGCGCCTTCAACGGCCGCGACTACGTCATGGAGACCGGCCTGGTCGCCGACCTGTCGATCGTGAAGGCCTGGAAGGCCGACGAGCGCGGCAACCTGATGTTCCGCAAGACCGCCCGCAACTTCAATCCGATGATGGCCACGGCGGGCAAGGTCACGGTGGTCGAGGTCGAGGAGATCGTTCCCGTCGGCTCGCTCGACCCGGACCAGATCCACACGCCCGGCATCTACGTCGACCGCCTGGTCCAGGGGACCTTCGAGAAGCGCATCGAGCAGCGCACCGTCCGCCAAAGGGAGACCGCCTGATGCCCCGCACCCGCGAACAGCTGGCCCAGCGCGCCGCCCAGGAGCTGCAGGACGGCTTTTATGTGAACCTCGGCATCGGCATTCCTACGCTGGTGGCCAACTACATCCCGGCCGGGATGGAGGTGACGCTGCAGTCCGAGAACGGCATGCTCGGCATGGGCCCCTTCCCCTATGACGACGAGGTCGACCCGGACCTGATCAACGCCGGCAAGCAGACCATCTCGGAGATCCCCGAAACCAGCTATTTCAGCTCGGCCGACAGCTTCGCCATGATCCGCGGCGGCCACATCAATCTGTCCATCCTGGGCGCCATGGAAGTGGCCGAGAACGGCGACATCGCCAACTGGATGATCCCCGGCAAGCTGGTGAAGGGCATGGGCGGGGCCATGGACCTCGTCGCCGGCGTCAAGC
>CBIHLR010000132.1:0-6718 GCA_966210875.1 uncultured Brevundimonas sp. | reverse complement strand
GAAGCCCGATGCAGTGGCCACCGCGCGGTGGATCGGCTTGCCGCACAGGGTCATCACCATGCCGCCCATGGCGCCGCCGCCGACGCCCATCAGGGCGGACAGGAGGCCAATGCCCGTCCCGAGCGCCGCTCGCGGCGCGCCGGTGGGCGTGTCTGACGCCAGCTTCCAGTGTCGCGGCATCAGGCCCATCTGGATCGCGACCAGGGTCACGCAGACCGCGTAGACGAGGCCCAGACCGGCCGCCGAGACCACGGCCGCCACACCCGCCCCGACCAGACCTCCAAGCGCCACCCAGGGCGTCCATCTTTTCAGCACATCCTCGTCGACCGCCCCGTGCGCACGGTGCGCCGCCAGCGAGCGGAAGGAGGTGGCGATGATGACGGCGAGCGAAGAGCCGACCGCCACGTGCAGGTTCATCTCTCCGCCCAGGCCCAGGACCTCGAAGGCGTAGAACAGGGCAGGCACGATCACCGTGCCGCCCCCGACGCCGAACAGGCCGGCGATGAGGCCCGCAAAGGCGCCCGAGACGATGAGGATGGCGATCAGGCCGAGCAGGTCGGTGAGCGGGACCCCGGCCACTCAGGCGGCCTCGCGGCGGCTCTCGGCCTCACGGACCGCCTCGACCGCGCGGTCGATGACCTCGAGGCCTGCACCGGGCCGGATGGCCTCGACCGTCAGGATGCGGCGGAAGGCGCGGGCTCCGGGGCGGCCATGCATGGCGCCCAGCATGTGTCGTGTCATGGCCGCGAGGTGCACGCCCTCGGCCAGGCGCGCGGCGACGTAGGGACGATAACGGTCGATGGCCTCGAACGGGCCGATGTCCGCGGTCGCTTCGCCGTAGATCCGCCGGTCAGCCTGACCCAGCAGCGCGGGTTCGTGATAGGCCGACCGGCCGAGCATGACGCCATCCAGCGCAGGGCCGCTCCCATCCGCGACGAGGAAGCCCTCGGCCTGATCGAGGCCGGTGATCCCGCCGTTGATGACGATAGTCAGCTCCGGCCTCTCGGCCTTCAGGCGGCGGACCAGGCCATAGTCGAGCGGCGGGATGTCCCGGTTTTCCTTGGGCGACAGGCCCTTGAGCCAGGCCTTGCGGGCGTGGACCACGAAGGTGGTGACCCCGGCCGTCGCGCAGCGGTCGACCAGGTCGAACAGGGCCGTTTCCGGCTCCTGATCATCGACGCCGATGCGGCATTTCACCGTCACGGGAACGTCCACGGCCTCGCCCATGGCGGCCATGCAGTCCGCGACCAGTTGCGGCTCGCGCATCAGGCAGGCGCCGAAGCGGCCGGACTGAACCCGGTCCGATGGGCAGCCGACGTTCAGGTTGATCTCGGCATAGCCGAACTCAGCCCCGATGCGGGCCGAGGCGGCGAGGTCGTCGGGGTCGGACCCGCCGAGTTGCAGGGCCACGGGCTGTTCCACCGGATCGAAGCCCAGCAGCCGCTCACGGTCGCCGTGCAGGACCGCGCCGGTGGTCACCATCTCGGTGTACAGCAGCGTCCGGGCCGTGAAGGCGCGATGGAAGGCTCGGCAGTGCCGGTCCGTCCAGTCCATCATCGGCGCCACCGACAGGCGGCGAGCCTTGTCGGCGGTCGCGTTCATGGCGCGCAGATAGGGCGCCGCGCGCCCTCAGGCAAACTCAGGCCGGCTCCAGAACCACCTGGATGACGTCGGTCCGTCCCGTGCGGAACCCCGCCTCGCAATAGGCGAGATAGAAGCGCCAGAGCCTGCGGAACTGCTCGTCGAACCCCTGAGCGCGCAGCGTGTCCCAGGCCGCCTCGAAGCGGACGGCCCAAAGCGCCAGGGTGCGCGCATAGTCCGGTCCGAAGCGTCGCGTGGCCGTGACCTTCAGCCCTGCGCGCTCAGCCTCCTCGGCGAGCCGCGGCTCGGAGATCAGCATGCCGCCCGGGAAGACGTACTGCTGGATGAAGTCGACGCGCTTGCGGTAGCGGTCGAACATCGAGGCGTCGATGGTGATGATCTGCAGCCCAGCCCGGCCCGTGTCCGTCAACCGCTCGCGAATGGTGCGGAAATAGGCGGGCCAGTACTGCTCGCCCACGGCCTCGAACATCTCGATCGAGGCGATGCGATCGAACTGGCCGTCGGCCTGACGGTAGTCCTGGAAGCGCAACTCGACCTGATCGGCCAGACCCTGGCGCTCCATGCGCGCGCGGGCGAAGTCCAGCTGCGCCTGGCTGATGGTCAGGCCGGTGACGCGGGCGCCGCGCCTGGCCGCGGCGTGCTCGGCGAAGCCGCCCCAGCCGCAGCCGATCTCCAGCACCGACATGCCGGGCTCCAGCCCCATGGCCTCGCACAGGCTCTCGTACTTGCGCGCCTGGGCCGCCTCCAGCGCCTCGTCGCCATGGGCGAACAGGGCTGAGGAGTAGGTCATGGAGGGGTCGAGCCAGGCCGAATAGAAGGCGTTGCCCAGGTCGTAGTGCGCGTGGATGTTGCGCTTCGCCTGCCGCTCGGAGTTCTTACGGAACAGGCTATGGCGCAGCCAGTTCATCGCCCGCACCAGACCGCCGCCCACCGCCAGCCGGTTCAGCCGCTCGTAGTTGTCGGCCAGCACCGTCAGCAGCGTTGCGAGGTCCGGCGTGTCCCACTCGCCGGCGATGTAGGACTCGGCCACGCCGATGTCCCCGCTGGCCAGGGCCCGGCGCGCGAAAGCCCAGTCTCGGACGCGCAGGGTGGCGTCCGGGCCGGACCCCGCCTGCCCGAAGGTCTCGCTCTCGCCGTCGGGATGAACGAGGGTGAAGGTTCCGCCGGTCCAGTCACGTCCGGCGTGCCTGAGGGCGGCCAGGAACAGCCGGGGCGGACGCGACACGTGCATCCGCCTCAGTTCCGGAAGCAGCGTGCCGCCGGGTGTTTCGGATTCGGCGGCGAGGGTCATGCGACCTCCGTTCAAACCCTGACGATCATGCGGGTCGCGATCACGGCGACGACGGAGGCCACTGCGGTCGCGACCGTTCCCCAGGCCATGTCCGTCAGGGTGAGGTGCGTCGGCCAGACCCTGAGCGTAGCCTGATTGGTCAGGTCATATGTGGCGTAGGCGACCAGCCCGAACAAGGCCCCGGTCCAGGCGGCGCGCATCACCCCCCCGTCGCGCAGGGCGGGCAGGACGATGAGAATGGTCACGCCCAGGACGTACAGGAAGTAGAAGGCCAACGCCGGTCCCCAGCGCACCTGGTCGGCCATGATCTCTCCGATGGCGGGCCGGTAGATGCGCGGCGCCATCTGGCTCAGCCAGAGCGCGTCCATCACCCCGAAAGCCAGGGCGAACGAAACATAGGCGGTCACGGTCTTCAGCATGGGGGCTCCTCCTCAGCGCCAGCGCGGCAGTTACGCGGCCAGCACCCTGAAGGATGACCCAGGCGTCCGAAATCCGCGATCTTTCGTAGCTGGCCTTCGAAAGTTCGCCCCGGAGGTCGCGTGTCCCGTTTCCATATCGCCGGTCCCAAGCGGATCGCCGTCGTCGGCTCCGGCGTGTCCGGCCTGTCCGCCAGCTGGCTTCTGTCGCAGCGGCATCAGGTCACCCTGTACGAGGCGGACGACCGGATCGGCGGCCACAGCCACACGGTCGACGCGCCGTCAGCGGACGGGCCCGTGGCGGTCGACACGGGCTTCATCGTCTACAATGAGGTCAACTACCCGAACCTCACGGCCCTGTTCGCGCATCTGGGCGTGCCGACCCAGCCGACGAAGATGTCGTTTTCGGTGTCGGTCGACGGCGGCCGGCTCGAGTATGGATCGACAGGGCTTGGGGGCCTGTTCGCCCAAGCCGAGAACGCGTTCAGCCCTCGCTTCTGGGGCATGCTCGGCGACATGCGCCGTTTCCACCGGACGGCGAAGGCGCGTCTGCCGGAGCTCGAATCCAGCCAGATGTCCCTGCGCGCTTTCCTGGACGAGGAGGGTTATGGCGCGGCCTTCGTGACCGAGCACCTGCTGCCCCAGGCCGCCGCCATCTGGTCCTCCCGACTGGACGACATGGGCGACTATCCGGCGGCCGAGCTGATCCGGTTCTACGCCAACCACGATCTGCTGGGCCTGGTCAGCACCATCAACTGGCGCACCGTCACGGGCGGATCGCGCGCCTATGTGCAGCGGTTGCGGGCCGCCATCCCGGACGTGCGTACCGGCCGGGGCGTGCGCACCATCCGCCGCGAGCCCGGCGGCGTGCTCATCCGTGACGCCCACGGCGAGGTCGAGCGTTACGACGAGGTGGTCATCGCCGCCCACGCCGACCAGGCGCTCGCCATGCTCGAACAGCCGACTCCTCAGGAGGAGGCGCTGCTGAAGCCCTTCCGCTACAGCCGCAACCATGCGGTTCTGCACCGGGACAGCCGCCTGATGCCGCGCCGCCGTCGGGCCTGGGCGGCTTGGAACCACCTCGGGGCCGGCGAGGCGTCGTCGGTGACCTACTGGATGAACCGTCTGCAGTCCCTCCCCGGCCCCGGCCTGTTCGTGACCCTCAATCCGCTGATCGAGCCGGAGGCCGGATCGGTGATCCGCTCGGACCTCTACGAGCATCCCCTGTTCGACGCCGCGACGGCGCGGGCCCAGCGCCGGCTCTGGGAGCTGCAAGGCGTGGAGCGGACCTGGTTCTGCGGCGCCTATTTCGGCGCGGGCTTCCACGAGGACGGCCTTCAGTCCGGCCTCGCCGTCGCCGAACAGCTCGGCGGTGTGAAGCGGCCCTGGACCGTGGCCGCGCCGAGCGGCCGCATCCACGTCGGCGCCCCGCCCCTGGAGCGCGAGGAGGCCGCGTGACCCAGGCCTCGGCCCTCTACGTCGGCAAGGTCACGCATCGGCGTCTGAGGCCGCGCGTCCACGCGCTCGCCTATCGGGTCTACATGCTGCTGCTCGACCTCGACGAGGCGGAGGGCCTCGACCTCAGGGTTCTGCGCCGGGGCCGGTTCGGGCTGATGAGTTTCGACCCCCGCGATCACGGAGACGGGTCGGACACGCCGCTGCGCGTCCAGACAGAGACGCGCCTGCGCCAGGCCGCCATCACGGGCCCGATCGGCGCGATCCGCCTGCTCACCATGCCGCGCGTGCTCGGCTACGGCTTCAACCCGATCAGCCTGTACTTCTGCCACCGGCCCGACGGAACGCTGGCGGCGGTTGTCCATGAGGTGACCAACACCTTCGGCGAGCGCCACGCCTATGTCGCCCCGGCCGGCGAGACCGGCCGCGTGCATCGCCACGCCGCGCCCAAGAGCCTGCACGTCTCGCCCTTCATGGATATGGACATGGGCTACGCCTTCCGCGTGTCCGAGCCCGGCGAGCGGGTCAAGGTGCTGATCGACCTGAAGGATTCCGAAGGCGTTCGGCTGGCCACCGGCTTCATCGGCGAACGCCGCCCCCTGACCGACGGCCAGCTGCTGCGCGCTTGGCTGACGCATCCATTGCTCACCCTGAAGGTCATCGGCGGCATCCACTGGGAGGCCCTGCGCATCTGGACCAAGGGGATCGCCTATCGCCGCAAGCCCACGCCCCCGAGCGAGCCGGTGACCGTCGCGCGCGCGGCCTGAGCTACTTGCCGAACAATCCTGCCTGACCCGGCGGCTGCGGCGGGGCGGTCAGGCCCAGGTGGGCGTAGGCCTTGGCGCAGGCGACCCGGCCGCGCGGGGTGCGCTGTATGAAGCCCTGCTGCATCAGATAGGGCTCGATGACGTCCTCGACCGCGTCGCGCGCCTCGGCGATGGCGGCGGCGAGCGTGTCCATGCCGACAGGGCCGCCGCCGTAGTTTTCGATCAGGGCCTTGAGGAAGCGGCGATCCAGGCTGTCCAACCCGGCCTCGTCGACCTCGAGCCGGGCCAGGGCGCGGGCCGCCACCACTCGGTCCACGCTGGCCGAGCCCTCGGCGGTGGCGAAGTCACGGACGCGGCGCAGCAGGCGGCCGGCCACGCGCGGCGTGCCGCGGGCGCGGGCGGCGATCTCGGTGGCGCCGTCGGGCCTGAGGTCCAGGCCCATCCTGCGGGCGCCGTGGGACAGGACGCCGGTCAGCTCCTCGGGCGAATAGAACTCCAGCCGGATCGGGATGCCGAACCGGTCCCTTAGCGGCGTGGCCAGCAGGCCCGCCCGCGTCGTGGCTCCAATCAGGGTGAAGGGCGCCAGGTCGATCCGCACCGACCGCGCCGAGGGTCCCTCGCCGATGATGAGGTCCAGGACGTGGTCCTCCATCGCCGGATAGAGGACCTCCTCCACCGCCGGGGCGAGGCGGTGGATCTCGTCGATGAACAGGACGTCGCGCGGCTCGAGATTGGTCAGGATGGCCGCGAGGTCGCCGGCCTTGGCCAGGATCGGTCCGGAGGTGGCGCGATAGCCCACGCCCAGCTCGCGCGCGACGATCTGGGCCAGCGTCGTCTTGCCCAGGCCCGGCGGACCGAACAGCAGGACGTGGTCCATGGCCTCGCCGCGCTGGCGGGCGGCGTCGACGAAGATCTTGAGGTTGGCCTTGGCCTGCGGCTGGCCGACGAACTCGGCCAGGGTCTGAGGCCGCAGGGCGCGGTCGGAGCCTTCCGGGCCGGGCTCGGGCGAGACGAGGCGGTCGCTCACCGGCCGAGCTCCTGCAGGGCCGCGCGGATGACCGCCGAGAGCTCGGCGTCCTCACCGAGGCGGATCAGGGCCTGGTCCACGGCTCGACGGGCGTTCACCTCGGCCATGCCGAGCCCGAGCAGGGCGGAAACGGCCTCGCCGGCCAGGGTTGGTTGCGGGG
>CBIHLR010000131.1:0-6834 GCA_966210875.1 uncultured Brevundimonas sp. | reverse complement strand
TGGCGCGCCCGGCAGGACTCGAACCTGCAACCGTCCGCTTAGAAGGCGGATGCTCTATCCGGTTGAGCTACGGGCGCCTGACGCGTGGATAGGGGCCCGACCGGCTCGCGACAAGCGGTTCAAGGCTGGATAGCGCCGAAGGCCTGATCAAGGTCCGCGATGAGATCCTCGGGAGCTTCCAGGCCGATGTGCAGGCGGATGAGCGCCCCGTCGAAGGCGGGCGGTGCGGTGCGGACCGCCAACTGGGCGTTTTCGAAAGTGGCCAGGCTCTCGAAGCCACCCCACGAAAAGCCGAGGCCGAACAGTCGGAGCGCATCCAGGAACGCCTCCGCCTGAGCCGCTGTCGCGCCCTTCAGGACGACGCCCATCAGGCCACTCCCGCCCCTGAAATCGCGCTTCCACAGGTCATGATCGGGTGAGGAGGGCAGGGGCGGATAGAGGACGCGCGCGACTTCCGGCCTGTCCTGCAGCCATTCCGCCACCCGCAGGGCGTTGCGGCCATGCTCCGCCACCCGCACCGGCAGGGTGCGCAGACCCCGCAGCATCAGCCATGCGTCGTCCGGGGAGACGAACAGGCCAAGGTCCTCGATCGTCGTCGCGACCGCCCGCGCGGTGTCCGCGGTGCGACAGGCGATCGACCCTCCAAACACGTCGGAATGTCCGCCGACGTACTTGCTGAGCGCCTGCACGCAGACGTCGGCGCTGTGCGCCAGCGGCCTGAAAAGCAGTCCGGCCGCCCAGGTGTTGTCGACCACGGAAACCAGGCCGCGATCACGCGCCAGCGCCGCCAGCCCCGGCACGTCCTGCACCTCGAAGGTGGCCGTCCCCGGGGACTCCATGAACAGCACGCGGGTCTTGTCGCCGATCATCGCTGCGATCTCGCCGGAGGTCGCGCGGGGTGCGTGGTAGCGGGTGGTCACGCCGAAATGCGGTAGCCGCCGATCGAGGAAGCGCCGCGTGGGGCCATAACAGGCGTCGGTCGCGAGGATCTCGTCGCCCGGACGCACCAGGGCCAGTAGCGCCACGGTGACGGCCGCAAGACCGGTCGGGACCAGCTCGACCGCGTGGGCTCCTTCCATATCGGCCAACGCCTCGGCCAAGGCCCGGTGCGCCTCGAGCCCTTCAATGCCGTAGACCGGTCCCAGAGTGTCGTCGCGAAGATCCGCGGCGCGCGCGTTGAGCAGGGTGGTGGCGCGGGTCACCGGCGGGTTGACGGCGCGCCGTGCGGAGGGCTTGCGGGTGGCGCCGGCGATCAGGCGGGTGCGGTCCTGCACTTGACGGGGCCTCGGTCCGGCTGGTTGTTGGGCAGGCACTATGCGCCCCCCGGACGGCGCGGCAAGCCGGAGACGCCATGAGGCGCGCCGTCAGTATCATCGGACTCGCCCTGGCGCTGCTGGGTTCCGCCTGCGACCGCCGCCAGGAGGAGCCCGCGCAGCCTGATCCTCTGCCCGTGCGGACTCCGACCGGCGGCGGCGACACTGGAGAGGTTGTCCCGCGCGCCGAAGGTCCGACCCTGACGGCGGTGCGGTCTCGCGGGCGGCTGAACTGCGGGGTGCATCCCGGCCTGGTGGGCTTCGCCTACACCGACAACCAGGGCCGCTGGCGGGGTTTCGACGTCGACTTCTGCCGCGCCATGGCGGCTGCCGTGCTGGGCGATCCTGACGCGGTTCGTTTCGTGGCGCTCGACAACAACCAGCGGCTGCCGGCCCTGGCCGAGGGGCGGGTCGATGTCCTGTGGCGCAACACCTCGCGCACTCTTGGACGCGACGGCGCCGGCTTCGATTTCCCGGCGGTGAACTACTACGACGGCCAGGGCTTCATGGTTCGGCGCAACCTGAACCTGGCCAGCGCCACTGAGCTGAACGGCGCCCGGGTCTGCGTCCAGGCCGGCGCGACTTCGGCCTTGAACGCGGCGGACTTCTTCCGCATGCGCGCCCTGGACTACACGCCGGTCATCTCGGACAGCGAGACCGAAGCGCGCGACGCCTATCTGCGCGAGGATTGCGACGCCATGACCGGCGACGTCTCGGCGCTGGCGGCCGCCCGCACGACCTTCTCGGACAGCCGCGCACACGTGATCCTGCCCGAGGTCATCTCGCGCGAGCCGCTCGGCCCCGTAGTCCGCGAGGGCGACGACCAGTGGGCCGACATCGTCAGCTGGACCGTCAACGCCCTGGTCCTGGCCGAGGCTTTGGGCGTCACCCAGGAAAACGTCGAGACCATGGAGGACTGGCCGGATCCGGAGGTCCGCCGCCTGCTCGGGCTGGAGGGCAGCACCGGCGCGCCGCTTGGTCTGGAGGACGACTGGGCCCGCCGCGCCATCGCGGCGGGCGGCAACTACGGCGAGATATTCGACCGCAATCTCGGCCAGGAGTCGGCGCTCGACCTGGCCCGGGGACTGAACGCGCTTTGGACAAGCGAGCCGCGCGGCTTGTTGTACGCTGCGCCGATTCGCTGACGACCACGGGGACGAGGGGACCGCATGGAAACGACGACTCGCAGGAAGCAGCCGCTTCACCGCCTGATGCTGCTGGGCTTTCTGATCGGCCTGCTGGCCGGTCTCGCGGTCAACCTGTGGGTCGGTCCGGACACGGCCTGGGTCCAGTGGGTGACGTCGAACGTCACCGGTCCGATCGGCCAGATCTTCCTGCGCCTCCTGTTCATGCTGGTGATGCCGCTGCTGTTCGCGGCCCTGGTCACCGGGGTGGCCGAGATGGGCGATCTCAAGTCGCTCGGCAAAGCCGGCCTCAAGACCTTGGCATTCACCGTGGTCATTTCCGCCATCGCGGTCGTGATCGGTCTTGTGCTCGTCAACGTCTTCCAGCCCGGGGTGGGCGTGGATCCCGCGCTGGCGCAACAACTGCTGGCCGAGGGACAGGAAGGCGCCCGCGGCATCGTTGACAGCGCGCCGGCCTCCATCGGCGGCGCTCAGTTCTTCCTCGACATGATCCCGTCCAACGTCATCACCGCGGCCGCGGACAACCAGATCCTGCCGGTGATGGTCTTCGCCCTGTTCTTCGGCGTCGGCCTGGTCATGGCCAAGGGACCGGGCTCCGACCAGCTCCAGCGCACGCTGGAAGGCCTGCTCGAGGTCATGATGAAGCTCATCCACCTCGTCATCTCCGTGGCGCCCATCGCCATCGCGGCCCTGATGTTCAACCTGGCGGCGCTCTTCGGCTGGGATCTGCTGGTCCGGCTCGGCGCCTACGCCGGCGTCGTCCTGCTCGCGCTCGGCCTGCACTTCGTGGTGGTCTATTCGCTGGCCGTCTGGGGACTGGGCGGCATGAACCCGCTGAAGTTCTTCAAGGGCGCGCAGCCGGCCATCGTGGTGGCCTTCTCGACCGCGTCTTCCAACGCCACCCTGCCGACCGCGCTCAAGGTCGCCGAGGAGCGGCTTCATCTGCCGCGCCGCATTTCTCGCTTCGTCCTGACGGTCGGCGCCACCGCCAACCAGAACGGCACCGCCCTGTTCGAAGGCGTCACCGTCCTCTTCCTGGCCCAGTTCTTCGGCGTCGACCTGACCCTGCCGCAGCAGGTGATGGTCATGTTCGTCTGCATCCTCGGCGGGATCGGGACAGCGGGCGTCCCGGCCGGTTCACTGCCGGTGATCGCCATGATCCTGGCCATGGTCGGGGTCCCGCCGGAAGGCATCGGCCTGATCCTCGGCGTCGATCGCTTCCTCGACATGTGCCGCACCACCCTGAACGTCACCGGCGACCTCGTGGCCGCCACCGTGGTGTCGAGGGGCGAGCCGGCGGACGAGCCACGTCCGGGCGCGCCCTTGGTGGACGAGCCAGCCTAGCGCAGTTCGCCGGTGCGGATGAACGCGGCGGCGACGCGGCCCATGCGGTCGCCGTGGCGGCCGAAGGCCTGCGCCATCGACACGTGCGTCGCCTGGCGGTCCTCGACCAGCCGATAGGGCCGTCCTGCCGCCCTCAAGGCGCGCGCGAACGCATGGTTCTGGTCGAAGGCGTACGGTCGGCTCGCCGCAAATAGCATCAGTATGGGCGCGGTCGGGGTCAGGTCCGTCACGAGATCGGCCGGAGTGAAGGCCTCCATCCGTCCCTCGAACAGGACCTCGAAATAGTCCGCCGTGCGGGAGTGCGCCTGCAGGAACCGCCGCTGCTGCGCCGCGTCGTAGCAGGCGCCGTCGAGCAGGATCACACCCGCCATGTCCGAGGGCGACAGGCCGTGAGCGGCCAGGTAGGTCGGATCGCAGTTGATCAGCGCCGCGAGGTGCCCTCCCGCGGAGTGGCCCATGACAAACAGCCGGTCCGGGTCCCCGCCGTGGGCCGCCGCATTGGCCCTGACCCAGGCGACGGCGGCGGCCGCGTCCTGGGCCTGAGCGCGCGCGCCGTTTCCGGGCATGGCCCGATAGTCGGCGCAGACGAACAGCAGACCCTGCCGGGCTGCGAAACGCGGAAGGTCCCAGACGTCGGTGCGCTCATGGGTGCGCCAGCCGCCGCCCGGCAGAAACATCAGGATCGGCGCTGGACGTTCGTCGCCGTATGGTCCGTACAGATCGAGCTGCTGCCGAGCGTCGGCTCCGTAGGCGAGGGTGCGCGGCCTTGTCTGCGCCCGGGCGGATCCGGCCAGGAAAAGGCCGGCCGTGGCGGTGAGGACGCTCCTGCGCGAAACCTGAAGCATGCGGCGCTGCGGCCCTTGTGTTCGACCCGCTAGATCGCCAGTTTCCGCGCCCCATGTCCACGGCCACGCTGAAGCTTCGCGCGCCTGAAGGGTTGGGCGAGCTGCTGAAGCTCGCCTGGCCGGTCGTTCTCGCGCGCCTAGGCATCATGACCATGGGCCTGACCGACGCCATCGTCGTCGGACGCCATTCAGCCGAGGAGCTGGCCTATCACGCCCTGGGCTGGGCCCCGACCTCGGTCCTGCTCACGACCGCCGTCGGCCTGCTCATGGGCGTCCAGGTGATGACCGCACGCCTGATCGGGGAGGGCCGGCCCCACGCCATAGGCGGAGTGCTCCGGCGCGGCATCGTCTATAGCCTCCAGATCGGGGTGGTGAGCACCGCGGCCCTGATCCTGTTGGGTCCGATCGGCTTGCACGCCATGGGGCTGGAGCCGGGGCTCGCCGACGGGGCCAGCCAGGCGCTGCTCGTCTTTTCGCTGTCGCTGCCCTTCTACCTGGTGTCGGTCGCGGCCCAGTTCTTCCTCGAAGGTTTGTCACGGCCGAAGCCGGGCATGAACGCCATGTGGGTGGCCAACGGCGTGAATCTCGCGCTGAACCTGTGGCTCGTGCCGGGTCTGTCCGGCCTGCCGGTCGAAGGAGCGGTCGCCTCGGCCTGGGCCACCTTCTTCGCGCGCGGCAGCTTGGCGGTCTTCCTGCTCGTTTACATCTGGCGCATGCCGGAAGCGCGCGCGCTCGGCGTCTTCAACCCGCCCAGGGGCGAGGCGGCGGAGGCGCGCGAGCAGCGCAAGGTCGGCTTGGGGGCGGGCGCCTCCTACTTCATCGAGGTCGGGGCCTTCGCCGGCATGACCCTGATCGCCGGCCTGCTGGGCGCGGCGGCCACGGCGGCCTGGACGGTGGTCCTGAATGTCTCGGCCATCATCTTCATGCTGCCGCTTGGGCTGGCCGCAGCCACCGGCGTGCTGGTCAGCCGCGCTTACGGCGCCCGCGATCGCCGCGGGGTCGAGCGCTCGGGTTGGCTGGGCCTGGCCGTTGTCGGCGCAGTCGCCCTCGTCATCTGCCTGATCGTCTGGCCGACGGCGGGCCTGATCTCGGCGGCCTACACGCGCGAGCCCGCGGTCGTCGTCATGGCCTCGGCAGCGCTGGTGCTCGCCTGCCTGTTCTTCGTCGCGGACGCCCTCCAAGTCGTCGCCGCCCAGGCGCTGAGGTCGGCCGCGGACGTCTGGCTGCCGACGGCCATGCACCTGTTCAGCTACGCCCTGGTCATGCTGCCGCTGGGCTACGTCTTCGCCGTGACCCTTGGCTGGGGCGTGAACGGCATCGTCTGGTCGGTTATCCTGGCCAGCCTGATCTCGGCGGGGCTGCTCTGCGTGCGGTTCCTGATCGTGTCGCGCCGGGCGATCTAGACCCCGAGGATCCAGCCTTCCTCGTCCTCGACCCGGCGCACCAGGGCCTCGTCAGCGCCCTTGGAGGCGGCGAACAGGGCGCCCAATTCGCCCTTCTCGTCGAGACGCAGCAGATGCTGGGCCAGGGTGCGGACCTGGGTGGCGTCCTTGACCTCGCCGGGCTCCGCCTTCTGGGGCAGGATCGACGGCCAGACCTCGGCGACCACGACCGACAGCGGCTCCAGATCGGCGGCGCCCAGCGCCTTCCAGCCCGTTCCGAACGGCCAGACCGCCGCCGAGCTTCCCCAAGCCTCCATCAGCCGGCCGACCAGGGCGATGCCGAGCAGGGTCTGGCCGCCGACTGCGCCCGCGCCGTGCATCTGCCAGACGCTCTTGGGCCGCTGTTTTCCAACGCAGGCGGCTTCTTCGGTCGCCCGGAACTCGGCCGTGCCCTCATAGGCGTTGGCCGGCTTGGTCGCCGATAGCCAGGTCTGGACCTGCCGCGCCGGCGCGCCCCAGAAGGGCCGTGCCTCGCCGGTCATCAGCCGGTTCAGCTTGTTGGCCACGGCGAAGCGGTTGTTGGTGTTGTCGGCCTTGTCCTTCACCTCGCCGGCCAGCAGCCGCCACATGGCCGACCACGGCTGGCCGTCCAGCTTGAGGCGCGCCGCCGTCCCGGCCGGATAGCCGAGCGCGAAGTCGAAGCCGACCAGCGCGCGCTCGCCGCGCCGCCGCATGTCGCCGACGATCTTGGTCAGCAGGGCTTCGGCCTCGGCCCGAGTCGCAGGGTTGTGGGTCTCGTATGTCG
>CBIHLR010000130.1:0-6854 GCA_966210875.1 uncultured Brevundimonas sp. | reverse complement strand
CTTGACCAGGCTGGCCTCGGAATAGCGCGGCGGCGGCTCGGTGAAGTGCTGGTCGGCGCGGGCGGTCTCGACCTTGGCGGTGGCGCCTTCGCGGACCGACGGCAGGCGGCCGCCTTCCTCGTCGTCGGAATCGTCGCGGCCTTCCTCATAGACAGCGAGATAGCCGTCGAAGGTCACCACCTGTCCGGTGGCGCGCAGGCCGGTGCGACCGTCAGCGGTCTCCAGCTCGATGGTGGTGCGCTCGACCTTGGCGGCCTCCATCTGGCAGGCGGCCATACGCCGCCAGATCAGCTCATAGAGGCGGCGCAGGTCGTCATCGAGACGCAGGCTTTCGGGCCGCCGCGCCAGGCTGGTCGGACGGATGGCCTCGTGGGCCTCCTGGGCGTTCTTCTGCTTGGACTTGTAGCGGCGCGGCTCGTCCGGGACATAGGCCGGCCCGAAGCGATCCTTGATGACCTCGCGGGCCTCGGCCAGCGCCTCGGGCGCCACGTCCACCCCGTCGGTCCGCATATAGGTGATCAGGCCACCCTCGCCGTCCACGCCCTCGTACAGCTTCTGCGCCGCCTGCATGGTGCGCTGGGCCGAGAAGCCGAGCTTGCGCGAGGCCTCCTGCTGGAGGGTCGAGGTGGTGAAGGGCGGCGGCGGTGTCCGGCGCGCCGGCTTCTTCTCGACGGACCGTACGGTGAAGCCGCCCTGCTCCACCGCGGCGCGCGCGGCCTGGGCGGAGGCCTCGTTGGCCAGGTCGAACTTGGTGAGCTTCTTGCCCTCGTGCGTCACGAGGCGGGCCACGAAAGGCGGCCCTTCCGCGGTCACGTCGGCCTCGACGGTCCAGTATTCCTGGGCCCGGAACTTCTCGATCTCGATCTCGCGGTCGACGACGAGACGCAGCGCCACGGACTGGACCCGTCCGGCCGAACGCGCGCCGGGCAGCTTGCGCCACAACACCGGCGACAGGGTGAAGCCCACCAGATAGTCGAGCGCGCGGCGCGCGAGGTAGGCCTCCACCAACTCCATGTCGATGTCGCGCGGCCGGGCCATGGCCTCGGACACGGCGGACTTGGTGATGGCGTTGAAGGTGACGCGCTGGACCTGCTTGTCCTTCAGCAGCCGCTTCTTCTGGAGGATCTCCAGCACGTGCCAGCTGATGGCCTCGCCCTCCCGATCCGGGTCGGTGGCCAGGATCAGGCGGTCAGCGCCCTTCATGGCCTCGGCTATTTCCGAGACGCGGCGGGCGGCCTTTGCGTCGACCTCCCACTCCATGGCGAAGTCGTCGTCTGGGCGGACCGAGCCGTCCTTGGGCGGCAGGTCGCGCACGTGCCCGTAGGAAGCCAGCACGTGGTAGTCGGAACCCAGGTATTTGTTGATGGTCTTGGCCTTGGCCGGGCTCTCGACGACGACGACGTTCATGTGGCCTGGGGCCTCCCCGAAAAGGTGCGGGAAAGTGGGGGCGGTCCCGACGCCTGTCAATGAACCGACCGGACTCTACCTTTGGTTGCTCTTCTGGCGAACACGCCTATTGCATGTTTCGCCAACACTCTGACGGTTGGCGAAATGGACTCGAGGCTGGACGGCAAGCTGCAATCGACGCGCGCCTACATCGCGCAGGCGTCGGGAGAACTCGCCGAAATGGCGCGTGACATCGGCGATCGCCGCCTGGGTCATCTCCTGGATCTGGCCGCGACATTCGCGGAGATGCGACCCGAAATCGTCAGGACAGACGAAGGACCGCGCCCGTCTCGGTGAAGGCGGCCTGACCGCCGAGCACCAGTTCCAGCAGCGCCCCCGCCACCAGGCCGGCTGGGGCGCCGACCGCACGGATGATCTCGTCGCGCGGCGTGGGCGTGGGGCCCAGCAGGTCGAGGACACGCGCGGCCAGGTCCGCTTCGGCCTCGGCGTCGGGAATGGGCGCTTCGTACCGATCGCGCGGCTCGTATAGCGAGCGCTGGCTCTCCAGGCCGCGCAGCACGTCGTCGAGTCCCTCGCACAGGATGGCGCCTTGGCGGATCAGGTCGTTGGTCCCGTGGGCGCGTGGGTCGAGCGGCGAGCCCGGCACGGCGAAGACCTCCCTGCCCTGCTCAGCCGCCAGCCGGGCGGTGATCAGCGAGCCTGAGCGCAGCTCGGCCTCGACCACGATCACGCCACGCGAGAGGCCCGAGATGATGCGGTTGCGGCGCGGAAAATCGCGGGCCTGGGCGCGGGCCCCGACGGGGCTCTCCGAAACGACGCAGCCCTCCACGATCAGGCGCTCATACAGGCCCGCATTGTCCTGCGGATAGACGTCGTCGACGCCCCCGCCGAGCACGGCCACCGTGCCGGTCGGCAGCGCCCCTTGGTGGGCGGCGGCGTCCACGCCGCGCGCCATGCCCGAGACGACGACGAAGCCTGCACGCCCCAGTTCGGCGGCCAGTCCGCGGGCGAAACGCTGGCCTGAGGCAGAAGCCACGCGCGCGCCCACCATGGCGAGGCCGTCCCGGTTCAGCAGCTCGACGCGGCCGCGAGCCCACAGCACCGGCGCGGGCGCGTCGAGCGCGGCCAGCGCCCTGGGATAGTCCCCATCGCCCCAGATGATCAGGCGGCAGCCCAGCGCGGCGCCGCGCTCGACCTCGGCTTCGATCTGACTCGCCGTCGGAGGTGTGACCCCTGCCCCGCCCCCACGGCGGGACAGTTCCGGAAGACGCTCAAGCGCCTGGGCGCCCGAGCCTTCCCGGCGGATGAGTTCGAGAAAGGTCACGGGACCGACGCGATCCGTGCGCGCCAGCCGCAGACGGGCCAGACGTTCCGCTTCGGACAGAGCCGTCAGGACGCCGGATCCTTCTTGGCGCCAAAGCGCGGCTCCTGCCCCTTCAGCAACCGGCTGATGTTCTCGTGATGCCGGACGAAGATGAGCAGCGCCATGATGGTGACGAGCCCCACGCAGGCCCAGACCTGACCAGTCAGCCAGGCCGCGACCGGCGCGGCCAGCGCCGCGACCAGGGCCGACAGCGAGGAGATCCGCGTCACGGCGAAGCTCGCCAGCCAGGCGATTGCGGCCACGATCCCGACCGGCCAGGCCGCGGCGAACAGCACGCCGTAGAAGGTCGCCACGCCCTTGCCGCCCTTGAAGCCGAGCCAGACCGGAAACAGGTGGCCGATGAAGGCCGCACCGCCGGCGATGTAGGGCAGCGGGGTCTCCGGAAACAGCCAGCGGGCGACCAGCACCGGAATAGCCCCCTTGGCCGCGTCGGCCAGGAGGGTCAGAAGCGCGAGGTCCTTGCGGCCGGTGCGCAGCACATTGGTCGCGCCGATGTTGCCGGAGCCGATCGAGCGCACGTCCCCGGCCCCGCCTGCGCGCGTGATCAGCACCCCGAACGGGATCGAGCCGAGCAGATAGGAGGCGGCGGCGACCAGACCGATCGTCAGCAGCGCCGCCGTGGCGAGATCCTGCATGCCCTACCCCTCCCGACGCCACACGATGCGGCCGTCGACGAGCGTCAGCAAGACCTGACCCTGCAGCCTGCGCCCGTCGAAGGGCGAGTTCTTGGAGCGGGATATCAGCCGCTCGGCGTCGATCACCACTGGCGCGTCGACATCGAACAGGACCAGGTCCGCTGGCGCGCCGGCGCTCAGCCGTCCGCCGGCCAGCCCCAGCAGTTGCGCCGGGCCCAGCGTCAGGGGCCGCAGGATGTCGATCAGCTCAAGCCCGGCTGCGTGGTGAAGGTTCAAACCGGCGGGCAGCAGGGTCTCCAGCCCCACCGCGCCGGGCGTCGCCTCTGCGAAGGGCAGGCGCTTGCCCTCGGCCGGGGCCGGAGCGTGCGCCGAAACGATGACGTCGATCAGACCCTCGCGCAGCGCCTCGATCAGGGCCAGGCGGTCGGCCTCGGGCCGCAGTGGCGGGTCCAGCTTCAGGAAGGTGCGGTAGTCGCCGACGTCCACCTCGTTGAAGCTGAGGTGGTTGATCGAGACGCTGGCGGCGACCTCCAGCCCCTTGGCGCGGGCGCGGGCCAGGCTGTCCAGCGCCTCGGCCGTGGTGATCTGATCGACCAGCAGGCGCGCGCCTGTCAGCTCGGCCAGCGCCAGATCGCGCTCCAGCACGATGCGCTCGGCCACGGCCGGCACGCTGGGCAGGCCCATGCGGCCAGCCAGTTCGCCCTCCGTCGCCGAGGCGCCCTCGCTCAGCCAGGGGTCGGCGGGCCGGTGGGCGATCAGGGCGTTGAAGGCGCCAGCATAGGCCATCACCCGGCGGAGCACGCGCGAGTCCCGGATCGGCCGGTCGACGTCGGTGAAATAGGCCGCGCCCGCCTCGGCCATCAGACCGATCTCGGCGAGCTGTTCGCCCTTGAGGCCGCGTGTGGCCGCGCCGGCGGCCAGCATCTTGACCAGACCGAGGTCACGGCCCCGGCGGAGCAAGAAGTCGACCAGGGCCGGCTCGTCGACCGGCGGGTCGGTGTCGGGCTGGAGCACCAGCGTCGTGACGCCCCCGGCGGCGGCGGCCTCGGCGGCGGACTTCAGAGTCTCGGCCGCCGCGCCGCCCGGCTCGCCGGTCTTGACCCGCAGGTCGATCAGTCCGGGCGCCAGCGCTGCGCCCTCGCAGTCGATCAGTCGCGCCTCGGCCGGGCGGCTGTCGAAGGTCGGGCTGCGCCGCACCTCGGCGATGACGCCATCCCGCGCCAGCAGGCAGCCGGGGCCGTCGTAGCCGCTCTCCGGATCAATCAGCCGGGCGTTGACGAAGGCGATGGGCTGGGCCGCGGTCATGCCTCGTCCTCCAGCCGTTCGGCCAGCGAGGCCAGCACCGCCATGCGCATGGCTACGCCCGCCTCGACCTGATCCTGGATCAGCGACACCTCGGGATCGTCCGCGACGCCCGAATCGATCTCGACGCCCCGGTTCATGGGGCCCGGGTGCATCACCTTCGCGCCCAGCGCGGCCAGGGCCAGCTTGTCGGCGTCCAGACCCCAGAAGCGGAAATACTCGCGTGTCGACGGGACCAGGGCGCCGTTCATCCGCTCCAACTGCAGCCGCAGCATCATCACGACATCGGCGCCGGCGATCCCCTCCTCCATCGAATGGAACACCGCCGCGCCCCAGCGGTCGGCGTCGGCGGGCATCAGGGTCGGCGGGCCGACCAGCCGCACCTCGCAGCCCATGCCCGACAGCAGGATGGCGTTCGAGCGCGCCACCCGGCTGTGCAGGATGTCGCCGCAGATCGCGACGGTCAGCCGACCCACGTCGGTCCCGAAGGCCCGCCGGATGGTCAGCAGGTCCAGAAGCGCCTGGGTGGGATGCTCGTGCTGGCCGTCGCCGGCGTTGATCACCGAACAGCCGACCTTGCGCGCCAACAGGTCCGCCGCGCCCGAGCCCCAGTGCCGCACGACCAGCAGGTCCGGCCGCATGGCGTTCAGGGTCATGGCCGTGTCGATCAGGGTCTCGCCCTTGGACACCGACGAGGTGCGGGCGTTCATGTTGACCACGTCGGCGCCCAGCCGCTTGCCGGCCAACTCGAAGGAGCTCTGCGTCCGTGTGGAGTTCTCGAAGAACAGGTTGATAAGCGTCCGGCCCTTGAGCAGGTCCAGCTTCTTGGAGCCCCGCCGGTTCAGGTCGATGAACGCGTCCGCCAAGTCGAGCAGCGCTTCCAGGTCGGGCCGCTGCAGGTCGCCCGCCGACAGCAGGTGGGGCCGCGGGAACGGGAACAGCCGCTCTCGGATCGCTTCGGAAACGTCAGCCGGCTGGGTCATCAAAGCCGGGCTATAGGCGGACGCGCCCGCTTCGGAAAGGCCTCAACCGGTATAGCCGAGCCGATCCAGCGCGCCCTGGAGGATCCAGGCCGCCGCCGTGCGGTCCACCACCTGGGCGCGGCGCTTGCGGTTGAGGTCCAGGTCCTCGATCAGGAAGCGTTCGACCGCCGAGGTCGACAGCCGCTCGTCCCACAGGGCCACCGACACCGGCCGGATGCGCTCGAGGTTGCGCGCGAAGGCGCGGGCCGACTGGGCGCGCGGCCCCTCGGAGCCATCCATGTTCACCGGCAGGCCGATGACCAGCCCCGTCGCGCCCCGGCCGTCCATCAGCTTGAACAGCGCCTCCGCGTCCGCGGTGAACTTGGTCTTTCGGATCAGCTGAAGCGGGCTGGCGATGGTGCGGGTCAGGTCCGAGACCGCCACGCCGATGGTCTTCTCGCCGAGGTCCAGCCCCAGCCAGGGGGTGTTCGGCGGCGTCGCGGCCGCCAGCTCTTGCAGGGTCAGGATTGTCACACCCCGGCGGTAGGGCTGGCGCGCGGCCCTGTCAAAGTGCAAAGCTCGGCCGTTCAGAAGAGGAGTTCCGCGCGTGAAGCCCTTTCTGTTTGCCCTTTCCGTCATCAGCCTGACCGCCTGCGATCCCGCCACGGAGACCCGAAAGGCGACCGCGGATGCGCCCGAACAGGCCGCCCAACCCCAGACCCAGCCCTCGCGGCTGACCCCCGCCGGCGCCGGGCGGACGGTCGCGCCGGAAACCGCCGAAGATCAGAACCTGCAATGGGCGGCCTCGGTCGTCCGCGTCGACTACCTCGACGACCAGGAGCCGACAGCCAAGCTGTTCGGCCTTGCCGGCGGCGATCCGGCCATGAACGGCCTCTACACCTATCTCGCCTTCTTCGAGAGCCCGGCTTCCGGCTGGCGCGTGTTCCGGCTCGGCGACTTCCTCGACTATCGGGTGATCGGGGAGGGCGAGAACCGGGTGGACCTCGAGCTGGACTACAGCGTCATGGACCCGGACACGGACGAGATCACCTCCGCCACCCGCCGGATCATCGTGACGTGGACCCCCGGCCCCGAGGGCGAGGGTCCCGCAGCGATCGCGGTGGCGGACGCGCGGTGAGGCCGTCATCCTTGTGAATCCAAGGC
>CBIHLR010000129.1:0-6909 GCA_966210875.1 uncultured Brevundimonas sp. | reverse complement strand
ATCACCGCCGCCAACGCCTCGTCCATCTCGGACGGCGCCGCCGCCCTGGTCATGACCCGCGAGAGCACCGCCAAAGCCATGGGCCTGAACATCGTCGCCCGCGTCGTCAGCCACGCCGCCCACGCCCACGACCCGGCCGAGTTCACCACCGCGCCGGTCCCGGCCATGCAGAAGGCCCTTCAGAAGGCCGGCTGGTCGGTCGAGGACGTCGACCTGTGGGAGGTCAACGAGGCCTTCGCCGTGGTGCCGATGGTCGCCATGCAGGAGATGGGCATCCCGCACGAGAAGCTGAACGTGAACGGCGGCGCCTGCGCGCTCGGCCACCCCATCGGCGCCTCGGGCGCCCGGGTCATGGCCACCCTGCTCTCGGCGCTGCAGCAGCACGGCAAGTCCAAGGGCGTCGCCTCGCTCTGCATCGGCGGCGGCGAGGCCGTGGCCATGGCGGTCGAGCTGGCGGCCTAGTCGACCGCCGTAACCTCGGCGCTCTGGCCGGCGATGACGACCTCGTCGCCGGCCTGTTTGCCCAGAAGCGCCCGGGCGAGAGGCGACACGTGGCTGACCGAGCCCTGCGCCGGGTCGGCCTCGTCCTCGCCCACGATGCGCCAGGTCTGGACCCGGCCGTCCTCTCGCTCGATCGTCACCGATCCGCCAAAGCGGACCCGGCCGTCGGGCTCGACCTCAGTCAGCTGCGCTGAGGCACGCCGGGCCGACCAGTAGCGCAGATCGCGCGTGGCCCGCGCCATGGCGGTGCGGTCCTTCTCGATGCTCCCCGCCGCCTGGGCCGCCGTATAGGCCGCCTTGGCCTCGGCCAGCTCGCGCTCGATGGCCTCAAGGCCTTCGCGGGTGACCAGGTTCGGATGCGGCGAGACCGGCCGGTCGGGCAGGTCCGCCGCCGTGGCCTCGAGATCCTCTTCGCGGGTGAAGGCGACGCTCATGGGGCGTCAGCGTACGGGCGCCGCCTTCGTTCCGCCAGTCAGCGGCCCTCCGCCAGGAAGGCGTCAACCAGTTCGTTCAGCCGCTCCGGCTGATCGGCCATGATGAAGTGGCGGCTGCCGTCGACCCGCTCCAGCCGCACGCCCGGCAGGCCGGCGTATACGCGCGCCCACATGGCGTCGGCCATGGCGGCGGGCGGGCCGCCGTCGGCGTCCGACGCATAGACCGCCCATACCGGCGCGGTCATGGCCGCCAACTGGGGCCGGACATCGGCGAGCATCACGTCGCGGATCGCCGCGGCCAGGGCCTGGCGATCCGAGGCGACGGACCAGTCGACCATGGCGGCGCGCGTCGCCGCATCGCGGGCCATGCCGATGGCGACCTGCTGCTGCCCGGCCCGGAAGGCGGCCTCGTCCAGGGCCAGCATGCCGCGCGCGGTCTGTTCGGCGTAGGGCCGGGCCGTCTCGACCGTCACCTGCGGACCGTAGAGCACCGAGAAGAACGGCAGGCTGTCGACGCTCATCACGCGAGAGACCAGTTCCGGATGCTGCTGGGCCAGCATCAGGCCCGACAGCCCGCCCATGGAATGGCCGATGACGGCGGGCCGATCCAGCGTCGCGGCGTAGCGGGCGAGCTCGTCCAGCGCCGGCTGCAGGAACGGGCCGTCGCCGTGGCGCCAGGGTTCTCCGGCGAAGCCCGCCAGCTGGACCAGATGAACGCGATGGGTGGCCGACAGCCGCTGGGCCAGCGGCCGCCAGACCTCGCGCGAGGAAGCGAAACCGGGGATGAGGATGACGTCGGGGCCTTGCCCCACCACCTCGACCGACAGCCGGTCCGACGCGAAGCCGGCGGCAGGCTGGGCCCGGGCCTGGGTCGCTATGAGCAGGCCGACGCCGGCGATGAGGCCGACGAGGGCGGCGATGAACAGGGCGCGCAGATGCGCTCCCGCCAGACGGCGAGCGATGTGGATCATGGTCGTGTCTCCGATGGGGTGCGCGGCCTCAGCCGTGCGGGTTCTCGAACAGGTCCTCGACCTTCACGCCGAAGGTGGAGGCGAGGCGGAAGGCGAGGTCGAGCGAGGGGTCGTGCTTGTCGCTCTCGAGCGCGATGATGGCCTGGCGCGAGACCCCCACAGCGCGGCCCAGATCCTCCTGGGTCCAGCCGCGCTCGGCGCGCAGGACGCGAAGCCGGTTCTTCATCGGGCCGAGCTCCGCACGAACAACGGCATGACGCCCATCAACCCCCAGAAGACGACATAGGCCCACCAGCCCTCCAGGTGAGGGGCACCGGCCAGCCGCTCTCCGAAGCCCCAGAAGACCGCGAGCGCGAAGGTCAGGCCCGCCGCGATGATGAAGCGCTTGGCGGTTACTCCCGCCACGAACTCGTCGCTGTCGCGGATGAAGGCGAGCGTCGCCCAGATCTGGCCGGCCACCGGCGCGGACACCGCTGCGGCCAGCAGCCAGCCGCTGATCCCCCCGATCGCGTCCAGCGCCCCGCCAAGCGCGAGCAGGAGCGCGGCGACATAGCCGAGCATGAAGACGGTGGTTCGGATCGAATAGGCCTTGGCGGCGGGGGTCATGTCAGCTCCTCCTGACGAACTGTCAGGTCAACATGACATAGGCCGGATGTAAGGTCAACATGACATCCGTCGCCGCGATCAGGGCCTCGCGCGCCACGCGCGAGCCCTGCCTGGGGCGGACTCGCGGTTTGATTCTCGGGTTGTCCGCCGGCTCATGCGGCGGGCGGCGCGCCTAGGCGGCGGCGCGCTCGATCCGCTCCACGAGGTTGTCGCCGGAATAGATGTCGGCGCTCGTGGCGCTGGGCCTGTCGGCCAGCATGGCGGCGGCGAAGGCACGGGCCTTGGACAGATCCTCCTGCGGAAGGACCTCCATATGGTCGACGTCCGAGCCCTGACTTCGGATGTAGCAGATGTAAGTCATGGCAAGCTCCTTAGGCCACTAAGGCGGGAGCGTGAGCCGGTCAGGCTGTCTCTCAGTCACTGGGCGCCCCAAGAATGTCCCAGCGATACGGTCAAGATACGCGTCTCTCGCCGATTAAGCGAATCACAACCGATCACATGATCGGGAGCGCGGAACCGGACATTGCCAACGGGTGTTGAGGCGCCCCACAAGCGGCGGATGACCGAGACACCTTCAGACCGGCCGGCCGCCCGAACCCTGACGGACCCCGCCGCCGCGGCATGGCGTTCGGAGCTGCTGACCCTGGACAAGACGAAGCCGGCGACCATCCTGACGCCGATCGGCGACGAGGAGGCCGCGGCCTTCGGCGCGGAGATCGCCGCGCTGCTGAGCACGGGCAAGGGCAAGGCGAAGCGCGAGGTGACCGTACAGGCGGTGCGCTTCGATCCGCCCTTCCGTGGAATCCAGATGCATGATGGCGACGAGCGCATCCAGATCGCGGTCGGTCACAGCATGACCCACGGCCCCTCGTTCCTGTGGCCCCTCGCGCGCTCATAGCCACGCTTGGCTCCGGGGCCTTGCGGGCCCATCTTCGAGCGATGAAGCCGCTCTTGCTCTCCCTGGCCGTTCTCGCGGCCGCCGGCGCCGCCCAGGCGCAGACCTGGCGGCCGCAGCCGGACTTCGCCGCGGCGGCCCAGCGCGACCGGCTGGAGCGCGACCGCTGGCGGGCGGGCATGGATCAGCGGACCGCAGAGGCCCGCGCCGACCAGCGAAGGACCGAGGCGATCCTCTATGGCCTGGAGGCGCGGCGCGGGCCGGTGATCGCTCCACCGCCGGGGCCCGCCGCCGACCTCGAACCCCTGACCGGACTGGCCGACCAGGAGGCCTATTCCGCCAGCGAGGCGCGCGAGCGCGCCGTCTCCGCCGACCAGCGGCTGCAGGCCATGGACGCCTGGCTGAACCAGGCCCGCCGCGAACCCTGACGACCCCGCGCATCGGATTGCCGCCTTCGCGCGTTCGGCTAAGCTGGACAGGAAGCTTGCGAGGCTAAGTTGCGGTGGCAGGGCGGACGGCGCGGCGGCGGGATCGATGACCGCCGCGGCATGGGCGGAGGCGTCATCGGCGGCGGCCTCGGAGTCGGGGTGCTGGCGCTCCTCGGGTACTTGTTCCTCGACATTAATCCGCAGACGACCACCCAGCTCCTCCAGCAACTCGGTCAAGGCGCGGGTCAGGGCGAGATCGGGTCGCCCGGGGACGAAGCCGGCGGCTTCGTCGACGTCATCGCCACCAACACCACCGACGTCTGGTCCAGCCTGATCTCCGGCTACGAGCCGCCGCGCGTGGTCCTCTACGAGGGCGGCACGGGCACCGGCTGCGGCTACGGCCAGGCGCAGATGGGGCCCTTCTACTGCCCGCTCGACCGGCAAGTGTATCTGGACCTCAGCTTCTGGCGGACCATGCAGGAGCAGCTCGGCGCCGGCGGCGACTTCGCCCAGGCCTATGTCATCGCCCACGAGGTCGGCCACCACGTTCAGACCCTCACCGGCGCCTCGGACCGGGTGCGCCAGATGCAGGCCCAGGCCGGCAGCGAGGGCGAGGCGAACCGCTGGTCGGTGGCGCTCGAGCTCCAGGCCGATTGCTACGCGGGCGTCTGGGCGGCCAACGCCAGCCGGGTTTCCGGCGGCGAGGTGGCGCTGGAAGAGGGCGACATCGAGGAGGGCCTGAACGCCGCCTCCCAGATCGGCGACGACAACCTGACCGGCGGCCGGGCGTCGCCCGAGACCTTCACCCACGGCACCTCGGCCCAGCGGGTCGAGTGGCTGCGCCGCGGCTACCAGACCGGCGATCCCAACCAGTGCGACACCTTCGCCGCCATGGGCGGCTCGGGCGTGGCCGCGCGGCCGTCGAAGGGCGTCTGACCCCTTGAGCCAGCCGACGTCGGGGGAGTTCGAAGGCCGCACGCACCTGCTGCCCGTGCGCGTCTATTACGAGGACACGGACTTCACCGGCCTGGTCTATCACGCCAACTACCTGCGCTTCTTCGAGCGGGGGCGGTCGGATTTCCTGAGGCTGGTCTCCAGCGGCCACGCCGAGCTGCTCGACCGCGACGATCCGCTGGCCTTCGTGGTCACGCGCATGGACATCCGCTTCCTCAAGCCCGCGCGGATCGACGACGCGCTGGTGGTGCGCACGGCCTATGAGGCCGTGAAGGGGCCGCGCCTGATCATCCGCCAGTCGATCATGCGCGGCGAGCAGACCCTGTGCGAGGCCGACGTTGAGGCCGCCTGCATCGACCTGAACGGCCGCCCCCGCCGCCCGCCGCGGGCCATGGCCGAGGCTCTGGGGCCCTGGCTGGCGTAGGCCGTCATCCCGGCCGTAGCGCGCAGCGCGGAGAGCCGGGACCTAAACTCGGCGCCGGCGGCGTTTAGGTCCCGGATAACGGCTTCGCCGTTTCCGGGATGACGTTTCCGTCATGCCATCAATCCGTCACTTCCCGTGGCTTGTCTCGGGGGCCCCGATCTTGCAAGCGAACGGGCGAGATTCGCCGCCGCCAGGAGACCTGAATGCCGCCCGAGAGCGCCGCCGACGCCCTGAACGTCGTCAACCTGTTCATGAACGCCGACTGGGTGATCAAGGGCGTGATCCTGGGCCTGGCCCTGGCGTCGCTGTGGTCATGGGCGGTGATCTTCGACCGGGGGATGCGCTTCGCCGCCCTAAACCGGCAGGCCAACGCCTTCGAGGATGCGCTCGCCAGCGGCCGGTCGCTGGAGGATCTGGCCAACCAGGCGGGTCCCAATCCCAGCCAGCCCCTGCCGCGCATGCTCGTCGCCGCGATGCGCGACTGGCGCGAGGCGCGGGCCGCCGGGCCGCTCACCGAAGGTCAGGCCGGCCTTCTCATCGCCCGCATCGACAGAACGCTGGATTCCATCATCGCGCGTGAGAGCGCCAAGACCGAGGACGGCTTGGGCGTGCTGTCTGTGGTGGCGACCTCGTCGCCCTTCATCGGCCTGTTCGGCACCGTCTACGGGATCATGCACGCCTTCGGCGAGATCGCGGCCCAGGGGAACACCAACCTGACCACCGTCGCCCCGGCCATCGCCGAGGCCCTGTTCGCCACCGGCATCGGCCTCGCGGCCGCCATCCCGGCCTACATCGCCTACAACAAGTTCTCGATCGACTCCGGCAAGTTCACCGGCCGGCTCGAACGGTTCGCCGACGAGTTGCAGGCCGCCGTGGCCAAGCGGCTGGCCGACCGCGCCGCCCCCGCCGCGCCTGTCAGCCACGGCTACGACCGCCCCGGAGGGATCTGATGGCCCTGTCCGCCGGAGGATCGGGCGGTCACGTTCGCGGCCGCAGGCGCGCCCGCAAGCGGCCCCTGTCGGAGATCAACGTCACGCCGCTGGTCGACGTGATGCTGGTGCTCCTGATCATCTTCATGGTCGCCGCGCCGCTTCTGACGGTGGCGGTGCCGCTGGAGCTGCCCAAGACGGACGCAGGCTCGGTCGATCAGGCCGAGGAGCCGATCAGCGTCTCCATCCAGCGCGACGGCTCCATCTTCGTCCAGGAGGACGCCGCCTCGCTCGACCAGCTGGGCCCGCGCATCTCGGCCATGGCGAACAACAACTTCGAGCGGCCGATCTTCGTGCGCGCCGACGGCCGCGCGCCCTACGAGGCCGTGGCCCAGGTCATGGCGCGCCTGTCCTCGGTCGGCTTCACCCGCCTGAACCTGGTGACCGACAGCGCCGGCCCCGCGCCCGCCCAGCCGGCCGCCGACACCCCGGACGCGGAGGCGCCCTGACGTGCCGCGTCTGACGCCGGCCCTTGTCCTTTCGGCCCTGCTGCATCTGGGCCTGCTGGCGCTCGCCCTGATCGCCTGGCCCAAGCAGCCGGTCGAGATCCAGCTGGGCGCCGTGCCGGTGACCATCATCTCGGATGTCGTGCAGCAGGCCGCACCCGCGGCTGAAATCTCGCCCGAGCCGCCGCTCGAGGAGGTGACGCCCGAGCCCCTGCCCAGCGAGGCCGACACGCCGGATCCCCCGACGCCGACGCCTTCGCC
>CBIHLR010000128.1:0-6921 GCA_966210875.1 uncultured Brevundimonas sp. | reverse complement strand
AGGAGCCGCAGATGCCCTCGCGGCACGAGCGCCGGAACGACAGGGTCGGGTCGATGGTGTTCTTGATGTGGATCAGGGCGTCCAGGACCATCGGGCCGTGGTCCTCGACAGCCACTTCATAGGTGTCCCAGCGCGGCGTCTCGTCGGTCGACGGGTCGTAGCGGTAGACCTTGAAGGTCTTGACCTTCTGGGCGCCCTCGCGCGCCGCCCAGCGCTTGCCGGCCTTGGGTTTGGAACCGCGCGGAAGGGTGAGTTGGACCATGGGGAGAGACCTAACCGAAACCGTGTCCGTTCCTTACGCCGGATCGTCCGGGGCGCAAGGTGGGCGGGGTCAATTGCGAACGGTTATCAGGCCTTCGGCCACCCCCCGGCGCGCGACAGGGCCGAGGGCGCGGGCCGACCGAGCTTCCCGCCGATCCAGCGGGCCGTCTCGATGAGGGCGTCCAGGTCGTAGCCGGTCTCAAGGCCCGCACGGTGCAGCATGTAGACCACGTCCTCGGTCGCGACATTGCCGGTCGCGCCGGGCGCGAAGGGACAGCCGCCGATACCGCCGACCGAGGCGTCGATGACATCGATCCCCGCCTCCACGCCGGCGAAGACGTTGGCCAGGGCGGTGTTGCGGGTGTCGTGGAAATGCAGGCGAAGGGTGGCGTCCGGCGCGGCCTTGCGCGCGATCTCGACCTTGCGGCGCACGGCCCAGGGGTCGCCCACGCCGATGGTGTCGGCCAGGCCGATCTCCCTGACGCCCAGGGCGGCGACGTCGCGGACCAGGGCCTCGACCTGATCGTCGGACACCTCACCGTCGAAGGGACAGCCCCACACCGTGGAAATGATCGCCGTGACCGAGGGACCGGCGCCCGGGGCGCCGGCCATGTTGTGCGACCGGCCGACGATCTCGGCCAGCATCTCGACCTGCTGGGCGACGTTCAGGCCCGAGTTCTTCAGCGCGAAGCCGTCCGAGGCGGCGATGGAGACATTGGCCTGATCGACGCCGGTGGCGACCGCCCGGTCCCAGCCCCGCTGGTTCAGCACCAGCCCGATTCGGGTGACGTCGGGGGCAGGGGGCAGGGCGGCCATGACGGCCTCGGCGTCGGCCATCTGAGGCACGCGCCCGGGGTGGACGAAGGAGACCGTCTCCAGCCGCCTGGCGCCCGCGGCCTCCAGCCGGCCGATGAACTCGACCTTGTCCTCGGTCGAGATGACGACCTTCTCGTTCTGCAGCCCGTCGCGCGGGCCGACCTCGACGATCTCGATGAAGCGGCTCACGGCTCGGCCTCCTCGCGGTAAGGGCCGTAGACCGACAGGCGCAACTGGTCGCCGTTCGAGTAGTTCAGCCCTTCGATAACGGCCCGCGGGCGGGGCGTCATGGCCAGCGCGGCGGCTTCCTCGGCGAAAGCCTCGGCCTGGGACTGATCGACGACGGCCGGGCGTCCAGCGGCGAGCGCCCGGGCAGCATCCGCGCCGTCGCCGAGCTCGGTGTCGGTGCCGATCAGGAAGATGGCGCTGGGCTCCGAATAGCCGGCCAGGGTCACGGCACCTCCAGCCTCGCCGCTCATGGGGTGCAGTCCCTCCTCGCGCAGGGCCGCCTCCAGTCGCGGCGCAACCCACAGGGGGCCGAGACCGCTGATCAGCTTGACCAGGGAGGCGTGGGCCAGGACGCCGAAGACCAGGCTGACGACCAGCGCCGTGACCGCCATCCGGTTGAGCAGCATGAAGGCGCCGACCGCCGCCCCGACCAGGGCCAGGGCGATGGTGGCGGCGGCCCAGCTCTGGTCGCCGGGGCCGCCGTATTCCGAGAAGCCGTAGATCACCAGCGCGGTGACCATCAGCGCCCCGAACGCCATCAGGCCCGCGCCGATCCGGCGACTGAGCGTGCCCAGCGGCTGGGTGAGGCTGGCGGCCATCAGCCAGGCCAGGGCGCCGAAGGTCGGCAGGGTGTAGTGCCACAGCTTGGTCGGGAAGAGTTCGAAGGCGATCCAGGTCGGGATGAGCCAGCACAGAGCGAAGCGGATCGCCGACTGGTTGCGCTGCGCCCAGCCGGTCGACAGTCCCGCCGGGATCAGCAGGGTGGCAGGAAACAACAGCAGCGGCGCCAGCAGAAGGTAGTAGCCTGGCCAGCCGCCGTGACGCTCGTGGCCGCCCACGATCTTGGGGAAGAGGTCGCCACCGAGCGCGGCGCCCCAGAAGGCGCCGTCGGTCTTGACCGTGATGGCGAGCGCCCAGGGGCCGATGCCCAGTAGGACCAGGGCCAAGCCCCAGCGCCACCCGAGCTGGGTCATCCAGCGCCACTTCCGGTCCCACAGGCCCAGCGCCACCAGCGTCAGGCCGACGACCAGCACGATGATCGGTCCCTTGATCAGGACCCCCAGCGCTACCGCGCCCCAGAACAGCAGCTTTGTGCGTTTGCCCGGCGGCTCGAGCCCGTCCCTCTGGGCGATATAGAGGCGCGACAGGGCTGCCATGGCCAGGGTCACCGCCCCGCAGAGCATGGCGTCGGTCTTGGCGATTCCGGCCTCGCTCGACAGCAGGAAGCTGGCCCCCAGGATGGCCCCGGCCAGCACGCCAGTGCGCGCTCCGAAGGCCAGCCCCGCGCCCCAGGCGCAGGCCGCCGCCGCCAGCATGGCGCCCAGCAGGGACGGCACGCGATAGGGGCGGATGTCGCGATGCTCGACGTCGGAGAACAACGACACCGAGACCGCCTGCAACCAGTGGATGCCGACCGGCTTCTTGTGGCGCGGCTGATCCTGGAAGGAGATGCTGGTGAAGTCCCGCGTCTCCAGCATCTGGGCCGTCGCCTGGGCGAACCGGCTCTCGTCCCGGTCCAGCGGGCCGAGCGTCAGCACGGTGGGCAGGCCGGCGATCAGGGCGATCAGCGCGGCGATGGCCGGGCCCCGCCACCCTTCGAACCAGCGGTCGTCGATCACGAGCTTCATCGCGTTAGGCATTCCCATGACCGGGCGCATCCGTCCATCCCGCCCGAACGGATGGAAACGGAAGGGGAACATGCTATGGGCCGGGGGTGTCGCAGCTGCCCCCGCGTTTTCAGGACTGGTTCGCCTCCAGGGGTTGGGCGGCGCGGCGGCATCAGCTCGAGATGGTCGACAAGGGCCGCGAGGGCCGCGACGTCCTGCTGATCGCGCCGACCGGCGGCGGCAAGACCCTGGGCGGCTTTCTGCCCAGCCTGATCGACTTGGCCGAGCGCGGGCCGAGGAATACGCCGCCGGGCCTGCACACCCTCTACATCTCCCCGCTCAAGGCCCTGGCCGTCGACGTCGAGCGCAACCTGCTCACGCCCGTGCGCGAGATGGGCCTGCCGGTGCGGATCGAGAGCCGGACGGGCGACACGCCGGTCTCGAAGCGTCAGCGACAGAAGGTCAGCCCGCCGGACATTCTGCTGACGACGCCCGAGCAGCTGGCCCTGTTCTGCGCCTGGGAGGGCGGGCGCGAGTGGTTCGCCGACCTGCGCTGCGTCATCGTCGATGAGGTCCACGCCATCTGGTCGAGCAAGCGCGGCGACCTGCTGAACCTGGGCCTGGCGCGACTGAGCCAGTACGCGCCGATGTGCCGTCGGGTCGGGCTGTCGGCGACGGTGCAGGACCCGGACGCCATCCGCCGCTGGTTGAGCCCCAGTCCGGGCATGGCCGATCTGGTGCTGGGCGACCCCGGCGCGCCGCCGGTGGTCGAGGTGATGGGGGCGACGGCCAAGACCATCCCCTGGAGCGGCTGGACCGCCCAGCACGCCATGGCCGACGTCTATGACCGCATCAAACAGAGCCGGCTGGCGCTGATCTTCGTCAACACGCGGTTCCAGGCCGAGATGGCCTTTCAGACCCTGTGGGAGATGAACGACGACGACCTGCCGATCGCGCTGCACCACGGTTCGCTGGCTGCCGAACAGCGGAGGAAGGTCGAGGCGGCCATGGCGCGGGGCGAGCTGCGCGCGGTGGTCTGCACCTCGACGCTCGACCTCGGCATCGACTGGGGCGACGTCGACCTGGTCATCCAGCTGGCGGCGCCCAAGGGCTCGGCGCGGCTGATCCAGCGCATCGGCCGGGCCAACCACCGGCTGGACGAGCCGAGCCGGGCGCTCTTGGTCCCCGCCCACCGCTTCGAGGTGCTGGAGTGCGAGGCGGCCAAGGCGGCGGTCGCCGAGAACGACCTCGACGCCGATCCGGCGCGCGCGGGGACGCAGGACATCCTGGCCCAGCACGTCATGGGCTGCGCCTGCGCGGAGCCCTTCCTGGCCGACGACCTGTATGCGGAGGTGCGGACCAGCGCGCCCTACGCCGACCTGCCGCGCGAGGACTTCGACCGGGTCGTCGAGTTCGTCTCGACCGGCGGCTATGCGCTGCGGACCTACGACCGGTTCAAGCGGATCGTGAAGGGGCGCGACGGGCGCTGGAAGGTTCGCAACGAACAGACGGCCCAGCGGCACCGCATGAACGTCGGGGCCATCGTCGAAATCCCGATGCTCAACATCAAGATCGGCACGGGCAAGCGCGGCGGCCGCAAGGTCGGCCAGATGGAAGAGAGCTACATCGAGCAACTCACCGCCGGGGACACCTTCCTGTTCGCCGGCCAGGTCTGGCAGTTCCATACGGTCGAGGGGATGGACGCCTGGGTGACGCCCGCGCCGCCGGGGGCGGAGCCCATGGTGCCGAGCTGGGGCGGCTCGAAGTTCGCGCTGTCGACCTATCTGGCCCGGCGCGTGCGCCGCATGATCGCCGACGAGGCCAACTGGGGACGGCTGCCCGACGACGTGCAGGAGTGGCTGCACATCCAGAAGATCCGATCGGTCATTCCGTCCCCAGACGAGATGCTGGTCGAGACCTTCCGGCGAGGCTCGCGGCACTATCTGATCTGCTACCCCTTCGACGGCCGGATCAGCCACGGGACCCTGTGCCACCTGCTGGCGCGGCGGCTGGAGCGGGCGGGAAAGAACCCGTTGGGCTTCGTGGCCAACGACTATGCGCTCGCCATCTGGGCGATGAGGACGCTGGGCGACCTCGATCTCGGCGAGCTGTTCCAGCAGGACATGCTCGGTGACGACCTGGAGGCCTGGCTGGACGAGAGCGTGATGATGAAGCGCGGCTTCCGGCAGTGCGCCGTGCTGTCCGGCCTGATCGAGCGCCGCATGCCCGGCCACGAGAAAAGCGGGCGGCAGGTCACCTTCTCGACCGACCTCATTTATGACGTGCTGAGGCGGCACCAGCCGGACCATCTGCTGCTGCGCTGCGCGCGGGCGGATGCGGCGTCTGGTCAGCTGGACGTGGCGCGGCTGGCCGGGCTTCTGGCGCGCATCCGGGGACGGATCACCCATGCGCCGCTGACGAAGGTGTCGCCCTTCGCCGTGCCGGTCATGCTGGAGATCGGCCGCGAGCCGGTCGCCGGCGGCTCCTGGGCCGACGCCGTCATGGAAGAAGCCGCCGAGGAGCTGATCGCCGAGGCCATGGAGTTGACCGCGTGAGCGCCGAACCGATCGAACCGGAAGGTCCCCGAATGCGCCGATCCTCCTGCGGCGGCTGCGTCGTCGAGGTCAATGGCGCGGCGGTGACCGCCCGCGCCTCGGGCGCCATCTGGCTGGCGGACCACGGCGTGCTGGCGGCCGGCGACCTGCACTTCGAGAAGGGTTCGGCCTATGGCGTGCGCGGCCAGCTGCTGCCGCCCTACGACACCCTGGCCACGCTGGAACGACTGGAGGCCGAGGTCGCGGCGACGAGCGCGCGCACCGTCATCCTGATGGGCGACAGCTTCCATGACGCGGGCGGCGAGAGCCGGCTCTCTGCCGAGGTCGTCGCGCGCATCGAGGCGCTGGTGGTGGGCCGGACGCTGGTCTGGATCGCCGGCAACCACGACGAGGACGCGCCGGTGGCCCTGCCCGGCGAGGCGGCGGCCGAGGTGCGGCTGGGCCGGCTGGTCCTGACCCACGAACCGGCCGAGGGCCGGGCGCCTGGGGAGGTCTCGGGGCACCTGCATCCGGTGGCGACGATCGCCCGCTATGGCCAACGGGTGCGGCGGCGCTGTTTCCTGACAGACGGCGAGCGGATGATCCTGCCGGCCTTCGGCGCCTATGCGGGCGGGCTGAACGCGGCTGATCGCGCCTTCGCGGGCCTGTTCGGACGACCGCCGACGGCGCTGCTGCTCGGTGACGGGCGCGTCCACGCCGTCAGCTGGGCGCGGCTCAGCCCCGGCCGCTAGTTCCGGCGGAAGTAGGTCGAGGCGGCCCAGCCGGTGACCAGGGCGACCAGCACCGAGACGAGTCCGTAGAGCCACGGCTGCTGGTGAGCCGCGTCATAGACGAACCGCTCCAGGCCGACCTTGCGCACCTCGATCGAGCCGCGGCGGACCGAGATGGCGCGACCGTCCTGGAACAGCCAGACCTCGGTCTGATACTGGCCCGTCGGCGCTTCGGCGGGCAGGACGATCTCGGCGCGGAACAGGCCCTGGTCCACGAAGCGGACGCCCTCGGGGTCCACGGCGTAGAGGCCGTTGGCCTCCTTCAGCCGGATCACGGCGCGTCGCCAGTCGAGGTAATCCTCGCCGAGCCGGCTGATGACCACGTCGCGCACGCCGTAGAGGTTGACCGTGCGCTGCTCCTCCGGCGCGTCGATGCGCAGGTGGTCGAGGCCGACGCCCAGCCGGCGCAGCACGCCGAAGCCGGCGATGTCGGACAGGGGGCGGGTCGAGGCGGTCATGTAGAAGCCAGGCGCGCCTTCGAACAGCACCGGGCGGCTGTTCAGCCACAGGCCCGCGATCCGCATCTTGCGCACCAGACGCACGGGCTGCTCGGGGCCGCGAACGACGACGACCACGTCCACCGGACTGTCGCCCGGATTGAAGACGGCGCCGTAGAGGACGATCGAGGTGCCGACATACCCCGCGTCGATCTCGACCTCCGTTTCGGTCAGGGCGGCTGAGACG
>CBIHLR010000127.1:0-7051 GCA_966210875.1 uncultured Brevundimonas sp. | reverse complement strand
ACCGACGACGCGCATGGCCGCGCGCGCATCCAGGACATCAACGCCGACGCCCTGGGCCGTTCGATGGACGAGGGCGTGGTGGCGGTCATCCCGGGCTTCCAGGGCGTGACCGACGTCAACCGGCTGACGGCGCTGGGGCGGGGCGGCTCGGACACCTCGGCGGTCGCGGTGGCCGCCGCGCTCGGCTGTCCCTGCGACATCTACACCGACGTGCCGGGCGTCTATACGACCGACCCCCGGATCGACCCCGGCGCCCGGATGCTCGACCGCATCACCTATGAGGAGATGCTGGAGCTGGCCTCCATGGGCGCCAAGGTGCTCCAGACAAGGTCGGTCGAGCTGGCGATGGCCTACAAGGTGCCCCTGCGCGTGCTGTCGAGCGCGCTGAAGCCCGGCAGCCAGGACGGCGCCGGCACCCTGATCTGCGAAGAGGACGCGACCATGGAAAAGCGCATCGTCAGCGGCGTGGCCCTGAGCGGCGACGAGGCGCGGGTCACCCTGTTCGGCATGCCCGACCGGACCGACGCCCAGGCCCGGGTCTTCGCCCGGCTGGCCTCGGCCCGCATCAACGTCGACATGATCGTCCAGTCGCGGGCGCGCAGCGAGGACCGGTCGAACCTGACCTTCACGCTCGGCAAGCGGGACGCCGCCCGGGCCGTCGATCTAATGCGTCAGGGTCAGGCCGAAATCGGGTTCTCCGACATCTCGTCCGACGACGGCGTGGCCAAGGTGTCGGTGGTGGGCGTGGGCATGCGCAGCCACGCGGGGGTGGCCGAGACCATGTTCCGGGCGCTGGCCGGGGCGGACATACCACTGCAGGCCATCTCGACCTCGGAGATCAAGATCAGCGTGCTGGTGGACGCCGCCCGCGGCGAGGACGCCGTGCGGGCTCTGCACGCCGCCTTCGGCCTCAACCGCGCCTGAGGCGATTCCCTAGGGACGAGAAAGCCTCTAGGACCCAAGTCGGAGACCCCTCTATCGAGCCTGTCCGCCCATGCCCGTTTCGGGACTGACCGCGTCCGGACCCAGGAGCCTGCTTCGGCAGATCCGCGAGGTCATGGCCTCGGACGCCCCGGCCCAGGGGCGGCTGGACGAGGTGGTGCGCTCCATCGCGCGGCTGATGGTGGCGGAGGTGTGCTCGCTGTATCTGCGCCGCGCCTCCGGCGAGATGGAGCTGTTCGCCACCCAGGGCCTGAACCCCGAGGCGGTGCACCGCACCCGCCTGGCCCAGGGCGAGGGCCTTGTCGGCGAGGTGGTCCGTCGAGCCGAGCCCGTCGCGCTGGCCGACGCCCCGACCCACCCCAGCTTCTCCTATCGCCCGGAGACGGGCGAGGATCCGTACCACGCCTTCCTGGGTGTGCCGCTGCTGCGGGGCGGCCGGACGATCGGGGTGCTGGTCGTCCAGAACCGCACGGCCCGGACCTACGCCGAGGACGAGATCGAGGATCTCCAGACCATCGCCATGGTGCTGGTCGAGCTGGTCGCCGGGACCGAGCTGACGGTCGAGGAGTTCAAGGACGTCGAGGTCGCGCCGCATCGGCCTGAGCGGCTGAAGGGCCAGCGCTTCGCCGACGGCCTGGCGGTCGGCCAGGTCGTCCTTCACGAGCCGCCGGTCGCCTCGGGCCGCCTGATGTCGGACGACACCCCCTCCGAAGAGGCCCGACTGCGCGACGGGCTGGTCCAGCTGAGGGAGCAGATCGACGGCATGATGGCCGGCGGCCACCTCGCGGGCCCGTCGAACGAGGTGCTGGAAAGCTATCGCATGCTGGCCGACAGCCCGGGCTGGGTGCGCTCGCTCGAGGAGGCCGTACGCGGCGGCCTGTCGGCGGAGGCGGCCGTGGACCGCGCCCGGACCCAGCACCGCGCCCGCTTCGCGGCGGCGCGTGACCCCTACCTCAAGGAACGACTTCACGACCTGGAGGATCTCGCCAACCGGCTGCTGCGCATCCTGGCCGGCGAACAGCCCGGCGAGCGGATGCTGCCCGAGAACGCCATCCTGGTGGCGCGGAACCTGGGGCCGGCGGACCTGCTGGAGTATCCGCGCGGGCGCATCCGCGGCCTGCTGCTGGAAGAGGGCTCGCCCGCCAGTCACGCCGTGCTGGTGGCCCGCGCGCTCGACATCCCCTGCGTCGGCCGTCTGGCGGGCGTGCGCGACCGGGTCTCCGAGGGCGACGTCGTCATCGTCGACGGCGAGTCCGGCGAGACCCATCTGCGGCCGCGCCCCGACGTGCTCGAGGCCTTCGAGGCGCGGGCGGCGATGCGCGAGGAGCGCCGCGCCCTGCTGGCGCAGATCCGCGACGAGCCTGCGGTCACCCTGGACGGCGTCCGGCTGTCCCTGCAGATCAACGCCGGCCTGAGCACCGACCTCGAGGCGATGGAAGATGTCGGCGCCGAGGGCGTCGGCCTGTTTCGCACCGAATTCCAGTTCATGGTGCAGGACACCCTGCCGGGGCTCGACGCCCAGACGGCGCTGTATCGCCATGTGCTCGACATGGCCGGCGCGCGGCCCGTGACCTTCCGGACCCTGGACGTCGGCGCCGACAAGGTGCTGCCCTATCTGGACGCCGGCCGGGAGGACAATCCGGCGCTCGGCCGCCGCGCCATTCGCCTGGGCCTGGACCGTCCGGCGCTGCTGAGGCTGCAACTGCGCGCCCTGCTGCGGGCGGCGGGCGGGCGAGAGCTCCGGGTGATGTTCCCGCTGATCGCCAGCGTCGACGAGTACCGCCGCGCGCGCGCCCTGGTCGAGGCCGAGTGCCAGTGGGCGCGTCGCCGGGGACGGGCGCTGCCTGCCCTGCTGCGCGTGGGCGCCATGATCGAGGCCCCGGCCCTGCTCTGGCACCTGGACGCCCTGCTGCCCCAGACCGACTTCGTCTCGGTCGGGACCAATGACCTGATGCAGTACATGTTCGCCGCCGACCGGACCAATCCGACGGTGGCGGACCGCTATGATCCGCTGTCGCCGCCGGTGCTCAACGCCCTGGCCGCGATCCAGAAGGCGTGCGCCGAGTCGGGCACGCCGGTGTCGGTATGCGGCGAGATGGCGGGCCGGCCTCTGGAGGCCTTCGCGCTAATCGCCCTTGGATTCCAGAGACTTTCGGCGCCGCCGTCCGGCGTCGGTCCGGTCAAGCGGATGATCCTGTCGCTGGACCTGGCGCAGGCCCGCCGGCTGTTCGCTCCGATCCTGACGAGTTCCTCGGGCTCGGTGCGCGATCAGGTCGACGCCCTGGCGCGGAAATTGAACCTCGCGCTCTGAGGCGTCCCGGGGCGGCACATGTCGTCGCACCCCGCCGGAGTCCCTGATGAAACCTTGATTTTCAGGCTCTCATGACCTATCCCGTCGACCCGTTCGGGGAGCCTTCCGAGGAAGGCATGGGCGGTGTCTCCGCCCGGAGTGAAGTGGGCGTGGGCGAGCATAAGGCGCCGCAGGACCAGGCCTCCGAGTTCGAGGCCTATCGGACCGCCGAGGGCGCGCGGGCCGGACCCCCGATCGCGATCGAGGACGCTGACAGCCTGGGCTCGGCCTTCAAGGCCGCGCGCTTCGCCTCGGGCCGCTCGCTGGCCGAGCTTTCGGACATCACCCGCGTGCCGACGCGCTACCTGACCGCGCTTGAGGACGGCCGGCTGGCCGACCTGCCGTCGCGGCCCTTTGCGCTCGGCCACGCCCGCGCCTACGCCCAGGCCCTTGGGCTGGACGAGACGGCCGCCGCCGAACGGCTGCGCCGCGACTACGACCTGCCGAGCCAGACGCTGCAGCCGCCGGTCGGCGTGGCCTTCGACGAGCCGCGCCGCAACTCGCCGCTGTGGGCCGGAGGCATCGCCGCCCTGGTCGTGGCCGTGGTCGGCTGGAATGTGATCCAGCGGGTCAATCTGCTCGACCGGCCGACGCCCTCGGACCTCGCCGAAATCCCCGAAAGCTGGCGGGTGGGCGACGTCGCCGCCGAGTTCGAGCTGGACGCGCCACGCCCGGCCCCGCCGGACCAGACCACGCCGGTCCTCTATGTCACCCCCGGCCTCGAGGACGTCCTGGCCCCCGCGCTGGCGGGCGCGGCCGCCGCAGCCTCCGCGCCGGATTCGGGCGGTCCGGTCGGCGCCGCCTTCAACCCGCGGGGGGCCATATACGGCGCCGCCGAGGGCCGCTCGGGCGTGATCCTGCAGGCGCGCCGCGCCGCCAACATCGTGATCCGCGCCCAGGACGGGGTGGTCCATTTCGCCCGCCAGCTGGCGGCTGGAGAAGCCTATCGCGCCCCGAACGCGCCCGGCCTGGTGGTCGACGTGTCCGACCCGACGGCCTTCGACCTCTTCCTGAACGGCGAGCGCGCCGGACAGCTGGAAGCCTCCCTGACCCAGCTTGCCAGCCTGAACAATCGCGCCCAGCAGCTGGCCCGTGAAGCGGCCGCCGAGGCGGACGCGCGCAATCGCGCGGCCCAGGCCGCGGCGGAGGCGCGGTTGCGCGAACAGCAGGCCTCGGCGCCCGAGCCGGTCGCTCCGCCCCCGTCCGCCCCGGCCGAGAGCCCGCCTCCGGAACAGCCGCAGGTTCCCGTCGCCGGCTGATGGCGCGGGCCGCCTGAACAGCCTATCTTGGGGCCATGTCCGCCTCCCCCACTGAGCTTGGCCACATCAGGCCCTGGCGTCACATCGAGCGCCGCAAGAGCCGCCAGATCATGGTCGGCTCCGTGCCCGTCGGCGGCGGTGCGCCGATCACCGTCCAGTCGATGACCAACACGCCCACGTCTGATGCGGCGGCGACCATCGACCAGATCCGCCGCCTGGAAGAAGCCGGCGCTGACATCGTCCGCGTCTCCTGCCCCGACGAGGAATCCACCGCCGCCTTCCGCACCATCGCGCGCGAGGCGAAGGTCCCGCTGGTGGCTGACATCCATTTCCACTACCGGCGCGGCGTCGAGGCCGCCCAGGCCGGCGCCGCCTGCCTGCGCATCAATCCGGGCAACATCGGCTCGAGCGACCGGGTGCGCGAGGTGGTCCAGGCCGCCAAGGATCACGGCTGCTCCATGCGCATCGGCGTAAACGCCGGTTCGCTGGAGAAGGAGCTGCTGGAAAAGTATGGCGAGCCCTGCCCCGAGGCCATGGTCGAAAGCGCGCTGGGCCACGCCCGTATCCTGCAGGACCACGACTTCCACGAGTTCAAGATTTCGGTGAAGGCGTCCGACCCCTTCCTGACGGTGGCGGCCTATCAGCTGCTGGCGGACGCCATCGACTGCCCCCTGCACGTCGGCGTGACCGAGGCGGGGCCGCTGCGCACCGGCACGATCAAGTCGTCCATCGCCATGGGCAACCTGCTGTGGTCGGGCATCGGCGACACCATCCGCGTGTCGCTCGCCGCCGATCCGGTGGAGGAGATTCACGTCGGCTTCGACATCCTCAAGTCCCTCGGTCTCAGGCACCGGGGCGTGAACATCATCGCCTGCCCGTCCTGCGCCCGTCAGGGCTTCGACGTCATCGGCACGGTGGCCGAGCTGGAGAAGCGGCTGGCCCACATCGCCACGCCGATGAGCCTGTCGATCATCGGCTGCGTCGTGAACGGGCCCGGCGAGGCGCTGTTCACCGACGTCGGCTTCACCGGCGGCGGCAAGGGCGCGGGCATGGTCTATCTGGCTGGCAAGATCGCGCACAAGCAGGACAACGCCGGCATGATCGACCACATCGTCGAACTGGTCGAAGCCCGGGCCGCCGAGATCGAGGCGACCAAGGCGGCCGGCGACCTGGTGGCCGTGGAGTGAAGATGCGCCTCTACATCACCGACCCCAGCCCCTACGCGCGCAAGTGCCGCATCGTGCTGCGCGAGCGCGGCCTGATCGGCGCCTGCGAGGAGCGCCGCGCCGACCCCTACGCGGACGACCCGGACCTGGTGGACGCCAATCCGATCGTCCAGGTGCCCGCGCTGGTGACCAACACGGGCGAGGTCTTCACCGACAGTCCGCTGATCTGCGCCTGGCTGGACGCGCAGGGGACCAGCGGCCCCCGCCTGCTGCCCCCGGAGGGGCCGGACCACTGGCGCGTGCGCCAGCTGGAGACCCTGGCCGACGCCGGGCTCGAGATGGGCGTGAAATGGGTGCTGGAGAAGCGTCGGCCGGAGGCCGAGCAGTCGCCCGGCTGGATCGCACGCTGGCGCACCAATCTCGGCCGCACCCTAAACGCGCTCGAAGCGCGCGACATCCGGCCCGAGCCTCTGGACCTCGGCGTCGTCGCGACGGGCGTGCTGGTGACCTGGCTCGGCTTCCGGCATCCGGAGTTCGACTGGCGCGAAGGCCGGCCGAAGCTGGCGGCCCTTTCCGAAGCCCTGGAGGCTCGGCCGAGCTTCGCCGAGACCTTCCCGCGCTAGGCCCGCGCCGCTAGAAGGCCCCCTCGCTTTCCAAAGGCAGCACCCGCTTGCACCTCCCCCAGGCCCGTCTCGATCAGGTTCTCGACCGCTTTCACGAAGTCGAGGCGCGCATGTCGGCCGCGACCGACGGCGGCGAGATCGTGCGCCTGGCCAAGGAGCACGCCGAGCTCAAGCCCGTGGCCGACGCCGTCAACGCCCTGTCGAGGGCGCGCAGTGAAATGGCCGACCTCGAACTGATGTCCTCGGATCCCGAGCTGGCCCTGATGGCGGCCGAGGAGCGCGAGGCGCTGGAGGACCGGCTGCCCCAGCTGGAGCGCGAGGTGGCCCTGCTGCTCGCCCCCCGCGACGCCGACGAGAACGCCTCGGCGATCCTGGAAGTCCGCGCCGGCACGGGTGGGGACGAGGCGGCTCTGTTCGCCGGCGATCTGTTCCGCATGTACCAGCGCTACGCCCAGGGCCGTGGCTGGCGGGTCGAAGTCGACAGCGTCTCGGAAGGCGAGGTCGGCGGCTACAAGGAGATCGTCGCCACCATCACCGGCGAGGGGGTCTTCGGCCGGCTGAAGTTCGAAAGCGGCGTCCACCGCGTCCAGCGCGTCCCGGCGACTGAAGCCGGGGGCCGCATCCACACCTCGGCCGCGACCGTGGCGGTCCTGCCCGAGGTCGAGGACGTCGAGATCGAGATCCGCGACCAGGACATCCGCATCGACACCT